>JAOHCW010000001.1 GCA_028095925.1 Aquiluna sp.
GGCCTTGCTCGCTTGCACCTTTTGCCTGCGGCATCACCCTGGGCCAGGAAACCGAGAATCTATAGGCATCGACGCCCAGCCATGCTAGGTGGTCGAGGTCCTCTTCCAACCTATTTACGTGGTCACACGCAGGGTCTGCGACTGTGCCATCGGCAATGTTTCCGGGAACGGCAGCAAAGTCGTCCCAGATGCTGCGACCTCGCCCCGCGCTATCACCTTCCACCTGCCAAGAGGCGGTCGCGGCTCCAACAATGAAATCGCTGGGAATTCTTTGGGAAAGGTTGCTTATTGCCGTAGTGTCTAACATAACCAAAGTCTAGTTTTCATAGGCAGACGATTGAGCCAATCAGAGTTCCAATTTATTGAACCAGAGCGCCCAAAGCGAAGGCGCTGGATTCGCTATTTGCTCCTTGCCATAGCAGCGATTGTTACCGTAGCGATGGTGACTCTTGGTGGTGGAGTGGTTTATGTCTCCACACAACTCAGAGCGGCCGGTATTGAGGTTTTTTCAACTGACGGCGAGACCTTCGACCTTCCGACTGCCGAGGAGATAAACGGCCCAATCAACCTTCTACTTATAGGTTCAGATACACGCGAGGGTCAGGGTTCCACTGCTTATGGACCGGTTGGTGCAGAGCTTGCAGACGTAATCATCCTCCTTCACATCAACGAGGAGCGCTCCAACGCGGTAGCGATGAGCTTTCCAAGGGACCTAATGATTGCAGTTCCCGAGTGTCCCAACCCCGAGGGTGGTGCTCCATACCCGGCCAAAGAGTTTGCCCAAATAAATGCGACTATGAACTATGGCGGCCCTGCCTGCACGCTGCTAGCTGTGCAGTCTCTCACTGGCATTGAGATCCCCTACTTGGCAATGATCGACTTCAAGGGCGTAATTGCGATGAGCGAAGCGGTCGGTGGAGTTGATGTCTGTGTCGCTGAGCCAATCGATGATGACTACACGCAGCTTTATCTCGATGCCGGGGAACACACATTAATCGGTGAGGAGGCACTTGCTTTCTTGCGAACTCGCCATGGTGTCGGCGATGGCTCTGACCTCTCCCGAATTTCCAACCAGCAGGTCTTCCTGACTTCTCTGGTGAGAAAGCTCAAGGATGAGGGTGCTCTGACTAACCCATTCACCATGTTCCGTTTGGGCACGGCAGCACTGAACAACATGACCCTCTCCAGAAGCCTCACAGACCTTGGCGTTATCTATGGCATGGCTAGGGAGGTCAACGACGTTGACCTGGAAAAGATCACATTCCTGAAGCTGCCGGTTTATGACTTAGAGGGCGACTTCGCTGGAAGGGTCGGTGTCTCCACTGAGCGAGCGACATTGCTCTTTGACAAGCTCGCCAATGATGAACCGCTAGTCCTGGCAGAGCCAAACATCGGACCCGGTGCTGTCGTGGCAGAAGACAGCCAGCCAGCCCAGGTGGAATCTGAGGAGGGCCTAGAGCCAACTGAGGGCTCAGTGAGCGAGTCCGAGGACATCTTGCCGGAATGGGTACAGGGCACCAACGCCTCGGTCAAGAGCTGCTCAAGCTAGTTTCTAAAGCAAAGCGTTTTCTTATAGGCTTTCAGGGCACTGGAGACGTCGCATAGCCTGGTCGAGTGCGCCCGCCTGCTAAGTGGGTAGGGGCCCAAAAGCCCCTCGAGGGTTCAAATCCCTCCGTCTCCGCCGAGATTCTCTCCTGTGATCCGGGCTCTTAGGCCTCTGGTTTAGGGGGTTATCTTCGCCGGCTGAGTCCGTTAGACTCGGCTTCTGCACCAGGCGCCTGTAGCTCAATGGATAGAGCATCTGACTACGGATCAGAAGGTTGGGGGTTCGAGTCCCTCCAGGCGTGCTGAAACCCATCAAGAATTTCACGACTTGATGGGTTTCTTTTTATTTGACTTGCTTTAGAAACCTGGCGAGATAACCAGAGAGAATGAGTGCCCCTGCCGGATACATCAATGCGATCGGCAGAGTTGTTAGCTCAGAGATAAAGCCAGTAATGGTTGGGCCAATAAAGTAGCCGGCAATTGAGATGACTCCAATTCGAGCTATCCCCAGTGATGGCGGAACGCCTGGAATTTCGGCGCTCGCCAGGATGTAGGCGGGGAAGATTGGGCCGATGCCAAGTCCTGCAGCAAAAAAGCCGGCGTTGATCAAGATCATCGCAGCAATTGGATTAGTTGCAGACAGGGGTACAGCGGTGAGGATGCTGATTGCCCAAAAGCCGCCGCCAAAAATTCCCGCGTACAAGACCGTTTTGTAGCTGCCGTGAACCTCCATAATTCGGTCAGAGGTAAAGCGAGAGATGATCATCGCAAGAGAGAAGGTTGCAAACACCGAGGCTGTGAAGCCGGGCGCCACTCCCATGTGCTCTGCAAGAAGAATGCCACCCCAGTCCATCGATGCACCCTCTGCAACAAAGCTGCCCAGCGACCCAATTGCGAATGCCCAGAGCAAGATGTATTTGCCCCCAAACCACGGCATCTTTGAGCTTGTGCCCTCCGCTCCCTTGTGATCGTCAAGATCACTCGCAAGCATTTGCTCTGTGAGGGGGATGAAAATGAAGACCGCTGCAATGCCAAGCACCAAAAGGTTCTGACCTGGGGTTAGGACTCCAACTACTACTCCGCCAAAAATCGCGGTGAAAAAGGTGCCTATCGACCAGGCTCCGTGAAGAGAAGCCAGGAACCTTTTCTTGGCTAGCTTCTCAACAATCACTGCTTGAGAGTTAGCGGCAATATCCATCGCTGAGTAGCCCAGGCCCATGACAAACAAGCCCGCCATGATTCCCGGCACCGTCATCGTGAGGCCCATGGTGATGACACCAAGCGGCATCACAAATTGCGAAATTCTCAGGGTGTTTTTGGAGCCCAGGCGATGGACCAACCTACCTGAGTATTGAGCACCCAGCACCGCCCCCACGCTGCTGGCAGCAAGCATGAGACCAAACTGGGCATCATTGAGCCCGAGGTCACTTTTTATTTCTGGGATTCTTGGCACCCACGCCATAGAGCTGACGCCCATTACCAAAAACAGCAGAGCCAATGACCAGCGAGCCCTGGTGGCCTGAATCATGTTTTGCACTTGCACGCTCCTCGGGCAATCTTATGTTTCAAGGGGCTGTGAAAATCTTGTTTTAGCGACTTCAACTAGGCTTTTCGGCGTATGAAAAAGCTTCTAGCCCTCGCTGTTATAGTGCCGCTGTTGACTGGCTGCGCTTCCGGGGAAGCCCTCCCGGAAGCTGAATCTCTGCCTGCGGTCAAGAACTTCATTGCAACTGCTGCACCTGAGGCTCCTGATGAGGTGGTTACCTATGCAGATGTCATACGGGATAGCTACCAGCTGTTTCTTGAAAACGGTATGACAGAGGAAGTGACCTCTGCCGGTGACCGCTACATTCTCACCTACGAACCAGGCGAGGAGTTCTTAGCTGCTCTTTACAACCTCGAGTTTGATGATGTGGTTGGAGTCGAGCAGAAAGAGCTCTTCACGGTTTACTCGGCTTGGGCAATGCTTAGCGAAGAGGCAACGGTGATCGAGGAGACCGAGCAAGGGTATTCGCTCTCTCATCCGGACTACGGAAGCTTCTTAGTTTTTATAGAAGACGGGCTTATCGTCGGCGGTGAGGGTATTGATGCTGGCTGGACAGGCGAGTTTCGTTATGAGCCCGATCCCGAAGTCTTGGGGAGACTAGACTCGCAAACCGAGGGCGAATAACTCTCGATCCCCAAGGAGCTGAAGCAAATTAGACGGATAATCAGGCGATTGTTTTCGGTTAGCCGAACGCAGGAGTCGGCTCCCGACGTTAACTTCGCGGCTTCTGATGAGGGTGAGTTCCAGGAGCAAATAAGCTCTTGGAAGGGTTCCCTCAGTCAGGCAGGGGAAAGCGACTTCAATCCCGAGTCATCCAAGTACTTTTCATCAAGTGCCCTATCGGAGTCACGCCGCGCAAGGCTTGATAGGAAGAGGGCTGAGCGAGAATCCAGCGCCAAGTCGCCAAAGCGCAGCCGCAAGACTAGTAAATAGCCCCAGATTGGGCTAGCCTTTTCAGCTATGAGCGAGCCAACTAAGAAGGTATTCGGCACGGCCGTTGGTGGTTACAACCGTATTGAGGTTGACCAATACGTTGCATGGCTCCAGAAGACTCTTTCAGACTTAGAGAGCTATAACTCTCTTGCCGTTCGAGAGCAGCAAAATCTGCGCGAGAGACTCGTTGAGGTCGAAGAGCAGCTCAAAGCCGCAAAGTCTCCCGGCTACGCGCAGCTTGGTGCGAAGTTTGAAGAAACCCTGCGACTTGCAGAAAGTGAAGCTGCAAAGCTGATCAACGATGCCGGCAAAGATGCCCTGAAGACTCGCGAAACGGCGAAGGCTGAAGCCGAGAGAATTCGCTTTGAGGCAGAGGACGAGGTAGCAAAGCTGAGGGCCAAGTCCCAGCGTGAGGCTAAGTCGTTACTTTCACAGGCCCGAGCCGACTCGGGACAAATTAAGGAAGAGGCTGAGGACGAGCTGCAGCGGGTTCAGGCAGAGCGAGCGCAACTTGACAAGGAAGCTGCTGTTGTTCGTTCCGATGCTGACAACTACGTCGCAAGAGTTAAGGCGGAGCTCCAATCAGAGGTCGAGAAGATTCAGACGGAGAACGCTCGCCTTCTGAAGCGCAACGCTGAGATTGAGTCTGAGATTCGCGAGAAGATCGACCAGGGCGAGAAGCAGGCTCTGGAGATTTTCCGCAGGGTTCAAAAGGAAGCCGAAGACATGCGCAATGAGGCGGAGCGAGAGCTTCGTGCCGCCACCGCGGAGGCGAGTTCCCTAATCCAAAATGCCGAGCAAACTTTGGAGAACGCGAGAACGGAAGCTGACAGGCTAGCTGCCGAGTCCGAGTCAATGGCTCTGAACATTATTGCTGACGCTAGATCTCGAGCGGAGAAGCTCTCAATGCGTTCCCTCGAGATAACTCAGGCAGCCATTCAGGACGCCGAGGCCCGTCTCAGCAGGCTCCCCTCACAGCAGAATGCGATTGAAGAGTTCATTGCCGAAACCAAGTCACTGCTAACTCCTGAGCAAGAGATGGCTATCAGCCGCCGCAAGACAATTGAGGAAAGCCGCAAGCCGTTGGAGCCTGAAGTGGTTGCCGAGGATGTAGACGAGGTAGTTGTCGAAGCGGAAGCAGAAGACGAGAACTAGATCAAGCTCGAAATCGAGTTCATAGCCCCACCCATCACCGCCGGAATTCCTCCACCCGGGTGAACCGATGCCCCAACCCGATACAGCCATGGCTTAGTCAGGCTTCGGTAACTGGGGTTGTGAAATGGTCCGGATTGCCAAAGCGGATTCTTAGCTCCATAGAGGGCACCACCAAGCGCACCAAACCCCTCAAAGTAATTTGCGTTTAGCACTTTGAAGTCTTCAAACAATTCGTCAATTGGGCGCTCTAAGCCGATCAAATTTGAGACCCTGTCGAGCTCGTCCCTAACCCAGGGAGTCTTGAGGTCATAGTCAGCGCTGTCGGCAGGGGCAGTTAGCAATACGGCAACTGTTGCCTTCTTGTTCGAGTAGATGTGTCCTGGCTCGTAGTAGTTGACAAAGCTCATTGTCTGGTTGGGAGAAGAGTTTGACTTCAGCGCCCGATACAGATCTGCTGGATCGTCGGGCATCACAACCGAGTGGGTGACGGTGCCAGCTGGAAGAGGGTTTTTCAAGGCGGCATAAATCGCAACCCCAGAGCAGGAGCGGTTTGGTGCCATCTTGGCCGTCTTGCCGGAGATCAGGGCATCGGTCAGTGAGGCGTCTAGCGATGACACCACAACATCAGCGCTGTAGCTGCGCTCTTGGGTCTTGACCGCATGTTTGGAAATGGACATCACTCGCTGGCCGAGCAATATTTCCGCTCCCGATTCCTCCGCCAGCTTTGCAAGAAGCTGGGGGACCTCGTTCATTCCGCCCCTTGGAACAGAGATACCCTGCTCGCTCATGATGGCGGTCATTGAGGCATAGATCGGCAGGGTCTGGTCTGGCGAGACTCCTGCATTGAGCGTGTGGATGGCAATCAGGTCTTTCAGACCCTCAGGCATCCAACTCAACGAATTGAGGTAGTTGTTGGTTGAGAGCCTGGTTCCGTAGACATTGAGAAGTTTGCCAAGAGCAGGAAGAGCTTTTAGGTCCAATGGGGCGGAGGTAAGCAGAGTGGTGATGGGCCCCTCAAGGGCTTTGTGCTGAGCAACAAACTTTTGCCAGGGCTTGTGCCACTGATGACTCTCAGGCACAGGGATATCAATCTGGTCTCCTCGGAAGAAGTACCTTCCAACTTCCGCAAGCCGAATGAACTCTAGATCTTTGGGCAGCTTGCCACCTAGCTCTTGATACTTTGCCAGGAAGGTTTCCCACACCCCTGGAAAGGTAAAGAGCGACGGGCCTGTGTCAATTACCTGACCAGCGACCTCGATCCTTCGGCTCTTGCCACCAATCCAGTCCCCCTGTTCCAGAACCGTCACCTTGTGACCCTTCTGGGCGAGTAGGGCGGCCGAGGTGAGGCCTCCTAAGCCAGCGCCGATGACAACTATGTTTTTAGGCATTTATGGATAGACCCCGAAGGTGATTCCAACCACAAGCTGAATCCCTGCCACGGCGCCGGCAACATAGGGAAAGGCGATTGAGTACTTATAGACATCGTGAGCTTTTTCGGGAGTCGGCTTTTGCCAGACCGAGAGAACAAGGTAGCCGGCGATAAGAAGGTTGGCTATGGCCAGCGGGATATTCACAAGGCCAAAGAAGACGGTCGAGACCAGCCACCAGATACCCGACCAAACAAGTGTCCCCCTCACGCCAAGGTGAACTGCCGTGGTGGTGATTCCAGTGTCGCTGTCCTGAGGGATGTCTTGAATGGCATCGTAGGCGTGCTTGGCAATTGACCATGCCATTAGTCCAATTACTCCCAGCCAGAGCGGTTCGTGACCAAGGGCCAGCGGGACAAAAGCCAAGGGGAAGGCGTAGTCGGTATTTGAGAAGCTATCTAGATATGGCCTCGCCTTAAACCTCAGCGGAGGTGCTGAGTAGAAGGTAAAGAACAGGCTGTAGGCGACCATCCAGGCAACTGCCTGCCATGGCAGAGTCAAGGCAAAGTAAATAAGAAATGGGACATTGGTGACTATGACGCCAATCCAGATTGGCCTAACTTCGTTGGGATAGATGTGGGCACCCTCATAGGAGCCCTTACGAGCGTTAATGTTGTCCGTCTCTTGGTCAAAGATGTCGTTGATTCCATAGATCAAGAGGTTGAAGGGGAAGGTCACCCAGATCAGGATTGGCAGGATCCCCCAGTTCCAGATGTAACCGGCGAGCCACATGCCCATGACGGTTGTACCAATGGTGTTGACCCAGAGAACGGGCCTAGAAATTTGAATTAGTCGCCAGAGCACCCATTCAGCCTAAGCCCTCGCAACCAAATGCACTTTTTGCACGAATGTGCAAGTGACGAGGACCCAAATTGCCCCTTTGAATTGCCATAATTTCCCCTAGCTGCACAATTGTCAGCATAAATGTGAAGGAAAAAATGGCCACCATCACCCCTTTGTTCGCCCCTGAGCAGGGCACGATCTCTGCGAACAAGGAGGCTGCCAGTGCATCACTTGAGTCTCTTCTTGCAATTCGATTCTTTGAGGAGGCCGTTGACGGCCTCTTTGCAAGGGGCCTGATGCACGGGACCATGCACCTCTCTATTGGCCAGGAGGCAGTTGCAACCGGAGTGTGTGCTGCCCTCAGGAAGACGGACTACATCACCTCCACTCACAGGGGACACTCGCACTGCATTGCTAAGGGCGCGGACCTCACCCGAATGATGGCCGAGCTGCTGGCAAAGCAGACCGGTTATTGCCGTGGTCGAGGTGGGAGCATGCACATCGCAGATGTCGAGACCGGAAACCTCGGTGCCAATGGAATCGTTGCCGGCGGCATACCAATTGCGGCGGGTGCAGCCCTGGCTCAGAAGATGCAGGGCAGGGACAACGTCGTGGTCTCCTTCTTTGGAGACGGCGCAACCAATGAGGGTGCCTTTCACGAGGCACTAAACCTGGCTGCTGTCTGGGACCTGCCCGTTGTCTTCGTATGTGAAAACAACAAGTACGGCATGAGCTTCTCAACCACCAAGAGCATGAAGGTCGAGAAGATCTCTGAGCGGGCGGCTGCCTATGGCTTACCCGGTGTAACGGTTGATGGAAACGATGTCGATGCTGTTTTTGAGGTTGCTAAAGAAGCTGTCGAGAGGGCGAGGGTTGGCGGTGGGCCAACGCTGATTGAGTGCCTCACCTACCGCCACAAGGGGCACTCCAAGAGTGACAAAAACCTCTACCGCACTAAAGAAGAAATTGAGTTTTGGAAGACCAAGGACCCGGTAGGGATATTTGAGACCAGGGTCATTGAGTCCGGGCAGCTAACAGCTGAAGAGGTTGAGCAGCTCACACAAAAGGTCCGTGATGCCGTGCGACTTGCGATTCAAGAGGCAACTCAGGCTCCCGACTCAGACCCTGCAGAGCTACTGAGCTCCGTCTTTAGGCAGGTGAGCTAGTTGACCGAGCGCATAATTACCTACGCCGAGGCAATACGCGAGGCCATTGGTCAGGCCATGGAGGCCGACGAGAGTGTCTTTATGCTTGGCGAAGACATAGGGGTCTACGGTGGAGCCTTTGGAGTTTCCGGCGATCTCTATCACCGCTTTGGTGAGGAGCGCGTCCGCGATACGCCAATCTCTGAGCTCGGCATAGTCGGTGCTGCCGTGGGAGCAGCCCTAGTGGGTATGAAGCCGATCGTGGAGATCCAGTTCTCTGACTTCACCGCCCAGGCAATGGACCAGATTGTGAACCAGGCTGCGAAGATCCACTTCATGCTCGGCGGCGAACTTTCTGTCCCAATGGTTTTGCGTGCACCCTCTGGATCCGGCACTGGTGCTGCGGCCCAGCACTCCCAGTCTCTAGAGTCCTGGTTTGCGCACGTGCCCGGTCTGAAGGTGGTCCTGCCATCCTCGCCAGCAGATGCCAAGGGTCTTTTGCTATCAGCTCTCGATGATCCAAACCCAGTAATAGTTCTTGAGCACAAGCTGCTTTACAAGACCTCGGGCCATGTTCCTGAGGAGATGTATCGAACTCCAATTGGAGTCTCAAACGTTGTGCGCAACGGCACTGACCTCACCATCGTCGCAACCGGCGTGATGGTGTCGCGCTCAGTGGAGGCCGCGGAGCAGCTTGCGTCGGCGGGCATTGAGGCGTGCGTGATAGACGTCAGAACTCTCAGTCCCCTGGACATGGATCCAATAAACGCATCCATCGCTGAGACAGGGAGGTTGATGCTGGTTCAAGAGGCACCGAAGCACGTTGGCTTTATGGCTGAGGTCGCGGCTCGTGTCTCAGAGGGCCCTGCAATCTACTCCCTAACTGAGCCCGTGTTGAGGCTTTGCGGCATGGACGTGCCAATTCCATACGCCCCTCAACTCGAGAAGTCTGTGGTTCCCCAGCTTGATGACATTGTCGAGGGGGCAAAGAATCTAGTGAGGGGCGTCTAATGGCTCAGACACCTGTTGTTATGCCGAAGATGAGCATGACCATGACCGAGGGTGAGGTCGTGGAGATTCTGGTCAAGGTCGGTGACAAGGTCGAAAAAGGCCAGGTGGTTGCGGTCGTGGGAACTGACAAGACTGACATGGAGGTCGAAAGCGACCATGAGGGCGAGGTCACTGAGATTTCAGTTGGTCCCGGAGATGTCATAGACGTTGGCGCACCTTTGTTTGTTCTTGAGACGTTGGGGGAAGACCTACTCGCTGGAATGTTTGATTCCCCGCCCGAATCGGTTCCGGTTGTAGTTGAAGAGCCGGCAGCGGAGCCAATAGAGAGTCCTGCTTCTCAGGCTGTAGCCGAAGGTGCCAAGGTTTTGGCTATGCCAGGCGCCCGCAAACAGGCTGCTGAGCTGGGCATAGACCTCGCCAAGATAACTCCTGCAAGCCCTGCAGGTGTCATCAAGCAGAGCGACCTACCCGCAGCTGGATCTCGGGAAGCTAAGGCCAGAGACCAAATCGCCAAGGTGGTTAACACCTCGACCCAAATTCCACAGTTCAGCCTCAGTGCAACTATTCAGCTCAACTCAGCTCTCGCGGAAGACGCTTCCGATCGTTTCGTTCAGCTGGCCAGAGCCTGGGTCAGGGTGCTAAGTGCGCTGCCGAAGTTGAATCAGAACTACATGAATGGCGAATTCATTAGCGTTGAGGAAATTCGCATCGCAGCGCTGGTGAAGAGCCCTTTGGGATATGTGTCTCCGTCTCTGGCTTCAGCACAAATTGAGTCGGGTGAGTGGGCACAGAGTGCCAGGGGCGTTCTAGAGGCTGCCAGAGCTAACAGAATCCCGGTAGAAAACCTGCAGCCTGCGACGACTTCAATTACCGACCTCGGCGAATTTGGCATTCGCCAAGCAAATACACTCCTCTTTCGACCGCAGAGTTCGGGGTTCAATGTTGGTGCAATCAGACGGGGCGAATCCGGCTTTGAAATTGACTGCACAATTGTGATTGACCATAGAATTGCGGACCCGGGCGATGGAGCTGAGGCACTGGCTCTATTCGCCACAGAGTTGCAAAGGGAGCTCGATGTCAACAGCTAGGGACAGGGCGTTGATTGTGAAGGTCGCGCGCATGTATTACGAGCAAAACATGAGCCAAGACCAGATTGCTCGGGCGCTACTCACCAGTCGCTCAAACGTGTCTCGAATCCTTTCGGTTGCCAAGAAGCGCGGCATTGTCGAGATAAAGATCAACGAGGCTACTAAGCGAGAGACTGATATCGAGGAATTGCTCATCAGTCGTTTTGGGCTCCACGCTGCGATGGTGGCAAAGGTTCCAAGGTCAACAAGTGATTACAAAGCTGTGGGTCAGCTTGCGATTCAGAGTTTTTTGAGCCACCTCAAGCCAAGAGTGAAAGTCGCTGTCAGCTGGGGTCGGTCTATTCAGGCAATGGTTGATGCGCTGGAGCCTGAAAATAGACCGGATCTGACCTTTATCCCCTTGATGGGCGGAATGACTGCAATTCCCTCAAGCTACAGCGGGGAGGCCTTGATTCAGTCGCTCGCGGAAAAGTTCAATGCTCAGTATCAGGTGCTTCATGCGCCCACTATCGTGCAGTCTCCTGACATCAAGGTTGCCCTGATGCGAGAGCCATCGGTTGCTGCTGTGATTGATTCGGCAAGGACCGCAGACGTGGCCTTTGTTGGGATTGGCTCCAAGGGTGCTCACAGCTCACAGCACATTCTTCAGTCAGCTGGCATCACCCCAGAGGAAAACCCAGAATTTTTCGATGCTTGGAAGGGCGACCTTGCTGGCAGGTTCTTTGACCGCGATGGTAGGAGCATAAATTCACGACTTGATAACCGGACGGTCGGACTCGAGCTAGGCGAGCTGGCCCGAATCAAAAGAGTTGTGGGTGTGGCAGCGGGAGAGGAAAAGACAGAGGGGATCTTGGCCGCGCTTCGCGGTGGGCTAATCTCGGAGCTGGTTACAAGCTCCAATTGCGCCCTGAAGCTTCTGGAGGCAGCCGAGAGCAAAACGTTAGGAGAGCTGGTTTAGATGGAGATCCTGATTTGGATTCTTTTTCTTGTTGCGGTCATGTGGGTTTTTCAGCTCTACATGGCAGTCAAGCAGTCCCAGCGCTTCTCCAACGACCTAAGAGAAATTCGACTTCCAGGAACCACCACGACAGTTGGCATGGGCGGCTATCGCTATCGAGGGGGCAGGGCATTTGTGGCAATGGCCCAAAAAGACGGCGAGGTCACCGGAGCCAGAATCTTGGCGGGCCTGACCGTCTTTGCAAACTCCAAGCCCTTTGACGAGATTATCGGACACAAGTTGACCGATTTAGTCGAGGGTCGCGGTGTCGAAAACCAGAAATTTAAGGTGGTGGAAGCCACTAAGCATGCGGCAAAAACCCTGCTTGAACAAAATGCACAAACGTGACAGTTTTAAGCACATTTAACTTCCAGCTAGCCCGCTAGCGTATCGAATAGCACGGTCAAAGATGACCGTGTCTCGATCCAAAGGAGGGTTGATGAATTTATTCGCCAGCGCTGACACGGTTGCCGAACCGGAAGGCGTATGGGGAGCGATTGCAGGTGGAGCTGAATACTTCATCGGTATCTTCAACCAAGGTGGTGAGGTCTTCTTTGGCCTCATGGGAGGAATCCTTCCGACCCTGGTTGTTCTGCTCACAGCTGTGAACGCTCTCATCCGACTAATTGGACCAGAGAAGATCGAAACGCTCGGTAAGAAAGCCGCGCAGCCCGGTCTCATTTGGTACCCAGTCCGCTACATGGTGCTGCCATTCTTGGCAGTATTCTTCCTAACGAACCCAATGGCTTACACCATGGGTCGTTTCCTACCCGAGCGTTTCAAGCCCGCTTTCTATGACTCAGCGGTTTCTTACGTTCACCCAATCACGGGTCTATTCCCACACGCCAACCCAGGTGAGCTCTTCGTTTACCTAGGCATCGCGGCGGGAATTACTCAGCTGGGCCTAGGTCTTGGTGACCTGGCTCTGAGGTTCCTGTTGGTTGGACTTGTAGTCATCTTCATCCGAGGCATCGTGACCGAATGGATCACCGCCAGGATGATTGCTAGGAAGGAAGCGAAAGCCTAATGGACGGACTAAATAAAGTTCTGGTCACTATTGGCCGCGGTGTAGGTGGAGTTGTTGGAACCCTTTACCAAGCAGGGCGCGACACAATCGACACCATCATCCGTAACATCCTGCCTTTCATGGCATTCATCGCCTTCATCATCGGTCTGGTTCTTGCCACCGGTATTGGTGACGTGATTGCCAACGGCATAAAGGGACTCGCAGGCAACATCGTTGGTCTCTTGATTGTCTCCGTAGTTTGTGCCATTCCGGTGCTCTCACCACTGCTGGGCCCAGGTGCGGTTATCGCACAGGTTGTGGGTACCCTGCTCGGTGTCGAGATCGGCCGTGGCAACATTCCTCCTCAGATGGCTCTTCCAGCTCTATTCGCTATCAACCCTCAGGTTGGTTGCGACTTCATCCCAGTGGGCCTTGCCCTTGGAGAAGCTGAGCCAGAGACCGTCGAGGTCGGTGTTCCAGCAGTTCTCTTCTCGAGACTGATCACCGGACCGCTAGCCGTAGTAATTGCTTACGTGGCTAGCTTCGGAATGTACAGCTAGAAACAAAACAATCCTTTCGGGGGTTATCAGAGGATGGGTCAGCAATTTGGCCCATCCTCTGATTACACCAAATTAGAGACTTCCAAAAAACAAAGAGGTTCAAGGAGCTAAGAAAATGGCAGATTACAAAGCAGTCAAAATTGACAAGGGTCCTGGCGGATGGGGCGGACCGTTGACCATTAAGCCAACCGCTGATCGTCCTTACATCTACTCGGTTACCGGTGGCGGTATTCATCCACTTGCCGCAAAGATCGCAGAATTAACCGGTGGCGAGGCATTTGACGGTTTTAGCTCTTCGAAGCCATTCGATGAGATTGCGGTTGCAGTCATCGACTGTGGTGGCACAGCTCGCATCGGTGTTTATCCGATGAAGAAGGTCCCAACTGTGGACATCCACGCCACCAGCCCAGCGGGACCACTCGCAATGTTCATCACCGAGGATCTATTGGTCACCGGCGTGAAGCTGGACAACATAAACCCAGCCTAAAGACTTAGAAAGACAAGAATCGATGACCGTGCTCTACAGCAGCACAGTCACCGAGATAGGTGAGCTCGTCCCGACTTTTGTGGCCGAAGGCATGCTCGTCTTCTTCGGTGAGGGCGCTCCAGAAGAACTAAAGACCTTCTGCATCATCCACAGGGTTGAGCACAAAGAGGGTCAGGTAAAGCCCGGGGACACGGTTTCAATCGACGGCTACAGCTTTGAAGTGTTGGCGGTTGGCTCTGTTGCCAATGACAACCTTTACAACCTGGGGCATCTAAACCTCAAGGCCGATGGCAACAATGAAGCTGACCTACCTGGCGATGTCTGCATCGCTCAGGTTGAGCTGCCGGAAATAACCATTGGCACCAAATTGGAAATAACAAGGAGTAACTAATGCAGTACCGCCTGAAGCTATCTGAGCTGGCTGAGAAGCAGGGCAGACCTTTCAGAATCGCGCTGGTGGGGGCCGGTCAGATGGGAAGGGGCTTTGCCTCGCAGTCTCACCGCCTTGGCCTTCAGGTTGCGGTTGTGGCAGACATTGCCCCCGAGCGCATCACCCAGGCTTTTCACGATTTAGGGATGGGCGATCCCGTTATCTCATCTAATGCCCAAGATCTAAACGCCGCTATTACCGCGGGCAAGCCTGCCGGAACTACCGATGCGGCCGTGGCGTCCAGCTTGGACGTGGATGTGGTTGTGGAGGCGACGGGAGTTGCTGCCATTGGTGCGGACGTTATGTATCACGCCTTAAAGGCGAAAAAACACGTTGCAACTTTGAACGTCGAGGCTGATGTGACCGTTGGGCCAATGCTGCATCGGATCGCCAAGGAAAACGGCGTCCTCTACAGCGTCTGCAATGGTGACGAGCCAGCAGAGGCCAAAGAGCTTGTGGACTTTGCCAAGGACCTCTCTTTTGAGGTGGTAATGGCAGGTAAGGGCAAGAACAATCCCTTTGAGCCCCACTCAAACCCTGACACCGTTGCCGAGCGAGCGGCCAAGAAGCACATGAATCCAAAGATGCTCGCGTCTTTCACAGACGGCTCAAAGACCATGATCGAGATGTCGGCTCTGGCCAACGCCACAGGCCTCAAGCTCACTAAACGAGGGATGCTCGGGCCGCAGGCTTCTAGAAACACACTCCAGGACGTCTTCAAACCGGTGAGTGAGGGTGGCGTCCTTGAGCAGACCGGCGTTGTGGACTACTGCACCGGCGATGTCGCTCCAGGCGTTTTTGTGGTGATTAAGACTGATAGCCCTTATGTTGCCGAAGAGATGAGCTACCTCTCTATGGGCCCAGGTCCCTACTTTGCCCTTTATCGTCCTTATCACCTGGCCTCAGTCGAGGCCCCAATGACAGTCGCGAAGATGCTGGTTGACGGCTATGAGACGCTGACCTGCGACAGCTTGATGACAGAGGTTATTGCTTCAACAAAGAAGGCGCACAAGGCCGGAGAGATCTTCGATGGCATCGGCGGCTACTCGGCCAGGGGTGTTGCAGATCGAGTTGAGGATGCAAGGGCCGAAAACCTAGTACCTATTGGTCTGCTTCAAAACGCAGTGGCGAAGCGTGACCTACCCATTGACCACCTTGTCACCTACGATGATGTAGAGCTCGATGAGGATGCCACCATCTTCAAGCTGCGCAAGATGCAGGAAGAGCTGGGCATTTAGGGAGACCAATGGCAGACAAGCCAGAGATCTGCGGTTTCTGCCACTCCGATAAAGGCCGAGAGACCATCTTCGTCGGAAAGATCGAGTACGGCACAAAGTGTCTCACTTGCGGCGCAACTCAACAGTCCACACAGCGTGAGATGAAGCAGCAGGTTCGCGAGGTAGCCCAGGTTGGCTATGAGAATTCACCAATTGGCATTGTTTCGCGGATGCTTCAAGACCCCTACAAGTTCTTTACAGGCAAAAAGCAAAAGCCAAAAGACTAAACCAACTTGTAGTTTTGTCTAGACCCCCTAGACTATTTGCATGACTGAAATTCACTTTGGACTAGATACCTTCGGCGACATTTCGCTAGACGACACCGGACAGCTAAAGAGTGCGGGTCAGGTGATCAGGGACGTAGTCGCCGAGGCCGTCCACGCTGAGCAGCTTGGCTTTGACAGCTTCAACGTCGGTGAGCATCACAGGGATGATTACGCAGTCAGCGCCCCCGACACGGTCCTAGCCGGAATCGCAACCCTCACCAATCGCATCAAGATCGGCACGGGCGTCACAGTTTTGTCCTCCGAGGATCCAGTAAGGGTTTACCAGCGCTTCGCCACCATCGACGCGCTATCCAATGGCAGAGCCGAAATCACGGCCGGTCGGGGATCGTTTACCGAGTCCTTCCCACTGTTTGGTTACAACCTCAGCGAGTACCACGTTCTTTTCGAGGAGAAGCTAGAGCTTTTGGTTGAGCTGCTAAAGGAGAATGCCGTCACTTGGCAGGGGACAAAAAGAGCTGGGCTTTCAAACCAGGAGGTTTACCCAAAGACTGAGCGTGGCGCTATTCCGCTGAGGGTTGGTGTCGGTGGATCGCCTGAGTCGGTGTTGAGGGCTGCGAGGCTCGGAATACCAATGGCCCTCGCAATCATCGGCGGGGATCCAGCAAGATTTGCTCCTTTTGCGAATCTATACAGAGAGTCGTTAGCAAAGCTCGGACAAGAGCAGTTGCCTATTTCAATTCACTCGCCCGGCCACATAGCAGAGACCGATGAGCAGGCCATCGAAGAGCAGTGGCCACACTACGAGACTGCTTTCGGGCGAATTGGCAGAGAGAGAGGCTGGGGACCAACGACGAAGATGCACTTTATCTCCGAGGTCAACGGCGGTTCGCTCTACGTTGGATCACCCGAGACGGTGGCCAGAAAAATTGCTTACGCGGTGACCGCATTGGGGGCGACGAGGTTTGATTTCAAGTATGCAAATGGTCCAATGCCACACAGCAAACTCATGAAGTCTCTGGAGCTCTATGCAACCCAGGTAATTCCTCGAGTTAGGGAGCTTGTAGCCCATGAGAAAGCGGCCGTTTAGGTCTCAGATTTTTTGATTGGAACTATTCCGAAATGTTCGGGCTTGTTCTTTATTGTTCGTTTGTGATTATTTTGTTATGAAATCAGCGACCTGACCCCTAATTGTGGGATTAGTCTTTTCCCAAGAGTCCAATTAGGAGGTTCAATGCTGAACAAAATTAGCGGTCATGAAGTTGACCGCCGTTTACTACTCAAGGGTGCCGCTGCCGGAGGTCTAGGAATTGCTGGCGCTACCATGCTGGCCGGGTGTGCGTCGGATTCAGGTCCTGTCACTTTTGGTGTTAGAACTGTTGACGAGTCACCGATGGCTCAGGCCCAGGCAATTGTCGATGCGTACACCGCGAAGACCGGTATCGAGGTCACGCCTAACTTTACAGAGTCGAACGCCTTCCAAAACAATCTTTCCCAGTACCTGCAGGGAACTCCTGACGATGCTTTCCAGTGGATGGCCGGCTACCGCATGCAGTTCTTTGCTGACCAGGGTCTGCTCGTAGACATCTCGGATGTTTGGGACGAGATCGGAGATCAGTTCTCTGATAGCTACAAGATTGCTTCGACTGGGTCCGATGGAAACCAGTATTTCTTGCCCCAAAGCTGGTACCCGTGGGGCCTTCACTTCCGCAAGTCAATGATGGCTGAAATCGGACTCAACCCAGAGGACATCTACAACTGGGACGACATGATGGCAGCCCTTGAGGAGCTCAAGGGCCAGGGCCTTATTGGGCTCGCATCCGCCGACAAGGGTGGCTGGGAGGCCATGGGAACCTTCGACATTCTGAATGCTCGTATCAACGGTTATCAGTTCCACGTGGATCTGCTAGCCGGTCGCGAGAAGTGGACGGACGACAAGGTTAAGGAAGTTTTCCGACACTGGGAGATGTTGCTGCCTTACATGAATACCAATGTCCTTGACCTCGAGTGGGACGGCGCAATGCAGCTACTCCTCCAGCGTCAAGCGGGACTCTTCATGAACGGTTCGTGGTTTGGGGCTAACTTCCTTGAGCAGAGCCAGGAAGACTACGATGACCTATGGATTGTTCCATTCCCTGAGATCAACCCTGACCACGGACGCGATACCATTGACGCTCCGCTGGACGGAATTGCAGTCGCAGCGAACGGTTCCAATGATGCCGGTGCTAAAGAGTTCGTGAAGTTTGCAGCATCGATCGAGGGAGTCGAAGCTCAGCTTTCGACAGGGATTCCTCTGACGAGCGCGAATAACCTGCAGGACACCAGTGCTTACGACCCATTCCAGAAGCAGCAGCTTGCTGTCATGGGAGAGGCTAAGTACATCACTCAGTTCCTAGACCGCGACACTCGCCCTGACTTCGCTGGCCCCGTTGTTGGACCAGCATTCCAGGATTGGTTCCGTGACCCATCGAACGTTGACTCAATTCTTGAGTCCATGCAGTCACAGTGGGACGCACTGCCTCCGCTATAAGCAGAGGTAGATAGCAACAAGGAGTATGTCGGTAGAGACGGCGGCGCCGAGCGGGAAACAGGTTGCTCGGCGCCGCCGCTTCTTTTCGCGGCAGGACAAGATAACACTCGGGTTCTTTATTGGAATCCCAACTTTTCTTCACGTAGCACTTGTATGGTTTCCGGCAATTGCCACCATTGGGCTCTCTTTCACTTACTGGACAGGCATTCGGCTTGAGGACATTACTTGGGCTGGGCTCGCTAACTATGAAAACATCTTTTTCAACACACCGATTTTTTGGGACGCTCTCCGCAACAACACAATTTGGATTCTTTGGTTCTTCTTCATAGCGACGCCATTGGGCGTACTACTTGCATACCAAATTGATCGCGAGATTCGTGGGCACAAGCTTTATCAGTCTGCCTACTTCTTACCGGTGGTGCTTTCGCTCGCGGTAACAGGAATTATCTGGAACTTTTTGCTTCGTCCAGACGGGTTTGTGAATGGTCTTCTTGGGCTTCCGATTTCGGAGGCAATCTCCTTCTTTGGAGATGAGCGCTACAACATTTGGGTAATCATGATCATGGCCTCATGGCGCCACATTGGCTACATCATGCTTCTTTACTTGGCAGGACTCAAGGCCGTAGACGGAGCGCTTCGTGAGGCTGCAACCATCGACGGCGCTACGGAGTGGCAGACTTTCCGCAAGGTTGTCTTCCCGGCAATGAAGCCTGTAAACATCATCGTCATTGTGATCACCATCATCGAATCCCTCAGGGCCTTCGACATGGTTTATATCATCTACGGCTCCTCGGGCGGCATGCCAATTCTGGGAGTTCTTGTATTCAATAACATTGCCGGTGAGGGAGCATCCATGAAGGGGGCGGCCTATGCCGTTATTCTCTTCTTGCTCTCCATTGTGCCGATTATCACCTATCTGCAGCAGCAGTTTAAGGATGATGTTCGATGACAACCACTGTGAAGGTTCCGAAGCTTCCTAAGCGTAAGAAGAGGCTCTACGCCCAGGACATCAAAGACCGCTTTATTTCGATTTTCATCGGCATTTTTGCTGTGGTCTGGGTCTTCCCAATTGTTTGGACACTTTGGTCAAGCTTGAGGCCATACTCCGAAATACGTGCGGGAGGCGTGTTTTCTCCGCCACAAGAGCTTGGGGTGTTTAACTATGCCAGCGCTATCGACCGTATGGAGCTTCCGACGTACTTCACCAACACGGTATTAATTACATTGCCAGCCGTATTTCTTATTCTCTTGCTGGGCTCGCTGATTGCCTTTGTCGTCACAAGGTATTCATTCAAGTTCAATGTCGCAATGCTCTTGCTGTTCACTGCGGGAAACCTGTTGCCTCCCCAGCTGGTCTTCATTCCCGTTTTCAAGCTTTACCTGCTCCTTGGAGATTTGGTTGGGGACAGAAGATTCCTTTATGACAATCACTGGGGAGTGATCCTTATTCACGTCGCTTTCCAGATGGGCTTTGCTACGTTCGTCCTCTCTTCCTATATGAAGACCATCCCCAAGGAAATCTCCGAGTCTGCGATGGTTGACGGCGCCAGCGTCTTCACTCACTATTTCAGGGTTATGCTGCCCCTTCTCAGGCCTCCGCTAGCAAGCCTTGGTGTGTTAATGATCACCTGGATCTACAATGACTTCTTCTGGGCGCTGGTCTTGATGTCTACCGACAACAAGAGACCAATTACCTCCGCACTCGGAAGGCTTACCGGTGAATTCGTGACGGACTATAACCTTCTTGCCGCAGGAGCGATGATTGCTGCTTTGCCAACTTTGATTGTGTTCTTCGTGCTCCGAAAGCAATTTGTTGGTGGTCTAACTCTTGGCTCGACAAAGGGTTAGTCGGGCCAACTTACTCAGAAATCTAATTGCCTCGCTTAGGGTTGCGTAGGTAAGCCACCGAGGAGGCAGTTTTTGGACTTTCAAAGAGCGCTCAGGTCCTTTTGGAAGCGCTATCGAGACTTTAGGGGTCGCTCCAGGCGATCAGAGTATTGGTTCATTCAGCTGTTCTTGGTTGTCACAAACATTGCCGTCGCAATTATTGACCTGGCACTCATGGGTTGGGATGTCGACCGCTTCATAGCTAACGGTGGCGGTGGGATCGTCGGACTTGTCTGGATTCTTGTGACAATCGTGCCAGCCCTTGCTGTGTTGGTTAGAAGGCTGCACGACACCGGAAAGAGCGGCTGGTGGGCACTGGTTGGCTTCCTGCCGCTGGTTGGAGCAGTCGTACTGCTCGTTTTTACTGTGACTGACTCGTCGCCAGGAGAGAATAAGTTTGGCCTTTATCCCAAGGAAAGCTCGGACGCTTAGCCTGCGGTCACCGGCACGCTTTCGTAGCCACGCAAAACGAACGTTGGCCTTCGGCTTGGCTCTGCAGCCAGCTCTATGTTCTCGAATGCCTCAAGCAGCATAGGTAATGAAGTTGCCATCTCCATGCGCGCTAGAGGTGCACCAATGCAAAAGTGAATGCCCGCTCCGAAGCCAATGTGGGGGTTTGGGGAGCGGCTTAGATTTAGTTCGTCAGCGTCTTCAAATATCGTTTCGTCTCGATTTGCACTTCCTAAGAGAGCCGCTATCTTCGCACCTTCAGGAACTATCACTCCGCCCACCTCAGTGTCCTCAGTGGCGGTTCGCTCAAATAGATGAAGCGGAGCGTCAAACCTTAGGAACTCATCAACCGCAGTTTCGGCCCTGGCCCTGGGATTAGCTACTAAGTCTTGCCACTGGCTAGGTGCCTTCATGGCAGCCACCATGCCATTGCCAAACCCATTGACGCTTGCCTCGTGACCTGCATTTAGAAGCAGTACGCAGGTGGCAATTAGCTCTCGTGCAGAGAGCTTCTCGCCTTCCTCTTCGACAAGTGCAAGCTCCGATATCAGATCGCTACCCGGGCTCTTCTTTCTATCTACCATCAGGCCGTGCACATAAGCGGCAAACTCATCGCTGGCCTTTCTGGCCTCTGCCTTCTCCTGCTCACTTGGGGATGGCTCATACATCTTCACAATCGCCTGTGACCAGGGCCTTAGCAGGTGCTCATCGCTCTCGGGAAAGCCCAGCAGTTCTGCTATAACCATCACAGGAAGGGGCTCTGCGAAGTCCGCGATTAGATCAAACTGACCTGTGCCACCAAGGTTTTCTTGAATGCGATCTAGGAGTCTCTTTGTGATGCGCTCGACATCTGGTCTTAGTCCTTCAATCCGCTTGGGGTTGAATGCCTTCATAACCAGTGAGCGAAGTCTGGTGTGTTTGGGGGGTTCCGAGTCAAGAATCGAGTCTGCGTGAAGATAGTTGAAGGTCTCCCAGTCAGTCTCTGGTTCCTTGGGAGTAAAGATGCGCCCGAGCGTTCTGGTTCGCAATACCTTGCTGGCGTCCTTGTATTTTGCGGCTAGAAATAGCTGGCTTTCTTCGTGCCATACAGGACCCTCTTGCTTGCGCAGCTCCGCTAGCTGCGGATATGGATTCGCTACAAATTCGGGGTCGGTGAAACTAAACATCTTTGAGCTTGATGTCCTGAATTGGCAGCCGCTCTGCCTCGAAAGAGTTCACCTTGTGATCTGACGGGTAGCCAATGGCTATACCGCAGAGGAGTTTGTAGCCCTTGGGAATCTGAAACTGCTTTCTGATTGGGTCCGCCCAAAGGGCAACCGCTCCCTGCGCACAGGTTCCGAGCCCCCTGGCGTGGGCACCAAGCATTAGGTTTTGCATAAACAGCCCGGCATCAGAGACCGAGTACTCACCGAGGCCTTTGTGGGTGAAGATGAAAAGTTCAACCGGAGCACCAAAGAACTCATAGTTTCTTGCCCATTGGGCTTGTCTAGCCACGTGGTCATCACGCTTGATTCCAAGTAACCCGTAGAGTTCTGAGCCAACTCGCTGTTGTCTTGGGACAAGCTCTTTCGGGTAGGGGCGAAAGACGCGGTAGTCGCTTTTGGGGAGTCCGAAGCGAGTGAAGAAGAGTTTGATTTTGCCCCAGGTGCCACCTCTCAGGGCCTTAGCTGCTGCCTCCCACCTGGCAAGAAGGTCTTTGCTGATTTGGGCCCGCTTTTCACCTGTGGCGATGCCGACTAGGTAGGGACGAGTGTTTGACCAAGAGGGGGCGGTCATTGCATCCTCAAGTAGCTCATCGATGAGCCGGCTTGGGACAGGTGTTTCTAGGAAATCTCTTGTGGTTCTGCGAGATGCGACAAACTGGCCCCAGTCGTCTCTAGATACAGCCACAGAGGAAGACTAGCGATAGTTTGCTAGGAAACTGGGGAATGCGGCTCCGATGATAAGCATCACAGGAACAGTGAGTGTTAGTGCGAGGATCTGAATCAGATCCCAGTCAATCTTTTTTCTCAATCTCTCTCCTTTGGTAAAGAAAAGGGGCGCAGGTTTCCCTGCGCCCCTTCACTTATGTTATTAGTCCTTGAACTCAGCCTTAGCGAATTCCTTGTCTTCCTCACCACTCTTGATGCGAGCGATGGTGAAGATCATCAGACCGAATAGACACTTCGCCAAGATGTCGGCGATGGTGTAACCGGTCTCACGAAGCACGAAGCTGGTCTCGTCGAAACCAGTTGCGTTCATGTTTGCGATGAAGGCGATTGGGTAAACACCCCAGGTTGCGAGAAGAAGAAGACGTAGCTCCTTGATCTTGCGCTGTACAGCCTCGCTCTGACGCTCGAGGCTCTTACCGAGCTCAACGAACAGTACGTAGAGGATGTATAGGAATGGGATGGTTGAAAGCAGACCCCAAACCGAAGGCGCTAGGCCCATGGTCATGCCGGAGTCTCCTGGGTAACCCAGAGCGATCATCAGTGCTGCTGCTGGCACTAGGCGGACGAGCAGTGAGCTCTGTGCCTGGCGAGCTAGCGCGAGAACTGCAACGGTCTCAACCAGTAGCAGTGGAACAGTTAGGAACCAGTCAACGTAACGGTAGCCAACGTTGTAGGAGGCTCCTGCTACTGCGTCTGGACCGAATGCGTGGACAAAGCTGTCGAACATTCTGAAGTAGTGGTAAGCGGCGATCGCCGTAACCGTTGCCGAGACCATGACAGCCATGCGGTAACGGGGGAGAACACGCTCACGTGCTACGAGAAGAAAGGTGGTAGTAAACAGCATGCTCGCAATTCCAAGCGAGAGCATGTTGAAGACTACGTTATAACCTTCTGCACTCATTTATATTTTTCCTTTCGGCCTTTAGGTGTAGGCCGACTCGGAAGCGAATCGAGATCTTCGAACAGCTTCTTCGCTGACCTACACATAATTCAAACTACACCTATTCTGAGAAAATCCTGATAAATGTAACGTTTTGGTAACTGCTAATAACCAAGAATTAATTTTCCTGCGGCCAGCTCCTCCATGGAGCCCGTGAAGAAAAACTCAATGTATTGGGGACCCTTGGCAGTGAGCGTCAAAAGTCCCCGCATGGATTCAACCCTTGAGCCGGCTTCGCTCCTGAGCTCGAACCAAAACTCCCTCGTGCCCAGTGCTAAACCGTGATTGATCACCTGGAGCCGGGCGTTGACTCCAAACTCGTTTTCTTCAAGAACTAGCTCGTCGGTTACTTCGAGACCGCCTGCGATTCCCAAGTTCCCGCAGCTAGCAATTTCGCAATAGGTAACGCTTTGAGGATCGAGTTGCTTGAGGGTTGCCCGCTGAGCGTCTAGCTCCAGCTGGCTACTCAGAGGAACCAGCGCCAACAGGGCAACAATTACACCAAGCCACATCGTGATCTGCTGACCCCTTGGGGTAGTTAGCCATGGTCTTTTCAAAGGAACCTCTTCGAACAAACAATAGTGATTTGCGGGCTAGGTGAGGGTTTTAGACTCGGCTAGCCTTGTGGGGTGCAAGATGCTGGAATCAAAATACATCCCGAGGTAGCGGCAGCAATCTCCGAGGGGGCAGCTGTTGTTGCCCTGGAGTCGACCATCATCTCCCACGGCCTTCCTCGTCCTCAGAATCTTCTTGCCGCCAGGGCCTTCGAGGAACTCTTGCGAGCCCAAAACGTTGTGCCCGCAACCATTGCCGTTATTGACGGCACCCCAACCGTTGGCTTGGCAGAGGATGAGCTCGAGCTAATTGCTAACGAGGACATACCCAAGGCATCGGTTAGAGACCTGCCAATTCTTCGGGCCAAGGGCCTAAGTGGCGCAACCACGGTTGCAGCCACCGCCTATCTGGCAGCCAAGGCTGGCGTGAGGGTATTTGCAACCGGCGGCCTAGGCGGTGTTCATCGCGGAGCGAGTGAGACCTTTGATGAGTCGGCAGACCTCACCACCTTGGCCAGCGCACCGGTTGTTGTTGTGAGTGCGGGCGTCAAAAGTGTTCTGGACATCGGTGCAACGCTTGAGCGTTTGGAAAGCCTGAGCATCCCCGTGGTTGGCTATCGGACGGAGATCTTTCCCGCCTTTTGGCTGCCAACCTCTGAGTTTTTTCTTGACTGGAGGGTGGATGGTCCTGGGCAAGCGGCGGAGGTATTTAGGGCGTTGCAGGCCCAGGGTTCAAAGTCAGCACTCGTAGTTGCAAACCCCGTGCCAGCTGCGGAGGCATGGGACAAGTCAGAGCACGACGCCGTTTTGGAGAAGGCCTTTGCGGCAGCCGATGCCCAGGGGGTTAGGGGCAAGGAGGTCACTCCGTTCCTTTTGCAGTTCATCGTTGAGGCTTCGGGCGGCAGGTCACTGGAAGTGAATCTCAGTCTGGCTAGGAACAATGTCAGCGTTGCAGGCGAAATCGCCAGATCGCTCGCGAACTAATGAAGCGGGTTGTGGTTCTGGGCGATGTCATCGAGGACATCATTGTCATCTCCGACTCAGCCCGACAGCTGAATACCGATAACCCCTCAGAGATATCCTCCAAACCAGGCGGTTCGGGAGCAAACTTTGCTGTTTGGTTGGCGTCCTTGGGAGTGGAGGTCGAGCTGGTTGCCAGGGTTGGCGCTTCCGATCGAGCTCGGCTAACCAACTATTTTGAGACCAAGTTCGTGATTGCAAAACTGGAGCCCGATGAAAAACTCCACACCGGCAAGATCGTGGTTTTAGTAGAGGGAAACAACCGCACCTTCTTCACCGACCGCGGGGCGAACGAGGGGCTAACCGCGAAGTCGGCCGATCTCTCAAAGACTGATGTGCTCTATCTCTCCGGCTACGCAGTGATGTCAATGGGCATCCAGCGGACCCAGGAGCTCATTGAAAAGGCAGGCTCGGTTGGGGTTTTGGTCGCGGTGGATCCGGGCAGCAAGAGTTTCATAGGCCAGTTCGGAGCAGCAGAGTTTTTGGAGGCAATCTCGGGCTCTGACTTCATCTTTCCAAACGCTGACGAGTACGAGCTTCTCTCCAAGCAGGCAAACCTCCAGGAGCTCTTCCCCGAGGTAATCGTGACATCGGGTGATGAGGGCGCAGAGGTTTTGGGTATAGCGAAGTCGCCAGCTTTTGAGGTTGAGGTAATTGATTCGACCGGTGCTGGAGACGCCTTCGCCGCGAAGTACCTCGCTCAACGGTTAGCTGGTCTCGAGGTTGTCGACGCCCTTAGAGATGCCAATGCCTTCGCAGCGCAGGCCGTTACAAAGCCCGGCGGTCAGCCATAGCGGCTAATGCCCCTTTGGGTGCCAAACGGTCTTGACCTCCATTAGGTCCAGGATGTGCTGGAGGTTTCCCTTTGAGCCCTCTCTGAGGTAGGTGCCGGGTCGAATGACTCGCTTCACGGTATTTGCCGCGCTGATCTCTAGTTCGGTGGGATTCGAGGTTCCCTCAAGGTCCACCGCGTTGACGTCCATGTGACCCACTAACCAGCTGGCTAGCTCAGACTCTTTGCCGCTGAGGATGTTTACCACCCCACCTGGCAGGTCGCTGGTCGCCAGCACCTCGCCGAGGGTTAGTGCCGGAAGCGAGAGGTTCTCGCTGGTGACAACTACCACGGTGTTACCCGAAACAATTGCCGGGGCGATGGTGTTCACAAAGCCCACTAGGGCCGAGCCCTGAGGTGCAAATGCTCCTACCACGCCAGTTGGCTGGTTGGTCGAAATGTTGAAATACGGTCCTGCAACCGGGTTCATGCTTCCCGCAACTGAGTCAATCTTGTCTGTCCAACCGGCATGCCAAACCCAGGAGTCGATTGCTGCGCTGACCTCGGCATCGGCCTGTTTCTGGGTCTTGCCCGTGAGCGAAGAGATCTCAGTTATGAACTGTTCTCTTCTGCCCTCAAGCATCTCCGCGATTCGGTAGAGGACCTGACCGCGATTGTAAGCAGAGGCTCCAGCCCAGCCTGGTTGCGCGGCTCTAGCGGCCTGCACTGCATCGCGGACATCCTTGCGGCTTGCGAGTGCGACGTTTGCGACATGGTTGGCTTTGGAGTCCTTGACCTGGTAGCTGCGCCCCGACTCGCTCCTTGGGAACTTGCCCGCGATAAAGAGCTTGTAGGTCTTCTTCACATCGAGTCTCATTTACTTACCTGCCTTCAGGTAGCTAAGGAGGCCCTGTCGGCCACCCTCACGGCCATAGCCGGATTCTTTGAAGCCACCAAATGGGCTGGTGGGGTCGAACTGATTAAAGGTATTGCTCCAGATCACTCCGGCGTTTAGTTGGTCGGCGAGCTTGAGCATCTTCGAGCCCTTCTCAGTCCAGATGCCTGCGGAGAGACCGTATTCGGTGTTGTTGGCCTTGGTCACAGCCTCTGCTGGTGTGCGGAAGGTTATGACGCTAAGAACCGGCCCGAAGATTTCTTCCCTGGCGACTGTGTTTGCCGGGCTTACGTTGTCGACAATCGCAGGGGCAAACCAGAAGCCATTTCTGGGTATCTTGCACTCGGGCTGCCAGAGCTCACCACCCTCGCTTACGCCCTTCTTCACTAGCTTCTTGATCTTCGCCAGCTGGTCGGCAGAGTTGATCGCACCGACGTCGGTGTTCTTGTCCATCGGATCGCCAAGACTGAGGGTGCTCATCCTGCGCTTTAGCTTCTTGATGAACTCGTCGTGGATGGACTCCTGAATTAGCAGCCTTGATCCTGCGCAGCAGACATGGCCCTGGTTGAAGAAGATGCCATTAATGACGCCCTCGATTGCCTGATCGATAGGAGCATCGTCAAAGACGATGTTGGCTGCCTTGCCGCCAAGCTCGAGCGTTACTTTCTTGTTGCTGCCGGCAACCTGCTTAGCAATGATCTTGCCCACCTCGGTTGAACCTGTGAAGGCAACTTTGTTCACGTCTTTGTGGCCAACGAGCGCAGCTCCGGTGTCGCCGAAACCGGTGACGATGTTAACTACGCCTTCGGGAAGCTCTGCCTGCTGGCAAATCTCAGCAAAGAGCAGTGCGGAAAGTGGTGTGGTCTCTGAGGGCTTGAGGACTATCGTGTTGCCGGCCGCTAGAGCCGGTGCAATCTTCCACGCGAGCATCATCAGCGGGAAGTTCCAGGGAACCACCTGTGCCGCAACGCCCAAGGCTTGGGGATTGTGTCCGAGACCTGCGTGGTCAAGCTTGTCGGCCCAACCTGCATAGTAGAAGAACCAAGAGACTGCGGTTGGAACATCGAAGTCGCGGGTTTCCTTGATGGGCTTTCCGTTATTCAGGGTTTCCGCTACCGCAAGTTCCCTGGCCCGCTCCTGCATGATTCTTGCGATTCTGTATAGATACTTTCCTCGCTCTGCTCCGGAGAGCTTGCTCCAGACCTTTTCGTATGCGGCTCTTGCCGACTTAACCGCTAGATCAACATCCTTTGCCGTTCCGTGAGAGATCTCCGCAAGCACCTCTTCGGTTGCAGGGTTGATTGTTGGGTAAAGATTGGCGGGCTTAGTGAACTTGCCTCCGATGAAGTGGCCGTAGCTCTTTTGGAAGCTTGCGAGCTTGGCCTCCGGGGCGGGTGCGTAGTCGAACATTGTCTCTCCTAGTCCACGCTTACGTAGTCAGGACCCAAGTAGGTCTTAGTCAAAAGCTTCTTGCGCTGCATCAGCACGTCGTTGAGCAGGCTGGAGGCACCAAAGCGGAACAGTTCTGGAGTGAGCCAGCGCTCTCCCGCGGTTTCCTTCACAACTACCAGGTACTTGAGGGCATCCTTTGCGGTCCTGATGCCGCCGGCAGGCTTCACGCCAATTAGCTCGCCGGTCTGGTCAAACCAGTCCCGCACCGCCTCGAGCATTAGAAGGGTGATGGGTAGGGTCGCATTGACCGTGACCTTGCCGGTGGAGGTCTTGATGAAATCTGCCCCAGCGAGCATTGCGAGATAGCTTGCGCGTCTGATGTTGTCATAGGTCTGCAGCTCACCAGTCTCAAGAATCACCTTGAGGTGAGCAGGCTTGCCCTTAGGTCGCTGGCAGGCTTGCTTTATCGCCTGAATCTGCTTGAAGACCTCTAGGTAGTTGCCGCTTAGGAAAGCGCCGCGGTCAATGACCATGTCAATCTCATCCGCACCAAATGCGACGGCATCCTTGGTGTCCTGAAGCTTTACCTTCATACTGGCCCGACCCGAGGGGAAGGCGGTGGCCACAGCGGCAACATAAATCTTGCTCTTTCCGAGTGCTGCCTTCGCATGGGGGACCATGTCTCCATAGACGCAGATGGCGGCCGGAGTTGGGCACTCGGGGTCGTCCATGTCAGGCGTCATGGCCTTTTGGCAGAGACTTCTCACCCGCTGAGGGGTGTCCATGCCCTCTAGGGTCGTTAGGTCCATCATCTTGATGGCCATATCCAAACCCCAGACCTTGCTGGTGGTCTTGATGGATCTGGTGGCAAGAGAGGCGGCTCTCGCCTCTAGCCCTACCTTGTCCACACCGGGAAGCGAGTGCAGCCAGCGACTCAGGCTCTGGTTCGTAAGTCTCGAACCAACTATTTCTTCGGCTTGCACAGATACTCCTATGACTGAAAAAGCCTACCCCTAGGGCAGAAACTTCTGCCCGGTGAGCTCTTCACTTATTTCCCAGAGCCGCTTCATCAGCTCAAGGTCATTGGAGCGCTTTGAACCTTTGATGAGGGCTGGCTTGCCCCAGGCTTCCCATTTGGGACCAACGAACTCCCCTCCTACAAAGCTTGCATCGGTTGCGGCCTTGATCTGGCTGCGCGATCCTGTCTGGGCGCTCTGGGCGAGAAAGTCGAAGCGGTTTGGGTAGTTAATTTGTAGTCCGGTGAGGGCCCAGCCGGGGTGGGCGGCAATTGACTGCACCTTCGAACCAAGTTGTTTAGTCCTTAGGTCAAGCTCTCTGGCAAATAGCAGGCAGGCGAGTTTGGTGTCGGCATAGCGCTGCCACCTGTCATAGGCATCTTTCTTGGAACCGCGGATCTCCTCCAGGGAATCGGCCCTGATTCTTCCTCTGCGGTGAACTACCGAGCTGAGAGATATCACTCTCGGTGAGGCCGACTGCTCAAGCTGCTCCCAGAGCAGTGAGGTGAGCAGGAAGTGACCGATGTGGTTGGTTGCCATCTGGGACTCAATACCCTCGATTGAGAGCGAGAAGTCAGGGCCCATCAACCCCGCGTTGTTCATGAGGATATCCACTGGATGGGTTATCTCTTTGGCGAACTCTCTGACCTGGTCAAGGTTTGAGACATCCAATACTCGCTCTTCGATGTGGGCATCGGGGTATTTCATTCGGAGCTGCTCGGCAGCTTCCAATAGGCGTTTCTCGCCTCTGGCTAGGAGCGTGATGTTGTGACCTGCTTCGGCGAAGGCCTCGGCGCTAGCCAGTCCTAGGCCCGAGCTGCCGCCGGTAATAATGATATTCAAATTCGAAGCAGCCTTTCGGTGTCCCCGAATACTTCCATGGCCCCCGATGTTGCTTTCGCCTCCAGCACTACCTTGCCCTTGATACTGTGGCGAACCTCAAAGACGGCGTCCATGGTCTCCTCGACTCTTTGGTGCATTGCCTCTCTGAGAGGGGCATGAAGTAGTCCTCCGCGCCTCCGTTCGGCCTTTATCTCCAGCAGCCCGTCTGGGCCATCCACCCGCCAGGTGACATGGCTGTCGTCAAGAGTTAGCTCGAGCTCTTTGGAGCGGTTATACGTGGTCCAGCTGTGGAGCTTGCCAGAGTGGTGTAGTCCCATGATGAATCCGCGGAATGGTTTTGAGAGCCAGGGGATGATGGCCGCCGATGCCACAAGCGAAGCCTCTTTGTCGCTATCGAGGTGGTTTGAGTGGAGCCAGATGTAGCCGCTGGGGAAGTTCTTGCCCCAGTCTTTTTCGATGTAGCCCTTGGCACCTGCAAAGCTTTGCTGCTTGCCCTCGACCTCTAGCTGTCCCTCGATGCTGTGGCCGAAGGAGACGATGCCGTGGAAGCACTCCATGAATGGCACCAGCCCATACCAGCCCATGATTCCTGGGCTTGCCAGGGTCACCGGCCAGGGCTTTAGCTCGCTGGTTATTTCTAACCTGCCCCTAAGCTGCGGTAGATCAAGCGTTGCACCGTTGGCGCTGAAATGATTTGGTCCAACGTGGACATCAAAGCTGTCGGCGCTCGCCTTGAACTCTTCGACCGGATAGACGTGGTACCAGCTTCGGCCTGTGGCGCCATCGAGCACCTGCACAAACGCCTCGTCGCGGCTCTCGCCACCGAGACCGCGAAAGATTCCAGGTATTACCGCCCAGCGCTGGGACTGGTCTTGAGAGACAAACTTGAAGTACCAGCCCTCAAAGAAGTTCTTAGTTCTTCCCTCGCCGTGAAACCCCTCTGGGTGTCTCACGCCTGTGATGTAGCTACTCAAGGAGCGCATGGCTGACAGGCTAATACGGCGAGTAAACTAAAGCCAGTTTCGATCCGAGGTGATAAGTGCAACCAGGCACTCGCCTCACCATACGCCTAGGTATCGCCCAGATAATTGGCTGGGGATCTTCCTTCTATCTACCAGCGATTTTGGCCGTACCAATCGCTCAGTCCCTGGGCATAACCACGGAGCTATTCTTTTGGGCCTTCACCATCTCGCTGCTTGTTTCTGGCCTATTGGGTCCCAGGGTAGGTAAGGCCATTGATCGCTTAGGGGGCAGGAAAGTACTGCCCCTTGGCTCGCTGGCATTTGTGCTTGGCCTTGGGCTTCTCGCCACCGCCACCGAGCCAGTGCAGCTGTTTATCGCGTGGATCTTCATCGGGGTTGGCGGTTCGATGGGAAACTACGACGCTGCCTTTGCCACTGCCGTTAACTTCTTTGGCAATAAGTCAAACCGAGTCATTGCAGGTATTACCGTCTTCGCTGGCTTCTCCTCTTCGATTTCATGGCCTCTGACTACTTTGCTACTGGCCGAGTTTGGTTGGCAGTGGGCCGTCTGGTTCTGGGTGGCAACACATCTGTTGATTGGCCTTCCGCTGAACCTCACTATTCCTCGATCTGAGCGCAGGGATATTCCTGATATGACCGGGCCAATCCGCAAGATGGTGAAGAACAAGTTCCGCTTTGATTCGCTCCTTGCTGTATTTGCAATCATGTTTGCCCTTGAGGGTTTCATTGTTAGCTCGGTCAACACCACTCTTCCTTTCATGCTTGGGGAGCTCGGGGCATCGATAGAGCTTGCCCTGGTGGCCTCCATTGTGTTGGGCCCCTCACAGGTCATGGCGAGGGTTTTATTGCTGGCGCTTGGAAAGTGGGCAACGCCTATCCGGGTGGCCGCAATCTCGATAGCGGCTCACCCGCTAGGGGTAATGGCGATTTGGCTCTTTGGCACCAATGGACTCATGGCCTTTGTGATTCTTCACGGCATTGGGGTTGGGTTGAATCCGTTTATTCGGGGTTCGCTGCCGCTGCTGTTCTTTGGGTCGGATCGCTTTGGTCAGCGCCAGGGCTACATCATGATGCTCAGCAAGGTGGTGTCGGCGCTGTCGCCATCTCTGCTGACACTGATGCTGCTTGCAAATCCGCAGCTCGCAATCATCGCCACCTTCACCATGGGTGTGATTGCCTGCTTACTACTGCTTTGGATTTATCTGCTCTTCAGGGTTAGGAACCCAAAGCATCCGGAGACCGGATCGATTCAGGAGATCAACTAATAAGGTCTTGGTCCCTGCCGGTTTCGATCCACTTCAACAGCCCCGGCCATTCTCCCCAGCCATCATCCAGTGAGAAGTGCCCAGCACCCGGGAAGACAATTGGCTCAATCTCGAGAGCTGGTTTGTAGATCTCAACACCCCTTGGGAGCCAGCGGTCATTATCACCGGCAATTGCAGTGAGCGACCTAGACCACTTTCTTGCCTGGGGGGCGAGCATTGGGTTTGCAAGGTCCATTGGTTCACCCTCAATGCCTGGTGATTCGGATGTCATCTGAGGGTCAGGGGGTGCGACCAGTAGAACTCTGTCGAATGGCTTTTGGAAGACATCGCCCAGTGCTCCGTAAAGCCAGTTGATTGTTCCCAACGAGTGCGCAATGCAGATCTTGCTCTCTCCAGGAGCCTCATCCATCATGTTGCTCTCTTGCCTGAGGAGGTCCTGCCACTCGTGTGGCTTTGGGGTGTCTGGGTCTGGAAACTGCGGATACCAAACCTGGTGGCCCCTCGCCCTGAGCTCCGCTGAACTTAGCCGCATCCAGTGGCCTTCGGGTCGGCGGTTGGTCCAGCCGTGAAGGAAAAGAATTTTCTGCATAGAACTAAATTAGCCCAAGCTGGAGGGCCTTACGAATCTAGTTTGAGAGCTTCATGCGCAGTGCATTGGCAACCACCGAGACCGAGCTAAAGGCCATTGCAACACCTGCGAGCATTGGGTTCAATAGGCCTGCTGCCGCGACCGGGATCAGCAAAACGTTATAGCCGAACGCCCAGCCAAGGTTTTGCAGGATGTTGCGATAGGTGCGCCTTCCAAGCCTTAGCGAGTAGGGAATCTTTCTTGGGTCGTCATCCAAAATCGTGATGGCACTTGCCGCCTGGGCTGCCTGAGCACCCGAGCCCATGGCAATTCCAATATCTGCCTGGGCGAGTGCCGCGACGTCGTTGATGCCATCTCCTACCATTGCAAGCCTCTCTGTTTGACTTGCGAGGTATTCGAGTTTCCCCTCGGGGGTCGCACCTGCGAGGGCCTCATCGAGACCCAACTCGGTGGCAACAGCATCTACTCTTCGCTGGTTGTCGCCGGAGAGCATTGCTACTCTCAGCCCCATGTCGTGAAGTTCAGCGACAGTTTCCTTGGCACCTTCTCGGATGCCATCGCTTAGCTCCAAAAGCCCATGGGCCCAGCCCTCCCAGGCAATAACGACCAATGTGTTTGGTCCTGCCTCGCTGATTAGCTGATCGAGCTCGGCCTGGTTTTCGTAAGCACCAGGCTTTTCAACGCTAACCCTTAGGCCGCCTAAGTCTCCCGCAACACCGCGACCGGCTAGCTCCTCGATGTTTGTGGCAGTCTCTGAGCTGCCGCTGGCCGCGATGGCCATCGCAACCGGGTGCTTACTGCCCGCCTCGACAGCAGCAGCCTTGTTGAGAGCTTCCGAACCGTCTACTCCACCAAGACCGTGAGCGGCAACTATGTGCAGCTTGCCATCGGTGATGGTCCCGGTCTTGTCGAAAACCACCTTCTTGATCTTTGCCAAAAGCCTCAGCGAATCGGGGTTTCTGATGACCACAGACTTCTTGGTTCCAAGCGAGGTTGCAACAACCAAGCTCATCGGGACAGCGATTCCAAGGGCGCACGGACAGGCAATTACCAGTACCGCCACCGCCGCCTCAAAAGCTCTGGTGGTGTCGCCGAGTGCAAAGGCCCAAACAAGGTAGGTGAGGATTGATATCACGATCACGCTCGGAACAAAAAAGCTAGAGATTCTGTCGGTGAGTGATCCGAGCTGAGTCTTGGAAGCAGTTGCCTCTCGCACCAGATCGGCAATTCGAGAGAGCCTTGAGGTTCCCGCGCTTGCAGTCAGTGCAATCAAGACCTCGCCAGAAAGCACAGTTGCTCCGGCGCTTAGGTCCGCACCCGCACTCAGCTCCACAGGGAGGCTCTCTCCAGTGAGGGTCGAGTTGTCCACGGAGGCGAATTCGCTTACCAACTTGCCATCGGCGGGGTTGCGGTCACCTGCTACAACGGCGACCAGGTCACCTTTCTTGAGGGTGTGGGTGGGGACTTGCTCGCGGGTATCGCCTCGAATGACGGTTGCGCTGTCGGGTATTGCGCTCAGCAGCGCCCGCACCGAATCCGTGGCACTTCGCCTAGCTCGAACTTCGATGAACCTGCCCAGCAGGACCACCGAGGGAACCACCGCGCTGACCTCGAAGTAGTGGTGCATTGAGCCGGTTAGTACTAGGTAGACGCTGTAGAGGTAGGCGACAGAGGAGCCCAGCGAGACGAGGGTGTCCATCGTGGTGTCGCCGTGGCGGAGATTCTTGATTGCTGCTGCGTGAAACGGAAAGCTCACGTACAGGATCACCGGTGTTGCAATTGCCCACACCAAATACTGCTGCCCCGCAAACTCAATGCCCGGAACCATAGAAAACAAAATGGCCAGCACCGAGAGGACCGCTCCGGTTAGGAGTCTTGGCCTTAGAGTCCTGAGCTCTTCTTTGCCCTCGCCGACTTTGTATCCGGCCGACTCAACCGCCTGCTTTAGCTCTTCCAGTTCGATCTGACCGGCGAACTGCAGGTGTGCCTTCTCGCTCGCAAAGTCGACATAGGCGGTAACGCCGTCGACCTTGTTGAGGGTCTTCTCGACTCTTCTTGCGCATGCCGTGCAGGTCATGCCCTCGATGTCGAGCTCGAGAAGGTTGTTAGCCATTCACACAGGCAAAACCAGTTGCCTGGTAGCCAGCCTCTTCGATAGCCGCAGAGAGTTGGTCCTCGCTTACGCCTTCGGACTCGACAGTTGCTTTTCCGGCTGCGTGATCCACCTGGACATTGCTCACGCCCTCTAGGGTTGCTAGTTCGTTGGTCACGGTCATGGCGCAGTGGCCACAGGTCATGCCCTCGATGCTGATTTCAATCTTGCTCATTTGCTCGCACCCTCTCTTTCGTAGCTGCAGACATCTCCTGCACACAGCTGTGGTTTATCGTTGGCAAATCTCTGGTGAAGCCAGCACCCAATGCAGAAGCCAACCGCCGCCTCGGCAAATAAGAAGGTCATACACAGCGCGCAGAGACCCAGAACAATCTCATCCCTCATGCCAAGCCAGCCCATCATGAAGCACGCAAGAAGAACCATGCCAAAGCCGATGGCCCAAGCAGTTTGCTTGGGTTTTGCATCCACCCACTCAGGCCTTTGGTTTCGGACCATAAAGTCAGCAATGCGCAGGGTGGGTGAAAAACGCTGGCCGGCAAAGAGCCTGACGAACATCTCGAACATGAAGTAGGCGCCAAAGGCCCGAAGCAAAGAAAAGTCTGAGGTGAGAGCTGCGGTCATCCAGCCTGCAAATCCGAACACGAAGAGCAGTCCGGCACTCGCCCTGACGGCACGCTCATTGAATACCGGGTGGTCGTGTTCGCCGGTTATGACGCCGAAGGAGGTGTGGGTGACGCTCACTCGAACAGCTCCGATATCTGGTTCCAGCGATCCTGATTTATTGAGTAGTGGACCCAGGTCCCCTTGCGCTCTGCGGTGAGAAGCCCGACCTCGGTGAGTTTCTTCATGTGGTGTGAGACGGTCGGCTGCGATAGTCCCAAGGGACCAGTTAGATCACAGGTGCAGATACTGGAGTTTTCACCCTTGTTTACCATCGCCAAAATCTGCAGTCTGGTCGGATCGGCTACTGCCTTGAGCAGGGCCGCGATCTCCGTCGCCTTTGTTCTGGCCATCGGCTCTAGGCCAGGCGCAGGTGCACACTGCGAGATATCCAGTTGAACCTTCGTAACCATTTGTTCACCTATTCATAGATGGCTATCTATAAACTACCAGAGCGTTACAGATAAGGAAACCAATGCAATTCACCACTGCAGCCAAGCTGCTCGCTGAGTTTCTCGGAACCGCCATGATCGTCGCAGGTGTGATTGGCGCAGGTTTCATGGTCGCTACCGTGGGCGCGGGCTTCGCGCTTGGTCTAACCATGATCGCCGCGACGGTTGCCGCGGTGTTGTTTGTTTCGATCTCCATTTTGGGTCCGGTATCGGGCGCCCACTTCAACCCTGCTGTGACCATTGCCTTTCTACTGCGCAAAGCAATCAGTTCCGCAGTTGCTGCCGGCTACATCGCCTCGCAGGTTGTGGGGGCAATCTTTGGTGCAGTGGTTGCAAACCTCATGTTTGAAGTCCCTTGGCTAGAGATCAGTGCAACAGGCAGATTCTCTGCGGGCACTTTCTTGGGAGAGGTTGTTGCCACATTTGGACTGGTTCTCTTGATTCTGCTTTTGGTGAAGTTTGAAAAATCGCACCTGATTGCCGCTTCGGTGGCGGCTTGGATATTTGGAGGCCACATCTTCACCTCTTCAACCTCTTTCGCAAACCCCGCGGTCACGATTGGGCGGGTTTTTTCTGATTCTGCCGCTTCGATTTCTCCCGACTCAGCTCTTTGGTTTGTACTCGCCCAGCTGGTTGGTATGGCGGTGGCACTCATTGTCCTTGTTCCACTAACGAAGAAAGTAACTAGCTAATGTCCTCAACAGTTGCATCGGTCATGTTCGTATGTGTCCACAACGCTGGGCGCTCCCAGATGGCCCAGGGGTTTTTGCAGCACCTAGCAGGAGATCGCGTTGAGGTTCGCTCCTCCGGGACCATGCCTGGCGATCAGGTGAACCCATCAGCAGTTGCGGCAATGGCAGAGCTCGGTATCGACATTTCGAGTGCTACGCCAAAGATTCTGACCGACGAGGACGTTCGTGCCTCTGACTACGTAATCACCATGGGCTGTGGGGATAAGTGCCCGTTCTACCCAGGCAAGACTTACCTCGACTGGGTCCTTGAGGATCCTGCTGGCAAGGGTGTGGAATCAGTTCGCCCGATTCGTGACGAGATCAAGATCTTGGTTGAGAACCTGGTCGCAGAAATCGACGCAAAAGCCAAATCTTGACAAACTAGTTAGGTTTACCTAACCTCTTCAGGTAAGCACCGTTTATCCACCTGGGGAGACCTTCTTTGAAGCTTCGTGGCGCTCTAGCCCTAACCCTGCTTCCTATCCTGCTGCTCTCGGGTTGTAGTGCCGAGGACAATGCGCTTCTTGTCTACTCCGGCAGAAGTGAGGCGCTGCTTGGGCCACTAGTTGAAAAATTCGAGCAGGAAAGCGGCTTAGATGTTGAGGTTCGCTATGCAGGTAGTGCCGAGCTAGCGGCTCAGCTACTCGAGGAGGGGGAGAACTCTCCTGCCGATGTCTTCCTAGCCCAGGATGCCGGGGCACTCGGAGCTGCAGCAAAGGCCGGTCTTCTAACCGGCATCCCCGACGAGATTTATTCTCTGGTTCCCTCCGGCTACTCGGCTGCGGACCAGAGCTGGGTTGGAGTTTCCGGCAGAGCCAGGGTTTTGGTCTATGACCCAGGCAAGGTCAGCGAGCTTCCTGGGAGCATCTTCGATCTTGAGGATGCCTCTTGGCAGGGTCGTATCGGCATCGCACCAACCAACGCTTCGTTTCAGGCTTTCGTGACTGCAATGCGCATCCTCCATGGAGATGCAAGGACCCTTGCTTGGCTAGAAGCGATGAAGGTCAATGCGGTCATCTACGAAAAGAATGGCGCAATCCTGGAGGCCGTAGAGGCGGGACAGCTTGATGCAGGTCTGATCAATCACTACTACTGGTATGCGCGGGCTAAGGATGTCGGTCAAGCCCAGATGAACAGCAGGCTGGCACAGTTCCAGGCAGCTGATGCCGGAAACCTGGTGAACGTTGCAGGGGTTGGCATCCTGAACTCAACGGATGCTGCCGAGCAGTTTGTAAGTTTCTTGCTAAGCGAGACGGGGCAGCAGTATTTTGCCCAGGAGACCAGGGAGTATCCGTTGGTGGAGGGCATAAGCCCTGCCGATGAGCTGACCCCGCTTGCGGAAATCCCGACCCCAGCAATTGACCTGAGCGACCTCGACACCCTCGCTGAAACCCTGGAGCTAATTCGTCAGGCCGGACTGATCTAGGACCTGATGAAAAGACCCCCGATTGCGGCAGTAGCGCTTGGCCTATTGGCAGCGCTGGCGTCCCTTATACCAATCGGCTACCTGCTGCTTAGGCTCTTCGAAGGCTTTGAAGCGGCGCTCGCTGAGCTAGCTAGGGCTAGGACCCTAGAGCTACTTCTAAACACAATTGGACTCACCGTCAGCGTCTCCCTCACAGCGCTTGCAATTGGGGCGGTGCAGGCCTGGCTCACGGTTCGAACGAACCTGCCACTGGCTCCAGTGTTTGCGGTCTTGGCAACTCTCCCGCTCGCGATTCCCAGCTATGTCCTAGCACTTGGTTACGTGAGCGTATTTCCCTCGTTCAGTGGTTTCTGGGCTGCGTGGTTCACCCTTTCCTTGGCCACATCGCCCTATGTCTTTTTGGCGCTGTCAGCTGCGCTGATTAGCTCCAACTTTGCTGCCGAAGAAGTGGCCAGGTCGCTTGGCAAAAATAGGTGGCACGTGATCCAAAGCGTCACTTGGCCGCAGGTTCGCCCTGCTGCATTTGCCTCGGTGCTGCTGGTTGCGCTTTATACCCTCAGTGAGTTTGGTGCTATCGCGATATTGCGCTTCGATACTTTCACCAGGGCCATCTATAACGCCTATAGAGGTTCCTTTGACCGCACCAGCGCTGCCGCGCTGGCACTGGTGCTGGTCGCACTCACCTTGGTTGTCATCTACTTCGAGCGGCGCTATCGCGGCGATCGCTGGCAGGCTCCAACAGCAGCTGGCAGAAAGCGGCGAATTGACCTTGGTCGCGCAAGGATTTTGGCGGCATTTGGCCTGGGCATTATTGGTTTATTTGGCGCAGGTGTTCCGCTGGTGTCACTTATTGGTTGGAGCGTGAATCAAACAGGCTTTGATTTACTCCGGCTGGGGGAGCTGGTTGCCAGCTCGCTGGCTGTAGCAATTGCGGCCGGAGTTGTGATTGGAATCTTCGCGCTTGCCATTTCGGTCTGGAACCTGAGGTATTCGAGCAGGCTCTCGGGAGCTGTTGACCTAACCGCCTGGGCTGCACATGCCCTACCTGCAGTGGTGGTGGCACTGGCGCTTGTTTACTTTGGTGCAAATCTTGTGCCCGGCATCTACCAGAGCATTTGGCTACTACTTCTTGGCTATTTGATTCTGTTTTTGCCAAATGCGCTGGGGCTAGTTGGAACTCCCATTGCGCTTGTTCCCAGGAGCATTGAGGAGGTCGCTCGCAGTCAGGGGCTGAGCAAGAACGCGGCACTTACCAAGGTGGTGCTACCAATCGCGCTACCTGGGATCCTGGCGGGTGTGGCGCTTGCGTCCTTGACGGTGCTGAAGGAGCTCCCGGCAACGCTGCTACTAAGACCTAACGAGCTGGACACCTTGGCAACAGAGCTTTGGCAGGCAACCGAGGTGCTGGCATATTCTCAGGCTGCCCCCTATGCGCTAGCGCTGATTATCATTGCGGGGGTGCCCGCACTGGCGCTCAATGCCCAGGCAAGAAAACTGATTTCGGAGGTTAGCTAGATGCCGCTTCTTGAAATCAACGACGTCTCAGTGAGCTTTGGTGACACTGAGGTTCTTTCAGGTATCACGCTAGAGCTTGAGAGCAAGCAGCTTTTGGCCGTTCTCGGAGCTTCGGGTGCGGGCAAGTCGACTTTGATGAGGTTGATTGCTGGTTTTGATTCAGTTGGGGCAGGCTCGATAGTTCTCGATGGGGAAACCCTCAGTGACACCTCGAAGACGGTTGCTCCAGAGAAGCGGAGCATCGGCATTGTGCCGCAGGATTCTGCCCTGTTTCCCCACCTCAACGTAGGTCAAAACATTGGCTTCGGACTCTCTGCGCTCTCAAAAGAGGCAAAGGCTGAGCGGGTCAGGGAGCTGCTCAGATTGATTCGCATGGAAGAGTTTGCATCTCGGATGCCACAGGAGCTATCGGGAGGACAGGTGCAGCGAGTCGCCCTCGCTAGAGCGCTAGCCCCAAAACCTAAGCTCGTCCTACTCGACGAGCCCTTTAGCGCGCTCGATGCAGAGCTCAGAGGTCAGCTTCGGGAAGAGGTTCGTCAGGTGCTAAGGGCTGAGGGCGCCACTGCGGTCTTGGTCACTCACGATCAAGAAGAAGCACTCTCGCTTGCTGATCGGGTGGCGGTCTTGCGTGAGGGAAAGATTATTCAGGTGGGGTCACCCTCTGAGATCTATAACTCTCCAGCCGATGTTGGCATTGCCACATTCTTGGGCGAATCGGTGCTGGTTGATGGCAAGGTATCTGGCGGCAAGATCCTCACGGACCTAGGCAGCCTTAGTGCTTTGAATAACGTGGCCGAGGGGGCAACCGGAGTGGTCGCCATCAGGAGCGAAAACTTCTACCTGCAGCCAAACCCCACGGGTGATTCCGAGGTTGTGGGTCGGGTGTTCTTTGGGCACGATGCCCTTGTCGAGGTTCAGACGCCCAAGCTCAGAATCAGGGCCAGGTCTAACGGTCCCTTTGCGCCAGAGGTTGGCATGCGGGTGACGGTGTGGGTGCGTGGTGCGGTCAATTTCTACCCATCCAGTTAATTCACAGGTGGGCCTGTAACTGCGCTAGTAGTGTGGTGCCGTTATATACGGATTCTTAGGTTTTGCCGCTTTCGGATTGGTATCGAGCCGACCTAAGAGAGCTGTGAAGTCGTATGAATTGGTTTGACGCCCAGGCGATCATCGACTCATTCGGAGATTGGGCGGCAATTGCCATCTCAGTTGTGCTCTTCATCGAGACGGCGTTTGTGCCACTGTCCTTCCTGCCCGGCGACTCCCTACTCTTTCTCGGAGGGCTAGCGCTCTCAAACAGCGACAGCTTCTTACCCGACTGGTCGGGATTTTTAATTATTTGGTTTGGGGCTTTTTTTGGATCGCAGGTTGGCTTTTGGCTTGGAAAACTAACGGGGCCCATACTCTTTTCCAAAGATAGGAACTTCGTAATAAATCGTGCGAATCTAGATCGCACCCATGCTTTTTTTGCAAAATACGGCGCACGGGCTGTGATCCTTGCGAGGTTTATCCCAATTCTCAGGGCCTTCGTTCCAATGCTTGCCGGTATGTCAGAGATGAGTGCAGCGAAGTTCACGAGGCTCAACCTGATTGGAGCCACTACATGGGTCATGGTGTTTCTCGTGCCGGGCTATTTGGTCGGCGGTATTACCGCGGTGAGGGAGAACCTCGAGATTGCTGTGCTGATAATTATCGTTGGCACTTTGCTTGTACTTCCTCTCGAACTTTTGAGGGACAAAATTGCTGCTATGCGACGAGCCCTAACCAAATAGTCAGATTATTTCTCAACACTTCTACACTTAGTCAGATGCGGAAACTAGTCCTCTTGGCGGCCTCGGTTCTGGTTCTCACCGGCTGCAGCGCCGAGCCCGAAGAGACAATTGCTCCGACCCCTATCGCCACCCAGACTGCGACTCCGACCCCTACCGAAGAGCCTGAGCCGGAACCAATTCTTGTGGCGGCTCCGCTAACTGGGGTTTTGTATGAAGAGGGCACCAACGCCCTGCTTGAGCTTCCAGCGGTCTCAGCGAAGATCGACAACACCACTCCTGGCAGGCCACAGCTTACTCTGAACTCGGCAGACATTGTTTATGTCACAAGGGTCGAGATCGGCCTTACTCGTTTGCTGCCGGTTTGGCACTCCAGAACCCCCGAGGTCATCGGCCCGGTTCGCTCGGTGCGGCCAGTGGATGCGGCAATTGTTGACCCCTTCAATGGCATCTTCGTTTACTCGGGCGGTCAGGCGCCGTTCAAATCAGCCGCCAAGGCCACGGGCCTCATCATGAGCGATGAGGATACGGAGATGAATAACGACACCTACTTCAGGGAGAAGTCCAGGGTCGCGCCATGGAACCTGTTTTTTGAGGCGGCCGAGTTGCAGCTGCTCTACTCGGTTGAGCAGCCAGCCCCGGCTCCTGGTTTTGAGTTTGATGCCATACCGACTGCCGTCACCGATGGCACACCCGTGGTTGGCCTTGGGGTGAAGTATCCGCAGATGCATTCTGAGTGGGAGCTGGGAACTGCGATGTTTGACTGGTCGGTCAACGAGGAGCCCGCGTGGCTTAGAACCCAGGATGGTTCCGAGCACACTCAAGAGGGCGGCGAGAGGGTTGTTGCCAAGAACGTTGTGGTCATGGAAGTTGCCCACGATCTGAGCTTTGTGGATCCAAAATATGGCGCTATTCCAAAGGCAATGCTTGAAAACAATGAGGGGATAGCCCACATCTTCTCTGACGGCTATTACCTACAGGCGGCCTGGTCTAAGGCCGAGAGTGGCGATCCGATTCTGCTTTCAACCACCGACGGCGGGCCGCTAAAGCTAGCCATGGGTAATACGTGGGTAGAGATGATGGACGTTCCCAAGAGCAAGCTGACCATCACCGAACCAGAGGCATAGCTTTTGCGCGGGGTCAAAAAAGCCGACCTTCCAAAAAAGGACTGTGAGCGCTGCGGCAGAGTGATGGTCTGGCGAAAGTCCTGGGCCAAAAACTGGGAGCAGGTCAAGTACTGCTCAGAGAAGTGCAAGCGGACTAAAGCTCTTTAGAAAAGCCCTTTAGCCAATCTCTTAGGTCGTCCCCAATGTCCTCGCGGTCAACAGCAATTCTCAGGGTCGCCTTTATGAAGTCCAGCTTGTCTCCGGTGTCATAGCGTCTGCCGCGGAAGATAACTCCTCGAACGCCACCGGCAATCTCCTGGTGCTTTGCAGCATGCTGCAGAGCATCGGTGAGTTGAATCTCTCCACCCCTTCCGGGGTGGGTGCTTTCGAGAATGTCGAACATCTCGGGCCTGAGCACATACCTTCCTATTACAGCAAGGTTCGAGGGGGCCTTGTCGGCCTCTGGCTTTTCGACCAGGTCGGTCACCTCGACAACATCTCCGTCCTGCCTGCCAATGCTTGCCGCTCCGTATTGATGAATCTGTTCTTTCGGTACCTCCATGAGGGCGACTACGTTGTCGCCGGTTTCCTCGTGGAGCTTGAGCATCTGTGTTAGGCAGGCATCTCTTGAGTCGATGATGTCATCGCCGAGAAGGACCGCAAAGCTGTTGTGACCGACGTGGCTCTTGGCTCTTAGGACTGCGTGGCCAAGACCCCGGGGGTCTCCTTGCCTGGTGTAGTGAATGTCTGCAAGTTGGTTTGATGCCTGAACCGAGAAAAGCTTTTTCTCATCGCCCTTTTGGGAGAGAACCTGCTCGAGTTCTGCAACTCGGTCGAAGTGGTTTTCCAGGGTGTTCTTGTTGCGGCCGGTGATCATTAGCAAATCTGACAAGCCTGCCGAGACTGCCTCCTCGACCACGTATTGAATTACGGGCTTGTCGACAATCGGCAACATCTCTTTGGGCATCGCCTTGGTGGCGGGGAGGAACCTGGTTCCAAGTCCCGCGGCTGGAATTACCGCCTTGCGGACTAGGTAACTGCTTTGAGACATGGATAAAGCCTAGACTCAGTTTTCAGCAGATCCTCACCTTAGGTGTCTAAGATTTGCGTGAACTAGGGGAAGAAAAGAACTTGGTTAGAAAAATCTTTGCGGCGTTATCCGTGGCCGTGCTCTCGGTCGCTGGCCTTGCGGCACCTGCGAGTGCAAATGTTGCTGAGCCTGCTTTTGACATGGTCAAGGTGAGTTCGGTTTGGGATGCTGGCCACACTGGATCTGGCGCGTCGATTGCCTTTATTGACCAGGGCGTCAACCTCACGCACGAGTACTTCCAGGGACAGGTCATAGATGGTTTTTGCCTCTATGCCTCCTACACCAACAACTATTGCCCCAATGGCTCAAAGAGCCAGACCGGCTTGATTGCCGCATCCCAGCGAATCGTGAATAACTTCCCTGTATTTGCAGAGAACCACGGAAACATGGTGGCCGGCATTGCCGCAGGCAAACCGAACAGCGTTGCAGCTGGCGGCATCGCTCCCGATGCCAAGATCGTGATGGCGAACATTGACCTCACTCTCGAGGGCATCACAGCAGCCACCCGCTACATCTCAGATCGGGCAGCTGCCAACAACACTGTCGCAGTCTCGCTCTCCTTTGGAGGCCTGTTCTCAGAGATGCCTCGCAGCTGGCTGCTCTGTGACAACAACCCAGCTCTTGCAGAGCTTGCGACATTGATTGGCGACATGAGGGACCGCGGAATCATTACCTTTGCGGCCGCCGGAAATACCCCCGTCCTTGACATCGCAACCTCGGTTTTCCCAAGTTGTTTGCAGGATGTGGTGGCGGTGGGATCGGTGAACTCCTCCGGAGAGATTTCTTGGTATGTAACCATGTCAGAAAAGATTGAACTGCTCGCTCCCGACTTCACGCGCTCTGCGGACACACTTGGCTATCTGACGGGCTCGGGAACCTCGGCCGCAACACCCATGGTTGCTGGCGCCTTTACTCTTTTGAAGCAGGCATTTCCTGACAAGACGAGCGAGCAGGTGTTAGCCGCTCTGAAGACCACCGGAACCATGGTCGACGACGTTATCCGCAAGGACATTCCGATGGTCAATGTCGCAGCTGCCCATAACTCGCTCGCCTCAGATAACAGCGCTCCAGAGACCCCAGAGGAAAACCTTGAGCAAAAGGTGACCATCGGAACCTTCAATAGCTATATCGCCATCTACACAAAGGGCTACGAGGGTAGAAGGCTTACCGCGAAGGTGGCAGGCCGTTGGCTCAAGGTTGACCCAATCACGCTTGCCCCCGGTAAGAGCTACTCCCTCACTAAGCGCAATACCGGAGCTGGCTACCAAATAAGTGTCGAGGTTTATATCGACGGCGTGCTCAAGGCGGAGGACTCTGTCCTAACGCGCTAGCACGAAGCGAACTAGGTTCGCAGGTCCTCCCAGCTCGCGCATTCTTCTAAGTCCAAATCCAAGGCGAACTAGCGGTGCTAGAGCACCAAAGACCCGGGTGAATACTGCCGCTCTTGCAACCCGGTCGCGGCTGGTGCCCCAGCCAGAACCCGAGGAGTCTTCTGGGTGAGTAGCAACTGTGATCGGGACAAACTCGGCTTTGCCGCCGGCCCTCAACAGGTCTGCAATAAAGATGTATTCGTCGCCGAGATAGTTTTCGCTACCGGCTCCAAAGTTCTCGTCAAACACCACACCAAACTGCCTGATGGCATCGACCCTGATGATCATCTCGTAGGTGGCGGCTCTGGCCGAGTTCCAAACGCTTAGCTTCGCGGCAGACTTTGGATACTGCTTGCGAAGTCTTCCGCTGGGATCTTGAGCCTGAGCAAGAAGAAGAGAGAGCCTTGGGTTTTCATCTAAATACGTGACGGCTTCTTCTAGGCCGCTCTCGCTAAAGACGATGTCGTCGTCGGCGAATACCAGGTACTCGCTTCTTGCTAGCCAGATGGCCCTGGTGCGACTCTTTGCCACGCCAGTGGATTGAAGCTCCTCAGCGCTTACGTCCCCGTGAGCTTTGAGTTTTGGAAAGTCGGCTAGCTGCCAGCTTTTCTCTCCTGGGTTCTGAACCACAATCACGGTTTCCCAGTCCGGGCGCTCCATAGGGGGCGTGATGTTTTGGATGCGCTCACGGAGGACCGAGTAGCCGATGGTGAGTTTTAGGCTCATTAGAAGCTGTTGGCCTTGGCCCTTGCAAAGCGCATCAGAGCCGACGACACCGAGCTGAAGGTGGTGTTCTGGAGGCGAAGGCCCAGGAAGAACACGATGGTGTTGGCAAGGCTGATTTGGCCTTCGATGCTGAGCCAGATGAGAAGCGCGAATAGGACTACTACTCCGAAGCTCGCGAGCAGCGTGCCGAACTCTGCCTGCTGGATTCTGGTGCCGAGGCGCTCCGCGGGGGTGACTGTTTCTTTGGCCCTCCGTTTTTGAACAAACCCGCGTTGGGTCTTGAACTGCCTAACGAACAGAACCCCCATCACCTGCAGCACGATCAAGATGAAGGCAAGGTTGATGGCTGCAAAGCCTGGGTTTAGAAAGAAGAAGAAGGCTGCGATTACAAACATCTGGGTTAGGAAGGACAATACGTTCACAAGCTCGAGGGCCATGGCCCACTCCCAGCTTTCGGTGTTTGCGGTCTTCTGGCGCTCATCTGCTCCAAAGGCCTTGTCAAAAAACTTGACCCGGTAGGTCTTCTGGAGGTAGTTGGCAATTCGGGTGGTGGCAAAAAGAAGTGCGAAGAGGACGACCGAGATAACTATCTCCGCCACCGGCATGCCGGCACCGGAGACCACCAGGTCGGTGAAGAGCTTTGCGACGAGCAGCTCAGTGACGGGGATTGCGGCGGCAATCAGTACTAGCAATATCAGCTGCCAGCGGTATTTGCCCTTGGGCACAAGTTGCCTGGATGACTTCCATAGCAATGAGGTCATGCGCTTCATTTGAGCACCATCGCAATTGCCGTCTTGATATGCCCCTCAACCTCGGAAATCTTTTTGCTGGAGACCTTTATGGTCTTGGTGAGTTTTTTGAGGTTTGTCTTCGAAAGGTCTGTTGGCAGCACAATCGGGTTCATTACCTCGACGCCAGCGCCCAGTGCGTAGTCCTCGTACTTGATTCCGCTGCCGTGGACGTTTTCCTCGTAGCCCTCGAAGGTGACTAGCGCGCAAGGGATGCCATAGGAGTGGCAGGTGATCATCACATGCATTGCTGCAGTGATCACGTAGTCATACTCGTTCAGCTTGGTAACAAACTCTTTGATGTCCTTAGGTCTAGACATCATCACCGAGAGCTCATCGATCTTTCTCGGGAGCTTGAGGTTCGCAGAGCTATGGGAGAAGTGCCTCACAAGCACACCCCTGCCATTTGTCTTGCCGCGCTTGACGCGATAGATCTTGGAAATCACAATCCCAGGATCACCAAATGATTTCACTTCCGGACCCTTGGAGGCCCTAAGGGCTTTTGCGGTTAGCGGCCCCCTGACCGAGACATAGTTTGCCTTGCGACTTAGTTGAACATCATCTGTTGATATTCCGGTTCCAACCACCACGGCGCTCGACTGAATGAACCTTCCAATCGAGCCAAGAGAGATGAGGTGCTTCTTGCCAGTTGGTTTGGTAGGCGACTGAATGATGACTCTTGCCTTGGAGTAGTGGGCAATGATCAGCGGTGATAGCCAGTCACCAAAGTTTCCCGGGAACGGCTTCGCCCACCACGTCAGCCTTATTGTCTTGGTCGACTTCTTTCCTGCGTAGTGCGCGAAGGTTTCTGCCGCCTCAAGGTTTGCTGCCTCGCCTTGAGAGGCAATGTATTTCTTGTTGAATCTCTCTTTGGCAGATTTGTATAGCTCTAGGTCTCCCTTGATTGAACCACCAAGAATCTCTCCCATTGCCCTGGCTCGCTCGGGATCAATGCTCCTTGCTTGACCCGAGGTCAGCACCCCGGTTACTCCGCTGGCATCAGCCATTCGTCTGAGGGGCCTTCGGATTGCATCTGGAAGGTTGCGTTCTAGCCTTTTTGCCTGCTGCAGGGCTCTTTTTTTGAGACCAACCTGCTTGCCGCCGCCATGCTGGACGACCTTGTTCTTGAACTCGGCGACGTTGCCGGAGCTGCCGAAGACAAAGAATGGCTGGCGCTGACCTAGCTCCAGAGGAGCCCGCTCACGAACTATGTCTGTTGAGGGGATCATCTGGAAAGTGAGGTGCTTGGCGTTAGCTCGCCATGCCTCCTCTAAGAAGTAATCATCGGTTGCTTTAACTTCGGCTCGTTGCTCTAGCTCGAAGGCATCCGCGATCAGCTTCCTTGCCTGCGGGGAAGTTCCCAGTCCCCAGAAGCTTGGCTCCCAGAACCTAGTTCTGTTTCCATAGCCAATCTGAAGGGGTGATCCGAAGCTGCGCTGGAAGCCGATCAGGTCAGCAGTTGAGTTAGCAATGTATTCGGGGAGGTAGTTGATGCGGCAGTCGATGTCCACCCAAAAAACTTTTTTGGTTGGGTTCTTATCGCAGACACTTTTGATGAAACCGATTTTGCGTCTGGTGGTGTCGGCCCAGTCTTCGCCAGGTGCCTTTGTTATCTCGAGAAGTTCGTGGTCAATGCCAAGTCCATCCAGCTGAGCTCTTAGGGCTTTAGCGTGGGAAGAGTAGTAATCGTCGGGAGTGTAGAAACTGCAGACAATCAGGTCTTGGCTGGTCACGGGTAAAAACTACCAGTAGGTGTTATCTCGCGCCCCTAGCCAGCCCCCACCAAAACCCGATGCCCCAGGCGTAGTGCATGGTTGGGAGCACAATCATTAGCCAGAGTCTCGTTGCTGGCTTTAGGTCGCCTGCGTTCATTGCAGCAAATGCGATCACCAACAAATACAGGGTCACTGGCAACCAGAAGATTGTCGAAACCACTAATAGGGGCGGTATCCAGTAGCGGATGGCCGACTGGCCAGGCGCCTCTCTCGTCAGAGCACCGCGCCAAATTCCTGTGTTGAAAAACTGTTTGGCTAATGCTGGCCAGTTGTCTCTTGGGTAGTAGGTGACCTTGAGCCTTGGGTCAAACCATACGGTTCCCCCTGCCTCCCGAAGTCTTTTGTTGAGCTCCCAGTCCTGACCCCTTACCCACTTTGGATCAAAGCCGCCCACTTTGTTTAGCCAGCTCTTTTGGAAGCAGCCTAAATAAACACTGTCAACTGGTCCCGCGTTGCCGCCGAGGTGGAAAGCTCCACCACCTAGACCAATGCGATTGTTGTAGCCGTAGGCAACGGCTTTTTGAAATTCGCTCTCGCCTTCTGCAACCATCACGCCGCCGACATTTGCGGCTCCAGTTTCTTGGAGAACTACTTGGGCAAGTGCCGCATAGCCATTCGAGAGCTGGCTGTGTGCATCGACGCGAATGGCGGTTTCAAACTTTGCGGCGGCGATGGCGAGGTTAAGACCGGTTGCGGTGTCGCCAGCTGGGTTTTCGACGATGGTTAGTTTTGTTTTGTGCTGTTGCTTCAACTGGGAGGCAATGTCCTCAGTCGAATCTGTCGAGGTGGCAATGGCGAGAATCAGCTCACTACCACCCTTGTGCTCTTGATAGAAAACCGCTTCTACGGCTTCCTTTAGATGCTTTGCCTCGTTTCGCACAGGCATCACGAAGCTGATGCCAATTTTTTTAGTTGTGGACATTGCGACCAAGGGCGATGAGTCTCCAACCGGCTGCCTGCCAAGCAGCGACATCCAAAACATTTCGTCCGTCGATAATCAACTTGTTTGCGACCAGTTTGCCAAAAGCTGTTGGATCGAGTGCTCTGTACTCCGACCATTCTGTCCCGAGGATGACAAGATCTTGGCCCTTGGCCGCGGCACTTAGAATCTGCTCCCTGATCAACGCCGGGTGCTTGTCCCCTAGTTCACCAAGCGCCACGGGGTCATGCACGGTTACCTGCGCACCCGCTTGGTCTAACTGCAATGCAATGTCCAGGGCGGGAGAGTCGCGCATGTCATCAGAATCTGGCTTGAAAGAAAGCCCCAGCATTAGGACTTTTTTGTTTTTCAGCTCGCCAAGCTCCTGCGCGGCGAGCGTCACGACCCTTGCCCTTCTGCGCCGGTTGATTGCATCGACGTCTTTGAGAAAGCTAACTGCCTCACCAGCACCAAGTTCTTCGGCTCTGGCAACAAAGGCCCTGATATCCTTGGGCAGACAGCCACCGCCGAAGCCAATGCCGTTGCGAAGAAACTCGTTTCCGATGCGCTCGTCGTAACCGATGGCCTTGGCAAGCTCAACCGCATCTGCGCCCGTTACTTCGGCAATCTCTGCCATAGCGTTAATGAAGCTGACCTTGGTAGCGAGGAATGCGTTCGCTGCCACCTTAACCAGTTCTGCCGTCGGCACGTCGACTTCGACCAGTGGCGTACCCTCATCAAGAATCGGCTTGTAGACGTCTTTGAGTTTGTGTGAGCTGTAGTCATCCCAGCTGCCAATAACAATCCTGTCTGGCTTTAGAGAGTCTTCGAGGGCTGTACCCTCTCGCAGGAACTCGGGATTCCAGGCAAGATGAATAGGGAAGCCTGCCACTTTTGACATTCGATTTCTTAGTGCCGCCGCAGTTCCGACGGGAACAGTCGACTTACCAACAACAACAGTTTCCGGCGAGACTGCCTTTGAAAGGGTTTCACCTGCCGCAAAGACAAACGACATGTCTGCTGAACCGCCAGAGCCTGTTTGAGGTGTCCCGACGCAAATAAAAACCACTTCTGCAGGTTCGGTCATTTCGAAGGACGTTTGGAACCTAACTAACTTCTCGGATAGAGCCTCTCGGAGAGCTACCTCGAGCCCTGGTTCATGAAATGAAATCTTGCCCGCGTTCATGGATTCCACCTTGGTCGAATCTATATCTATGCCGACAACCTCATGTCCGAGTTTTGCCATAGCGAGAGCGTGAGTCGCACCAAGATAGCCCAGCCCAACGACACACACTCGCACCCCTTAAGCCTATCTATCAGAGCTCATCAGGAAAGTTTCCGTAACGGTTTCTGGGCAAAGACCGTATATTTGGAGCAATGTATGAAAAGGTACCCCCTCGGATCTCGTCTCGTGACGAAGTCGACGAACACGCTGACATTAAAGGATCATTGTCGGCTTTTGGCATTGGCGATCTGGATTCCACTCACGCCATAATTCTCAAGGACTGGTCTGCTCACGACTTTGCAAACATTTATGTTCGCCTTCGCCCTCACTTGATTAACTATGCCAGAAAGTTTCTAAGCGAAGAGTCTCAGGCCGAGGAGGTTGTCCAGGACGCTTTTCTCTACCTCATGACCGCCTTACCGGAGCTGGATTCAGAACTAGGTGTATTGAGATTTCTGAAGTGGAAGACCAAGATGCTTTGCCTGGACATTATTCGCGCTTCGCAAGCTGGGCTGAACGCCAACCTGATGCCCCTGCCGGATGACGTTGTAGACGAGACCCAGCCACAGGATTCGCTTGAGCGAGCTGATGATGCGGCCATCATTCGCCTAGCGTTGGCAAAACTTAGTGTTAGACACCGCCAAGCCCTGATCGCAACTTTGTACGAAGAGAAGTCGCACGAACAGGTCGCCCGGGAAATGGGTGTCGGTGAAAATGCATTTAGACAGCTTCTATTCAGGGCTCGAGCCTCATTCCGCCAGGCACTTGTGGGCGAGGCAGAGATTGAAGGCAAGTCGGTGGCTGAGATATTGAGCGTCGCAGCACGAAAGGTAGCCTCTGCTCGCAACACATTTGTTGTGACCATGCTTTTTGTGGCAACGGTTGCCATTTCTCCGATGCTGAACAACACCATTCAAATGGCCGACCCGGGAGTTGTAGCAGCTAAGTCAGATAAGCCAGATCTCCTTCCTCCTGGATCAACTGGCGCTGCCCCTGACTCAGCTGAAGTAATCACATCTAAAGGAGTCTCACGCGAGGCCGTCCCAGCTCTTGAAACAGACAACTCTTTACCCGCCGATCCTCCCAAAGCTGAGGGAGTGAATCCTGTTATTGGTCCTGGGAAGGAAACTCGCCAAAGCCAGGTGGATGATTATGACACCGAGACCACTCTGGCTAGGGATGCCTTTAACGACTTGCTTGATGAGAGTTTGGTCATGGCATTGGCGTCTCAAGGCCTGCTCGTTTCGCAGTCGAACACTCAGGTTTCTGCCGCTAATCAATTGGGACTGCAGGCCAACTTTGCGATTGACCTCAACTCTCAAAAAGTTGTCCAATTCTTGGTAGTTGAATTTGAGTCAGATGGCCAGGTCTGGAAGGCGGTGCCCGCAAATAGCCTCAGTGTCGTGGACGAAGTTGACGGAAAGACTCGTGTTAGTTACGCGGCAACTGATTTCTTAGTAGGAGACTTTTCTGGGGAGTTTGATTACATCTCGACAACGGAGTCTGTTTTCTCTAGGTCAGGCATCAAACTGGATCTCGTGATAGGCGTTACAGGCGAGATAATCAGTTCCCAAGTCGCATTTCTCCCAAAAACCTAATTTATTCATCAGTTCGTTACGCTCAGTTTTCGTAACAAATTGTCGTCTCCTTCGCTATTATTGGAGACGGAGTATCTATGGCCTCCTGCTTGGTTGGTGGCCGTTGGTTCTCCAGCCACTCGTCTACCGGCGAGTGGAAACCAAGAAAGAAAGAAAACATGATCAAGAAAGAGAATCGTCGCGGTTTTGCCCTCGGCGCCGCTCTTGCAATGGTTGCTTCCCTTTTCACAGTTACCCCGGCTAACGCCGCGGCTACTGACGGGGCCAACATTGCAGTGCGAGCTGAGTCAGGGCCCGCGGCTGTCTACGGAGGATTGTTGTCCGAAGACTTCCCGATCTATGCTCAGCTACTGCCTGGGGTAACAAACGCGAAGTTTGCTACTTCAAGCGCTGGCGTGAGTCAAGTTGTTTGGGAAGCAGTCGAGACTACTGGACTCTATGATATCGTAATTGGTACAGGTGGTACGTCGGTTGACCTCGGCGACACCTCAACTACCTCTAGGACTCTGTCCTCAAAGGTTGACTTTGTAGGGGCTTCGTTCTCCGGCACCGTTGACGCACAGGCAGTAGCGTACTCCTCCGATGAGAACTCCTCCTCGCAGACTGCGCGCGCTGTTTCACTGTCGACTGATGTAACCGGCGGATCGTCTTACTTCTCCGTGAAGGCCGTATCTTCGTCGACCATCACCTCTGCATCTCCAAATGCCGTTGTTCAGGTAACCGTTTGGATTGATGAAGTTGGCGGCACCAATGGTCTCCGCGACGCTGATGAGTGGTACACAGTAAAGACAATTACTCTGTACGGCTCTGACAACGTCTCTGTTGCAAAGACCGTAACTGGAATTACAGAGGCCTCGACCAAGCTGACAATTAGCGCGGTTGTTTCAGGCCTGAACTTCCAGAACTTGGGTGGTCGATACTTCCTCTACGCTGAAGACACCCTCAACGGAGATGACTCAACCGTTTCCGGCCTTGTCACAGCCACGCAGCTTTACGAGCGTGGTGGAGTGCTGTCTGCTTCGGCCTTCACTCTGGGAACCCTAGACGAGGGACAAGCGATCAGCGTGTCTGCTTACTACGCGCCATCTGGTGTGGGCGCAGTCACCGCTAGCTCATTCGTTTTGGGAACTTGGACTATGGGCACCGCCGCATCTGGTGGAGCGTCAGCGGTAACCCTAAGAATGGACAACGAAGCAGTAAACGTGACTGGTTCAGCCAGCACCAAGAAGGTCAGACTCAACCAGACTCAAACGGTTTTGGTTGGTGCAACGACTAATTCAGGTGCTACTTCGGTGAGCGCACAGGCAGTCTCTGTTGCATTCTCTGGAGTTTCCCTCAACCAGTACACAAAGGAAATTCGTGTGAATGGCGGAGCTTGGACTAGCTCTTTGCCAGCGGCTGTCGCAGTGACAACCGGTGCCAACGGCTGGGGATCATTCACTTACGAGACTCGTGGATTTGTTGACGGGGATGACCTGACTCTCACGGCTACCAGTGGGAACAGAACCGCAACTCTGACGGTTGAAGCGGAAGCAACGACCTACCAAGTTCACAATGATTACAGCTACTACCAGACCGGAGCAGGCACTCCAGTAACAATCGGTTACTCCATCAAGGACCAGTGGAACGTCTTGAGCACTCAAACGCACAAGATGGTCTTCACCAAGGGTGGATCTGGATTTAACTACGCTGCAACTACTTCTGAGGTTGTTACCAGCAACGGTAAAGTATCGTTCGCCTACACTCCAGAAGCTGCAACCGCGACTGGTTCGGCAACAGTTGCTGGCGTCAGTTATGTGCTTTCAGGCGGGTCTTATGTGACAACAGGAATGACTAACGATGGCAACGTGACAGTAAACGTTTCCGCCGTTACGAACGCCTTCACAACTGGCTTGGCCGGAAGCTACTCCACATCCATTAGCTACTTCCCTAGCACCCTAAGCTGGGCGACCGTTACGGCAAACGCTGCAAACACCGGTTCGTCTATCACGGTGACTGGAACGGATGTTGTCTTCAAGGACGCAGCTGGAAACACCGCTTCTGGAACGATGACTGTTCGCGTGGGATCAGACCAGAGCTACACCTTCTACGCAACCTCAACAAAGAACGGTACCTACACCATGACGTTGACGAACGGGTCGGCAACAACGACTTCCGAACTCATCGTGAGTGTTCCTGCGTCTGACGAGGGTGTTTCAATCCTTTGGGATACCACCGCGATAGATGCCGGCAAGACGAAGATTGTTACCGGTACCTTGGTTGACGCGAATGGAAACCCAGTCTGGACGGACAACGTAGGTAAAGAGGATACAGATAAGACCACCGCGTCAATTCTCGTTACTTACGCCGGCAGCGCTGGAATCCCAGTCGGAACAATGCCAACTGAGACTGACACCGACGGTAAGTTCAAGGTCTCGATCTTGACTTCCGCAGCTGACAGTGGAACCTTTACCCTAACTGCTGTATACAGCAAGGACGGTACCGTAACAGCAACTGACGATAAGATCACATCTGTTCAGTCAATAACTGTTGGTTCTGGAGCAGCGTCATCGGCTGATAAGAAGGTGAATGCTGGCTCATTCAAGGGCTATGTAGCTATTTACGCAAAGGGCTATGAGGGTCAGAGACTATCTGCCAAGGTTGGAAACGACTGGGTTGTAGTAGCCTCTCTTGCCTCCAACTTCGAGCGTGTAGTTGAGTTCACAGGGGCTGGTTACACCATCGCCGTGCGCATCTACATTGATCGAGTTCTTGTTGACACAATCACTGTGACAACTAAGTAGTCAAGTCAAACCAAGTATGGGTAGGGGCTTTGCCCCTACCCATACTTCATTTAAAGGGTCTATTAGAAATCTGGGTAGAGTTCAGCTGTGTCTGAGTTGTCAAGAGTCTTGATGCGTCGTGCTTTAGACGTAGCAGCTTCGGCCCCTTCCGGGGACCTCCCAATCGCTGCAGTCATTTGCGACCCACGTGGTGCAATCATCGCCTCTTCTAAAAATGGTGTCGTCGAAACGGGGCGGGCAACCGCTCATGCCGAGTTGCTAACCATTGAAAGCCTGGATCTACAAACTCTCAGAGTTTATGGTCGGCAAATGTCCATGGCGGTCACCTTAGAGCCTTGTCCCATGTGTGCATGGGCAATAAGATCCGCGGGTATCGGGACGTTGTTTTTTGGTGCTTATAACCCTCTCTACGGGTCTGCGGGATCTGTTTATGATTTGCTGCGCGACAAGCGGCAAGGCCGGCGGGTTGAGGTGATCGGTGGTGTGTTCGAAGAAGAATGTCAAAGGCTTTTAGGCGACGCCTTCACAGATATAAGGAATAATGGTGGTCGGTGACGTGTCCGAGCGGCCGAAGGTGCAACTCTCGAAAAGTTGTGTGGGTGAAAGTCCACCGTGGGTTCAAATCCCACCGTCACCGCCAGTAGTTTTGCACATCAAAGAAAATAGAAGTTAGGCTAGCGCCCTTTGAGTCAAATAGAACCAAGCCAACGGCTGTCTGACATTGATTCGCGATTTAGGCAAGTTTCGACAGTTTTGCAACCTCGAGAGCTGTCTGAGAAGGTCCATAACCTAGAGGAACAGGCCTCACATCCAGACCTGTGGCAGAACCAAGAGAACGCTCAGAGAATAACTTCAGAGTTATCACATCAAAAGCAAATTCTTTCGCGGCTAATTGCAATCGAAAGGCTGATCGAAGACACGTCAGCGCTTCTAGGCCTTGCTTCCGAAGAAGACGATTTGGATGCAGCCGCTGAAGTTATAGCTGATATTGGCAAGCTGGAGGCAATGCTAGAGTCCCTCGAGACCGAAACACTTCTTAACGGTGAATACGACTCCAGGTCTGCAATCATGACAATTCGAAGTGGAGCCGGGGGTGACGACGCCACAGACTTTTCCGAAATGCTGATGCGAATGTATTTGCGTTACGCGGAGATAGTCGGCATGAAATCGACAGTTCTAGAGACTTCATATGCCGAGGGGGCGGGAATCAAGTCTGCATCCATCAAGTTTGATGCGCCGTATGCCTATGGAAAGCTCTCAGTGGAGTCTGGAACTCACAGGCTTGTGAGAATGAGCCCGTTCAACTCAGCTGGAAAGCGTCAGACATCATTCACGGCTGTAGAGGTAGTTCCGCTAATCGAATCCTCGGCTGAAATTGAGATCCCAGAGAGCGACATTCGGGTAGATGCATTTCGATCCTCGGGGCCAGGTGGGCAGAGCGTCAACACAACAGACTCTGCCATCAGAATTACACATCTCCCAACCGGCACCGTTGTGTCATGCCAGAACGAAAAGTCGCAACTCCAGAACAAGGTTGAGGCCATGAAAGTACTGCAGTCAAGGCTTCTTGAGGTTCGTCGAATTGAAGAGGACTCTCAAAAGAAACATCTAGCAGGCAATGTGAAGGCAAGCTGGGGGGAACAAATGCGGTCCTACGTGCTCGCTCCTTACAGAACGGTAAAGGACCTTAGAACTGAACACGAGGAGAACAATCCAGATGATGTATTCGGTGGAAAGTTGGACGGGTTTATCTCTGCGGGGATAAAGTGGCGAGCCCAGCAAAACCGCTAACACCCTGCCCTCTATCGGTGCTGTTCTCACCTTCTTACCTAGGCTTGGTTGGAGATGATTCGCCTAGAAAACGTAACTAAGACCTACCGCGGGGCAGGTGCTTCAGCCTTGTCAGAGGTTGAGCTGCAAATTGACCGTGGTGAGTTCGTTTTCCTGGTTGGCTCCTCAGGGTCAGGCAAGTCCTCTCTTCTTAGGCTTATGCTTCGCGAAGAAAAACCAGATTCAGGTGACCTATTTGTTTTGGGTGAGAACCTAAGGACTCTCCCACAGAGACGGGTTGCGTCATACCGACGAAAACTGGGGGTTGTGTTTCAGGACTTTCGCCTGCTCCCAAACAAGACTGTCTATCAAAACATCGCTTTTGCGCTTCAGGTAATAGGCAAATCGAGGGCCTTTATTGAGACAAGCGTGCCGGATGTGCTTCGACTAGTTGGACTTGAAGACAAGTCCTCTAGTTTCCCAGCTGCTTTGTCTGGTGGTGAGCAGCAGCGTGTGGCGATTGCGCGCTCTCTAGTGAACCGTCCCGAGCTTCTGCTGGCAGACGAGCCAACCGGAAACCTTGACCCCGACAACAGCAAAGAGATCATGGGGCTTTTGAGCCGCATCAACCTCTCCGGCACCACCATCGTCATGGCCACCCACGACAGGGGAATCGTGGACCAGATGCAACGCCGAGTGGTTGAGATGAAGGGAGGCAGAATTGTGCGAGACGCCGAGACTGCCAGCTACCGTGAGGTCCCAAGCGGTTCGGTTGAGATTCCTGAGGATCAATCATGAACCCCTCTTTTGTAGCAAGAGAAGTTTGGGAGGGCATCAGGGGCAACTTCTCCATGGTCCTCTCAATAGTCTTGGTCACCTTCGTCTCGCTGAGCTTTGTCAGCGTGGCTGCCCTGCTACAGATTCAGCTTGGAAACCTAAAGGGTTACTGGTACGACAAGGCACAGATTGCCATCTACCTCTGCAATGATTTTGAAAGTGAGTTGATTTGTCCTAGTGGGGCAATAACCCAAACTGAACAGATTGCCGTTACCGGCCAGCTGAAGTCTTCGGCGCTCGTACCCTACATCGACACGTATTACTTTGAGAGCCAGGACGAGGCCTACCAAAGGTTGCTGGATGATGGCGGTGAGCTCACTGCCGCGCAGTACCTAAACCCTGACCAACTAAACGCCACTTACTGGGTTTCCCTTTCGGATCCAGAAAAGGCAGAGCTGGTTGTCGAAGCCTTCCAGTCCCAGCCGGGAGTTGCAGCGGTTGCGGATCAGCGGAGCTATTTCGATCCAATAATTGGGCTTCTAAATGGTGCGACACTTGCGGCTGGGTCAATAGCGACAGTGATGCTCTTCAGCGCCGCATTGCTCACCACAACCACCATTAGGCTCAGCGCCTTCTCCAGGAGGCGGGAGATTGGCATCATGAGGCTGGTTGGGGCCTCAAGTGCATCCATACAGCTGCCGTTTATTCTCGAAGGGCTGATTGCTGCGCTTCTGGGCGGCGGCTTGGCAATTGGTTTGAATTTGTTCATCGTCGAAAACTACTTGACCGATTCCCTTGCAACTGAACTCGCATTTGCGAACTTTGTTTCTGCGACCGACGTATTCGCAGTCGCCCCCTATGTATTGGGCCTCGGTGCTATTCTCGCTGTCCTGGCCTCGGGTATTTCTACCTTCAGGCATCTAAGGACCTAGGAGACACTCATGCCACGCGAGCGTGGTCAGAAGCTCATTGCCAATAACAAGCGAGCTCGCTACGACTACTTCATAGACGATGTCTATGAGGCCGGCATTGTGCTATCCGGGACAGAGGTAAAAGCCCTCAGGCAAGGCAAGGCGTCGCTGACCGACTCATACGCAGCTGTTGATGGGGGAGAGATCTGGCTCGAGAATGCCTACATTCCCGAATTCACGCAAGGTTCGTGGACAAACCATGCCCCGCGCAGAAAGCGCAAGCTGCTTCTGGCAAAGAAGGACATTGCGAAGCTGGCGGGAAAGTCGAAAGAGACCGGCTACACCCTTATCCCAATAAGCCTCTATTTCAAGGATGGCTATGCCAAGGTCGAGATTGGTTTGGCTAGGGGTAAGAAGGATTATGACAAGCGCGAGAGTCTGAAAGAAAAGGACGCCAAACGGGAAATGGACAAATTCAATAAGGCGGCGACTTCATCGGACTGAAAGCCCTAAACTTGCAGCTGAGAGCGAGAATTTCATGAAAAAAGCCCTGATTATTGGCATTACGGGCCAAGATGGCTCTTATCTTGCCCAACTCTTGATTCAAAAAGGCTATGAGGTTCATGGAGTTGTAAGGCGCTCTTCGAGTTTCAACACGGCTCGCATAGATCATCTCTACCAGGACCGACATGCTGACTCTCCAAGTCTGTTTCTTCACTTCGGCGACCTTTCGGACGGTTCACGCCTGGTGTCATTGATTGGTGATTTGAAGCCAGATGAGATTTATAACCTAGGTGCACAGTCACATGTACGAGTGAGCTTTGACGAGCCTGAGTACACAGGAGACGTTACAGGTCTTGGAACGTCAAGAGTCTTGGAGGCTGTTCGCTTAGCTGCGCCAGGAAGTAAGTACTACCAAGCTTCATCTTCGGAGATGTTCGGCGCAACCCCACCACCACAAAATGAATCAACACCTTTCTATCCTCGCTCTCCCTATGGAGCGGCAAAAGTATATGCCTATTGGATGACGAAGAACTATCGTGAGGCCTACGGGATATTCGCAGTAAACGGGATCTTGTTTAACCACGAATCTCCTCGCAGAGGTGAAACTTTCGTAACTCGAAAAATAACCCGGGCCGTTGCTCGCATCAAGGCCGGGGTTCAGTCCAAGCTGTATCTTGGCAATCTAGATGCCGTGAGAGATTGGGGTTATGCACCTGAGTACGTCGAGGGTATGTGGCGGATGTTGCAGCATGATGCGCCAATGGATTTCGTACTTGCAACCGGTCAAGCTGCCACAATCAAAGACTTCCTCACATCTTCTTTCTCTCATGCTGGTCTTGACTGGCAGGAGTTTGTTGAATTTGACCCAAGGTATCTCCGTCCGACTGAGGTAGATGCGCTAATCGGGGATTCCTCCTTGGCGGAGAAAGAGCTGGGCTGGAAGGCGAAGACCATGCCGGATGAACTGGCTCGACTAATGGTTGAGGCTGATATTCAGGCGCAGGCCCATGCCGGATCTCCATGGATTGATTCGCCAACTTTCTGATGAACAAATTACCAGTAGACCGATCGTCCAAGGTCTTTGTAGCCGGCCACAAGGGAATGGTCGGCGGTGCAATCGTCCGGAAGCTCCAAGACCAAGGTTTTCAAAACATAGTCACGAGATCGTCGACAGAACTTGACCTGCGAGACCGAGAAAGAGTTATTGATTTTTTTCAGCACGAGCAACCTGTAATTGTTTTATTAGCGGCTGCAAAAGTCGGTGGCATACTTGCAAACGACACGTATCCAGCAGATTTTTTGAGTGACAACCTCAGAATCCAGTTAAACGTGATGGATGCAGCCCATGACTTAGGCGTTGAGAGGCTCGTCTTTTTAGGGTCAAGCTGTATTTATCCAAAGTTTGCGGAGCAACCAATAAGGGAAGACGCCCTTATGACTGGTGCTCTAGAGCCAACCAATGATGCTTATGCGGTCGCAAAGATTGCGGGTATTCAACAGATTCAGGCCATGAGAAAACAGCACGGACATAACTGGATTTCGGTTATGCCATCAAACCTCTACGGCCCTGGCGACAATTACGATCCAGCTGGATCGCACGTGTTACCTGCGCTAATCCGACGTTACGTAGAGGCGAAGGCTGAGGGCCAGACGACGATTACAAATTGGGGGACTGGAACTCCACTTCGTGAATTTTTGTATGTTGAGGACCTAGCGGATGCCTGCCTGTTTCTTCTAGAAAATTACGACTCCAGCGAGCACGTCAACGTGGGGAGTGGGAAGGATCTCTCGATCCGAGCTCTCGCTGAGATGGTTGCAGAGGAGGTGGGTTTCACAGGCGAGACCAGATGGGATACCACGAAACCCGACGGCACACCTCGAAAACTTCTTGACGTTTCCAAGATAAACGAACTCGGGTGGAAGGCAACAACGGGACTTCGCGAAGGGATTAGAAATTCGATTAGGGACTTCGAATCTCGGCGCGCAGAGCTTGCACAAAACCAAAAGGTCACAAATTAGTAAAAAACGTGCGGAATTTTAAGTTGCATAGCATAATTCTCCTCCTTTAGTATTGAGGTTTGCTTCCCTAACCCTGCCTGGCGATAAATAGCGGTTGTCTGGCGCGATGCAAATTGTGGCTCGTCACGGTTTAGGTACGCGAATTTCCGCCCAAACCTAACAACTTCCCTAGGGGTAATCACTTTGGCTGCTGCGAAAAACGCTAAAACCACCAAGTCCGCAAACACATCAAGAACCGCTCAGAGGCCTTCGTTTGCAAAGCACTCTGACCCGGTAGAGATTCCAGACCTTCTATCTCTTCAGACTGAGAGCTTCGATTGGCTCGTTGGCGCTCCTGCCTGGCGAGCAATCGCTGGCAAAGCTGCCAAGAACGGTCTCGACGAGGTCTTCGAGGAGATAAGTCCTATTGAGGACAGCAGCAATGCTGCTCAGGACGCGAAGATGGGCCTTTCGTTCTCTGACCCAGAACTATTTGACCCTCCCTACACTCCAGACGAGTGCAAGGAGAAGGGCAAGAGCTACACCCAGCCGCTCTACATCAAAGCAGAGTTCACCAACTACCTGACCGGTGAGATTAAGTCGCAGACCGTATTCATGGGCGACTTCCCCGTTATGACCGGCAAGGGAACTTTCATCATCAACGGCACCGAGCGCGTCGTCGTCTCCCAGCTTGTTCGCTCCCCAGGTGTCTACTTCTCGGTGTCAACCAACACCACTGGAAACCTGGATGTTCGCAACAACAAGGCTCAGATCATCCCTAGCCGTGGAAGCTACCTAGAGTTTCTGACCGAGTGGGTCAAGGATGAGAGAAAGCCTGCTGCTCGTTTCGGCCAGCCGATTCTGCAGGTGCAGGTGGACCGCAAGACCAAAGTCTCGGCAACTATCTTCCTCAAGGCACTCGGTTTTACTAAGGACGAGATTCGCGCAGAGTTCTCGGACATCAAGGCTGCCGTTGAGGCAAGCCTACTGGGCATGAAGTTTGACGAGGACATCATCGAGAGAACTCTCGAGTATGACGAGTCGAAGGTCTTTGCTAACCCGATCCTGAGCAAGGAAGAGGCGCTTCGTGAGGTCTACCGCAAGGTTCGCGGTGAGGCTGCAGGTAGTGAGGTAGCTGATGCTTGGCTGCGTTCCACATACTTTGAGTCAAAGCGTTACAACCTGGCGCGCGTTGGTCGCCACAAGATCAACCGCAAGCTTCAGATTGAAGAGGAAGCCAACATCACCACGCTCACGCGTGCTGACATCGTGAGCACTCTGAAGTACCTATTGCTCTTTGATCTAGTTCTTGCCAACAACGTCTCATCAAGTTCGCAGAACGCAGAATTCGCCATCAAGATGAACGGCAAGAAGGTAAATCTTTCAGTCCGCTCTGATGACATCGATGACTTCTCCAACCGCCGCATTCGCAGCGTTGGCGAGCTAATCCAGAACCAGGTTCGCATCGGCCTCAGCCGCATGGAGCGTGTGGTTCGCGAGCGCATGTCCACACAGGATATCGAGGCGATCACCCCTCAGACCCTCATCAACCTGCGTCCAGTTGTCTCGGCTCTGAAGGAGTTCTTTGGAGCCAGCCAGCTATCGCAGTTCATGGACCAGAACAACCCACTGGCAGGCCTCGCTCACAAGCGTCGTCTCTCGGCCCTGGGTCCTGGCGGTATCGCTCGTGAGCGTGCCCAAATGGAGGTTCGTGACGTTCACCCTTCCCACTACGGAAGAATGTGCCCGGTCGAGACCCCAGAAGGTCCAAACATCGGTCTGATCGGATCACTTACCGCCTTCAGCCGCATCAACAGCTTTGGCTTTATCGAGACGCCTTACCGCGCTGTTAAGAACGGCAAGCCATCAAGGACCGTTGAGTATCTTGATGCCGCAAGTGAAGACGGCAAGGTAATCGCAGGTGCTGACACTCCATTGAGTGAGGACGGCTCCCTCAAGGGTCCAAAGGCCTTCGCCCGCTTCCGCGGCGACATCGTTGAGGTGGACGCAGCAGATGTTGATTACATCGATGTCTCCCCGCGTCAGCTTGCTTCGGTCTCTACGTCTCTGATTCCATTCCTCGAGCACGATGACTCGTCACGTGCTCTGATGGGTGCGAACATGCAGCGTCAGGCTGTGCCACTGCTTCGCGCAGACAGCCCATTTGTTGGCACCGGCATGGAGCGCATTGCTGCGATTGACTCCGGTGCTGTTGTGGTCGCCGAGGAGGCCGGTGTCGTCGAGGAGATTGACGCCGACGAGATCACTGTCCACAACGACAACAAGAGGCGCTCCACCTACCCACTTCGTAAGTTCGACCGCTCAAACCAGGGAACCGCTATCAACCAGCGAGTAATCGTTGAGGTTGGTCAGCGCGTAGAGGTTGGAGACGTGCTTGCCGACGGTCCATCCACCGAGAACGGTGAGTTGGCGCTGGGTAAGAACCTACTCGTGGCATTTATGCCATGGGAGGGTTACAACTTCGAGGACGCAATCATCCTGAGCCAGGAGCTTGTGAAGCAGGACACCATGTCTTCGATTCACATCGAGGAGTATGAGGTTGATGCTCGCGACACCAAGCTCGGTGCCGAGGAGATCACCTCCGACCTGCCAAACATTTCGATTGAGGCTCTAGCTCAGCTAGATGACATGGGCATCGTCCGGATTGGTGCAGAGGTCCGTCCAGGAGACATTCTGGTCGGAAAGGTAACGCCTAAGGGTGAGACCGAGCTCTCTGCAGAAGAGCGACTACTCCGCGCGATTTTCAACGAGAAGAGCCGAGAGGTGCGCGACACCTCTTTGAAGGTCCCACACGGCGAGGGTGGAACCGTCATTGGCGTCAAGGTATTTGACGCAGAGGACGGCGACGAGCTCGGAGCCGGGGTGAACCGCAGAGTTGTTGTTCACATCGCTCAGAAGCGCAAGATCACCGAGGGTGACAAGCTTGCTGGCCGTCACGGCAACAAGGGTGTTATCGCAAAGATTCTCCCCGTTGAAGACATGCCATTCATGGAGGACGGAACTCCTGTTGACATCGTTTTGAACCCGCTGGGTATTCCAGGCCGCATGAACTTTGGTCAGGTCCTTGAGACCCACCTAGGTTGGGCATGTAAGCAGGGCTGGGACGTCAAGGGCGTCGCCAAGTGGGCAGATGACATGGCTAAGAGCCTTATCAAGAGCCCTCCGGGAACCAAGGTTGCAACACCTGTGTTTGATGGTGCAACCAAGGACCAGGTTGCTGGCATCTTGGACCACACCCTGCCTAATGCCGATGGCCAGAGGCTCATCGATGGCACCGGTAAGGCAAGGCTGTTTGATGGCCGCAGTGGCGAGCCATACCCGGAGCCAATTGCCGTTGGTGTCAAGTACATGCTGAAGCTCCACCACCTAGTTGACGACAAGATTCACGCTCGTTCAACCGGCCCTTACTCGATGATTACCCAGCAGCCGCTGGGAGGTAAGGCACAGTTTGGTGGCCAGAGGTTCGGTGAGATGGAGGTATGGGCCCTACAGGCCTATGGCGCCGCTCACACCCTCCAGGAGCTGCTGACGATCAAGTCCGACGACATCGCAGGCCGCGTTCGCACCTACGAGGCAATCGTCAAGGGCGAGAACATCCAACCGCCAGGAATCCCGGAGTCATTCAGGGTTTTGGCCAAGGAGATGCAGTCACTTGGTCTCAACGTCGAGGTAATCGACGACGAGGGCAGAGTTGTAGTGCTGAAGGACGAGGAGTTCGAGTCCGACCGCGCAGCCGAGGAGCTCGGCATCAACCTAAGCCGCAACGAGAACCTGTCCGCCGAATCCGACTTCAACACCTACCAGTAGACCTAAGAGGAACTAGAGAAAATGTCAGTAAGAGTAGAAAACTTCAGTGCCCTTCGCGTAGGTCTAGCTACCAGCGAGGAGATTCGTTCTTGGTCATCTGGTGAGGTAAAGAAGCCAGAGACCATCAACTACCGAACCCTAAAGCCAGAAAAAGACGGCCTGTTCTGCGAGAAGATCTTCGGTCCCACCAAGGACTGGGAGTGCTCTTGTGGAAAGTACAAGCGAGTTCGCTTCAAGGGCATCGTCTGTGAACGCTGTGGCGTAGAGGTAACCAAGAGCTCGGTACGTCGTGAGCGCATGGGTCACATTGAACTAGCTGCGCCGGTAACCCACATCTGGTACTTCAAGGGTGTTCCATCACGCCTTGGCTACCTATTGAATATGGCCCCTAAGGACCTAGAGAAGATCATTTACTTCGCTGCCTACAGGGTCATGGACATCGACCGTGAGCTTCGCGATGGCGAGTATGACCTCGTCCGTGAGGAGTACGTTGACCGCATTCGTGCCCTGGTTGCAGCTCGCAACGAGGAGTTCGAGGCAGCAGCCTCTGAGGAAATGGCAGAGCTTCGTGAGCTTGGTCTAGAGCTGCAGATCTCAAACAAGTTCTGGGAGACCCCACGCTGGATTGAGAAGCAGTTTGCCAAGAGTGTCGAGCAGCTAATCGACTCCGAGGAGAAGGACCCAGATGGGTTCTGGTCGGCAAAGTCGCTTGCTGTCGAGACCGACGAGGAGCAGGAGGACGCTGTCGTCCGCACCTCGGACGAGACCAAGAAGATTAAGAAACTCATGGCGGATTTCAAGAAGAAGACCGACAAGATCGTTCGTGAGTTTGCCCGTCTAGAGCGCCCTGCCAACCTTCACAAGGAGCAGATCGCCTGGAGGATGTTCCTGACCGCTGAGGTTGGACAGCTACTTCCAAACGACGTGATCTTCGACCACTTCGACTACTACTTCTCGGACTACGTAATCACCGAGATTGGTGCAGAGGCTGTCATGCAGGTTCTGGCCGCGTTTGACCTTACAGGCGCTGCAGCCGAGCTGCGCGCTGAGATTGCAACCACTAAGGGCTCAAAGCAGACCCAGGCCATTAAGCGCCTGAAGGTCGTCAGCAGCTTTGAGCAGTCGGGAACCCCGCCAACCTCGATGGTTCTTTCGGTGCTGCCGGTGCTGCCTCCAGAGATTCGTCCGATGGTTCAGCTCGATGGTGGCCGCTTTGCTACCTCTGACCTCAACGACCTCTACCGCAGGGTTATTAACCGAAACAACCGCCTCAAGAGGTTCGTTGACCTGGGTGCCGTGCCGAAGACCATTTTGAACAATGAAAAGCGCATGCTCCAGGAGGCTGTCGACGCACTGTTCGACAACGGCCGCCGTGGTCGTGCCGTTACCGGAACCGGTAACCGTGCACTCAAGTCGCTCTCTGACCTTCTGAAGGGTAAGCAGGGACGTTTCCGTCAGAACCTGCTGGGTAAGCGTGTTGACTACTCAGGCCGTTCGGTAATCGTTGTAGGTCCTCAGCTGAAGCTGCACCAGTGTGGTCTTCCAAAGCTGATGGCTCTTGAGCTGTTCAAGCCATTTGTGATGAAGCGTCTAGTTGATTTGGGTCTTGCCCAGAACATCAAGAGCGCAAAGCGCATGGTTGAGCGTTCACGCCCACAGGTCTGGGGTGCTCTCGAAGAGGTAATCAAGGAGCGACCAGTTCTTCTAAACCGTGCACCGACTCTTCACCGCCTCGGTATTCAGGCATTTGAGCCAGTACTTGTTGAGGGTAAGGCTATTCAGCTACACCCACTTGTTTGTGCTGCGTTCAACGCTGACTTTGATGGTGACCAGATGGCCGTTCACCTACCGCTATCGGTAGAAGCACAGGCCGAGGCCAGAATCTTGATGCTCGCGTCAAACAACATCCTGAAGCCTTCCGATGGTCGTCCTGTAGCAACCCCAACCCAGGACATGATCATTGGTCTGTTCCACCTAACCGAAGAGGTTGAAGGCGCAAAGGGCGAGGGACTTGCCTTCAGCTCAATGGCAGAGGCTCAGATGGCATTTGACATCCACGAGCTAGCGATTAGCGCCAAGGTTCGCATCCGCATCGAGGGTGAGCTCCGCGAGACCACCTTCGGCCGTGCGCTTTTCAACGAGGCACTTCCAGAGAACTACCCGTTCGTGAACGAGCAGGTTGGCAAGAAGCAGCTTGGACAGATTGTTTCTGACTTGGTTGAGATGTACTCGAGGACCGAAGTTGCCGCATCGCTTGACAAGCTCAAGGACGCTGGTTTCCACTGGGCCACCCGCTCGGGTGTGTCGATGGCTATCTCCGACGCTAACTTCGACCCGAAGGGAACCTTCGACAAGAAGCGCGCTGAGATGATCACCAAGGCTGAGAAGCAGCACACCAAGATTCAGGAGGCCTTCGACAACGGACTAAAATCCGACCTTGAGCGTCGTGATGAGCTTGGTGAGCTTTGGTCCAAGGAGACCAAGGAAATCCAGACCCTGTTGCAGGAGTCGATCCCGCAGGACAACGCGATCTACAAGATGGTGACCTCTGGAGCTAGGGGTAACTGGCTACAGATTCGTTCGATCATGGGTATGCGTGGCCCGGTTGCAACATCCTCCGGAGACTTCGCACCGATGCCCGTGAAGGGTAACTACCTCCTGGGTCTAACCGCTCACGAGTACTTCACCAACGCGACTGGTGCCCGAAAGGGTAACGCTGACACTGCCATGAAGACTGCCGCCGCAGGTTATCTAACCCGTCGTCTAGTGGACGTGGCGCAGGATGTCATCATTCAGATTGAGGACTGTGGAACATCCAAAGGTCTTGAGAAGGACCTTCTTGATGACGAGCAGGTCGAGCTATCGATTGTTGGTCGTACCAACCTCGCCGATGTAAAGGTCGGCAAGGACGTTTTGGTTAAGGCTGGCGAGAATATCGACCACGCAACTGTTCGCAGGCTAAAGGAGGCTGGCGTCGAGACCATCGTCGTCCGTGCCGTACTTACCTGTGAGGCTGAGGCTGGAATCTGTGCAGCCTGCTACGGAGTATCGCTTGCCACCAACCAGGAAGTGAACGTCGGTGAGGCCATCGGTATCATCGCCGCTCAGTCGATTGGTGAGCCTGGTACCCAGCTAACTATGCGTACTTTCCACACCGGAGGTGCTGCCGAGAACACCAAGAAGCAGACCATTCTGAAGTCAATTGGTGGTCAGAAGGTTCGCGTTGAGCGTCTGATCTCCTACGACATCACCCAGGGTCTAAACGGTGTTACCGACCTCCTAGAGGCTCGTGTTGGTTGGCGTCAGGCCGGCAAGGTTGCAGTTATGGCCTTCTGGGACGGCAAGGTTGACCTTGTAGAGAAGGTCTCCGCAACCGGCACCAAGAGCTATGAGGTCTTTGTTCGTCCACAGGGTGAGAAGGCGGAGAAGGAGGCTGAGGCGCTAGCCATGCAGTACAGCTTCTCCAGAACCGCTTCGAAGACCTTCAAGAAGCTAAGCCCATACCTGCCTATCACCACAGTGTCATCCGCCGATGACCTGCTGGTTGAGAAGGGTGAAATGGTTGAGGCCGGAGACTACCTGGTTGACGGAACCCCAATTCCTCACGAGGTGCTGATAATCAAGGGAAGCCGTGAGGCTGCAGCCGAAATCATCCGCGGTGTTCAGGCAATCTACGGCTCACAGGGTGTTCCGCTGCACGACAAGCACCTCGAGGTGATTGTTCGTCAGATGCTCTCCAAGGTCACAGTTATCGACTCTGGTGACACCGACATGCTCCCAGGTGAGATTATCGACCGCCAGAGGTTTGCAACTAAGAACCGCGAGGCAGTATCTAAGGGTCTTCGCCCGGCAAGTGCTCGTCAGGAGGTGATGGGTATGACCCGTGCATCACTGGCAGCTCAGTCCTGGCTATCGGCGGCCTCCTTCCAGGAGACCACCAGGGTCCTCACTCAGGCAGCTCTGGACCGCCGCGAGGACAGGCTCGTAGGTCTAAAGGAGAACGTCATCATTGGAAAGCTGATCCCGGCTGGTACCGGTATGGCTCGCTACCGCAACTTCGAGGTCGATGGCACCGAAGAGGCAAAGGCAGAGCGATACCCGAACCGCATCTGGTCCGACGCTTCTTTTGAAGACGGTGACCTTGACTCTCAGGAGCTAAGCCTCTCGGTTGCAGACCCATTCGCAGTCGAAGAGAACTAACAACATAAGAAAAAGTATTTGACCGCCTCAAGCGGCTACAGGTATGCTTGGCGAGGTTCATGCGAGAGCGTGTATCGGGCCGAAATCCTCTAGTCGCTGAGGGTGGGTCAAAGAAAATAACTTCGGTTTTCAGTTTTGTGCTGTGCCGAGGAACGAATAAGGAGTACTAGTGCCAACAATTCAGCAGTTGGTTCGCAAGGGTCGTAGCCCAAAGGTCTCAAAGACCAAGAGCCCGGCCCTGAAGGCTAACCCGCAGCAGCGTGGCGTATGCACCCGTGTGTACACCACCACACCAAAGAAGCCAAACTCGGCTCTTCGTAAGGTTGCGCGTGTCAAGCTATCGAACGGCGTTGAGGTAACCGCCTACATCCCGGGCGAGGGTCACAACCTGCAGGAGCACTCGATGGTGCTTGTGCGTGGTGGTCGTGTCAAGGACCTGCCAGGTGTGCGTTACAAGATCGTTCGTGGAGCACTAGACACCCAGGCTGTAAAAGACCGTCAGCAGGCTCGTAGCCGCTACGGTGCAAAGAAGGGTAAGTAATGCCACGTAAGGGCCCAGTAGCCAAGCGTCCAGTAGCCGTCGACCCTGTTTACGGTTCCCCAGTTGTCTCACAGCTGGTCAACAAGATTTTGCTAGATGGCAAGAAGTCTCTTGCCGAGAAGACCGTCTATGGCGCCCTAGAGGGCACCAACCGCAAGACCGGTGATGACCCAGTAGTTCTTCTGAAGAAGGCCCTGGATAACGTCCGTCCAACCGTTGAGGTTAAGTCCCGCCGTGTCGGTGGCTCCACCTACCAGGTTCCGGTTGAGGTCAAGACCCACCGTGCAAACACCCTTGCAATGCGTTGGTTGGTTCAGTACGCACGTCTACGTCGCGAGAAGACCATGACCGAGCGCCTAATGAACGAGATCTTGGATGCCTCCAATGGTCTTGGTGCAGCTGTGAAGCGTCGCGAAGACACTCACAAGATGGCCGAGTCCAACAAGGCATTTGCTCACTACCGCTGGTAATCCAGCAACATCCGCGAGGTTTTGATTATCAAAGCCAAGCGGATGAACTTTTTCACCAACTAGTCACTTTCGGAGGACACCGTGGCACAAGACGTGCTCACCGACCTGAATAAGGTTCGCAACATCGGCATCATGGCGCACATTGACGCTGGTAAGACAACCACTACCGAGCGAATCCTTTTCTACACCGGTATTACCCACAAGATTGGTGAGGTGCACGACGGTGCCGCCACCATGGACTGGATGGAGCAGGAGCAGGAGCGCGGTATCACCATTACCTCCGCTGCCACCACATGCTTCTGGAAAGACAACCAGATCAACATCATTGACACCCCGGGACACGTGGACTTCACCGTTGAGGTTGAGCGTTCACTTCGTGTTCTAGACGGCGCAGTTGCCGTTTTCGACGGTAAAGAGGGTGTCGAGCCTCAGTCAGAGACCGTATGGCGTCAGGCTGATAAGTACAACGTCCCAAGGATTTGCTTTGTCAACAAGATGGACAAGCTAGGTGCCGACTTCTACTTCACCGTGAAGACGATCAAGGACCGCCTGGGCGCTAAGCCACTAGTTATTCAGCTGCCAATTGGTGCCGAGAATGACTTCCAGGGCGTCATCGATCTAGTCGAGATGCGCGCTCTGACCTGGCGTGGAGACGTCGAGATGGGTGCTAAGTACGAGATCGAAGAGATCCCTGCTGACCTAAAGGCCAAGGCCGACGAGTACCGCGCTCAGCTTGTTGAGGCAGTTGCCGAGACCAGTGACGAGCTAATGGAGAAGTACTTTGGTGGCGAAGAGCTTTCGGTAGCTGAGATCAAGTCAGCCATCCGCAAGATCACCATTAACTCTGAGATGTACCCAGTTTTGTGCGGTAGCGCATTCAAGAACAAGGGTGTTCAGCCAATGCTGGACGCAGTTATTGACTACCTTCCAAACCCTCTCGATGTTCCTCCGGTTGAGGGTGGTAACCCTCGCGATGAGGAAGATCGTCTGATTCGAAACCCTGACCCCAACGAGCCCTTCTCTGCGCTTGCGTTCAAAGTTGTCACCCACCCATTCTTTGGTCGCCTCACCTACATCCGTGTCTACTCGGGCAAAGTGGACGGCGGCTCGGGAGTTATCAACTCCACCAAGGGAAGAAAAGAGCGCATCGGAAAGCTTTTCCAGATGCACTCCAACAAGGAAAACCCGGTTGACTCGGTAACCGCTGGTCACATCTATGCAGCCATCGGTTTGAAAGACACCACCACCGGTGACACTCTTTGTGATCCAGACAACCAGATTGTTTTGGAGTCCATGACCTTCCCAGAGCCAGTTATCTCGGTCGCGATTGAGCCAAAGACGAAGAGCGACCAGGAGAAATTGTCGCTTGCGATCCAGAAGCTCGCCGAAGAGGACCCAACCTTTAGGGTCAACAACGATGAGGAGACTGGCCAGACCGTTATCTCCGGCATGGGTGAGCTCCACCTAGACATTTTGGTTGATCGCATGAAGCGTGAGTTCAAGGTCGAGGCCAACGTAGGTAAGCCACAGGTTGCCTACCGAGAGACGATTCGCAGGCCCGTTGAGCGTCACGACTACACCCACAAGAAGCAGACCGGTGGTTCTGGACAGTTCGCAAAGATCCAGATCAAGCTTGAGCCACTAGAGGTCGAGGGTGATAAGACTTACGAGTTCGTTGACTCGATCACCGGTGGAAGGGTCCCTAGGGAGTACATTCCTTCGGTTGATGCCGGTATTCGCGACGCGATGACCTCTGGAATTCTTGCTGGCTACCCAGTTGTGGGCGTGAAGGCAACTCTTGCCGACGGCGCTTACCACGATGTTGACTCCAGCGAAATGGCATTCAAGATTGCAGGCTCGATGGCTTTCAAGGAGGCCGCGAGACTAGCTAACCCAGTTCTGCTCGAGCCGATTATGGCGGTCGAGGTGCGCACCCCTGAGGAATACATGGGTGATGTCATCGGTGACCTAAATTCTCGTCGTGGGCAGATTCAGTCGATGGAGGATGCTTCGGGCGTAAAAGTTGTTGCAGCCCTAGTGCCACTGTCGGAAATGTTCGGTTACGTAGGTGACCTCCGCTCTAAGACCTCAGGTCGAGCCGTCTACTCAATGACGTTCGAGACCTATGCAGAGGTGCCAAAGGCGGTAGCCGACGAGATCGTGCAAAAGGCCAAAGGCGAGTAGGACAACTTACTCGTAAGTGGCTAAGATAGAAAGACTGTAAACCCCAAATCAGAGTCGGCCTCCCGGTCGATGATTTACTACGGATCCATCAGGAGGACCCATAATGGCTAAGGCGAAATTCGAGCGCACAAAGCCGCACGTCAACATCGGAACCATTGGTCACGTCGACCACGGTAAGACCACTCTGACTGCGGCAATTACAAAGGTGCTGCACGACAAGTTCCCAACACTGAATGACAGCTACGCATTCGATGCAATCGACAACTCCCCAGAGGAGAAGCAGCGTGGTATCACAATCAACATCTCCCACGTGGAGTACCAGACCGACAAGCGCCACTACGCTCACGTAGACGCTCCAGGTCACGCTGACTACATCAAGAACATGATCACCGGTGCCGCACAGATGGATGGCGCAATCCTCGTGGTTGCCGCTACCGACGGCCCGATGCCTCAGACCAAGGAGCACGTGCTTCTTGCTCGCCAGGTTGGTGTTCCTTACATTGTTGTTGCCCTGAACAAGGCTGACATGGTCGATGACGAGGAGATCCTTGAGCTGGTTGAGGTTGAGGTTCGTGACCTGCTGAACCAGTACGAGTTCCCAGGTGACACAGCTCCTGTAGTCCGCGTATCAGGTTTGAAGGCCCTTGAGGGTGACGCTACCTGGGGCGAGGCTGTTGCAAAGCTCATGGAGGCCTGCGATGACAACATCCCAGAGCCACAGCGTGACACCGACAAGCCATTCCTCATGCCAGTTGAGGACGTCTTCACGATTACCGGTCGTGGAACCGTTATCACTGGAAAGGTGGAGCGTGGTCAGGTCAACGTGAACGACGAGGTCGAGATCGTTGGTATTCGCGACAAGCAGAAGACCACCGTTACCGGTATCGAGATGTTCCGCAAGCTGTTGGACTACGCAGAGGCCGGCGAGAACGTAGGTCTACTTCTTCGTGGCACCAAGCGCGAGGACGTCGAGCGTGGACAGGTTGTCTGCAAGCCAGGCAGCATTACTCCTCACACCAACTTTGACGCCAACGTCTACATTCTTTCCAAGGATGAGGGTGGCCGTCACAACCCGTTCTACACGAACTACCGCCCACAGTTCTATTTCCGTACCACCGACGTAACAGGCGTTATCAGCCTGCCATCGGGTACCGAGATGGTTATGCCTGGCGACACCACCGAGATGAGCGTTGAGCTGATTCAGCCAATCGCCATGGAGGAAGGTCTCCGCTTCGCGATCCGTGAGGGTGGCCGCACCGTAGGTGCCGGTACCGTTACCAAGATCAACAAGTAAGTTCGTAAGTAACTAGCTAAAACCCCCTGGGAAACCAGGGGGTTTTGCTTTACCCTTTGCGGCCCCCTTTTTCCCAGAAAAAACTTGCATTGGCCCCTTGTACTGTGGCAGTATTGACAGGTTCTAAAGCGCGAGGTAACTCGCCCACTGCAGGATGCGTGCACAGATTCTGGGCCGGCCGCAGATAGAGCAAAAACTTAACTGAAATCTAATTTGGTTTTCTCGCGTGGTCTTTCCATGCTTCATGCCCAAGTCAGGTTTCGGCGAGAGCCCTAGAAATAGGGCGTTGACAGCAAAACAGTGCATCAGCATCACGGTGGTCAATGAGATTTGCGATTTGGAAATTTAGTTGGCCCCTAAAACACGTGTCTGGAAACAGTCACAAGACGGAAGCGAGTCAAAATGGCGGCTAACAAGATCCGCATTCGACTGAAGTCGTATGACCACGAGGTCATCGATGTCTCGGCGAGCAAAATCGTCGACACAGTCACACGCGCCGGTGCGAAGGTGGTCGGACCTGTCCCACTACCCACCGAGAAGAACGTGGTAACGGTTATCCGTTCCCCGCACAAGTACAAGGACAGCCGTGAGCACTTTGAGATGCGTACCCACAAGCGTCTCATTGACATCGTCGACCCAACCCCAAAGGCCGTCGATTCGCTGATGCGCTTGGACCTTCCAGCAGACGTCAACATCGAGATCAAGCTTTAGAGGATTAGAAGATGGCTGTAGAGACTAGAACAGTTACTGGACTGCTGGGCACCAAGCTCGGAATGACCCAGGCTTGGGACGAGAACAACAAGCTCGTGCCAATCACCGTGGTCGAAGCTGGTGAAAACGTAATTACCCAAATCAAGACTTTAGAGACCGATGGCTACACCGCCATTCAGGTCGCCTATGGCGCAATCGATCCTCGCAAGACCGATAAGCCATCCGCCGGACACTTCGAGAAGGCCGGCTCAACCCCACGCCGCTACCGCGCAGAGATTCGCACCGCCAACGCTTCTGACTTTTCCGTCGGTCAGGCGATCGGTGTTGACGTATTCACTCCCGGTAGCAAGGTAGATGTTGTTGGAACCAGCAAGGGTAAGGGTTTTGCCGGTGTTATGAAGCGTCATGGCTTCGCCGGTATTCACTCCTCACACGGTGCTCACAAGAACCACCGCAAGCCAGGTTCCATTGGTGCCGGTACCACCCCAAGCCGCGTTCTCAAAGGAAAGAGAATGGCTGGCCGCATGGGAACCGACCGCGTCACCACACTAAATCTCACCCTCCACTCGGTAGACCTTGAAAAGGGACTACTGCTTATCAAGGGTGCCGTGCCAGGTCCTAAGGGTCAGCTGGTATTCGTCCGCAACGCGGTGAAGGAGAGCTAATGCCTACCGTTGACCTAATTGACGTAAAAGGAAAGAAGTCCGGCAGCGTAGACCTGCCTGAGGCTCTTTTCGACGCAACCACCAACGTTCCGCTGATTCACCAGGTAGTTGTTGCTCAGCTTGCAGCGGCGCGCCAGGGAACCCAGTCCACGCTTCGTCGTGGCGAGGTATCAGGCACCGGTAAGAAGCCTTTCAAGCAGAAGGGAACCGGTCGTGCGCGTCAGGGTTCCATCCGCATGCCTCAGCACCGCGGTGGTGGAATCGTTCACGGTCCAAAGCCTCGCAGCTATGACCAGCGCACCCCTAAGAAGATGGTTGTTGCAGCTCTTCGCGGAGCTCTTTCCGACCGCGCTCGCAACGGCAAGATCCACGTCATTGACCAGTTTGGAATCAAGGACACCCCATCAACCAAGGCTGCAGGCGCGTTCCTGAGCTCCATCTCGAGTGCAAAAAACGTTCTTGTTGTGCTGCACCGCGATGACGAGGTCAGCTACCTAAGCCTGCGTAACCTCCCAGAAGTTCACGTCCTACCGGTTGACCAGCTAAACGCTTACGACGTTCTCCACGCAGAGGACATCGTGTTCACCTCAGCTGCACTCGCAAGCTATGTCGAGTCAGCAGTTGCAACCGAGGAGGTCAGCGCATGAGCAACCTAAACAAGGACCCACGCGACGTGATTGTGAAGCCAATCATCTCTGAGAAGAGCTACGCACTCATTGACGAGGGTAAGTACACCTTCGAGGTTGACCCTCGCAGCAACAAGACTGAGATCAAGCAGGCTGTTGAGCAGATCTTCAACGTGAAGGTCGACACCATCAACACCCTCAACCGCCAAGGCAAGACCCGCCGCACCAGATTTGGCATGGGTAAGCGCAAGGACACCAAGCGTGCCATTGTGACCCTCAAGTCCGGTTCCATCGACATCTTTACCTACATCGGCTAAGGGGAGTAGACAATGGGAATTCGTAAGTACAAGCCAACGACTCCAGGTCGTCGTGGCTCCTCGGTCTCGGACTTCTCCGAGATCACCCGCTCGACTCCTGAGAAGTCGCTTCTCAAGCCACTGCCTAAGACCGGTGGCCGCAACTCCTCTGGCCGCATCACCACCCGCCACATCGGTGGTGGCCACAAGAGGCAGTACCGCGTTATTGACTTCCGTCGCCACGACAAGGACGGCGTGCCAGCGAAGGTCGCTCACATCGAGTACGACCCGAACCGCACCGCACGCATCGCGCTCCTTCACTACATCGACGGCACCAAGCGCTACATCATCGCTCCAAACAAGCTCAAGCAGGGAGATGCAATTGAGCAGGGTCCAAAGGCTGACATCAAGCCTGGAAACAACCTGCCACTGCGTAACATCCCAGTGGGTACCGTTATCCACGCAATCGAGCTAAAGCCAGGCGGTGGCGCAAAGCTAGGCCGCAGTGCCGGAGCCGCTATTCGTCTGGTAGCCAAGGAAGGTAGCTGGGCTCAGCTTCGTCTTCCTTCAGGCGAGATCCGCAATGTTGATGCAAATTGCCGCGCCACCATTGGTGAGGTCGGCAATGCAGAGCAGTCCAACATCAACTGGGGTAAGGCTGGCCGCAAGCGCTGGAAGGGTGTTCGCCCAACCGTGCGTGGTGTTGCTATGAACCCGGTTGACCACCCACACGGTGGTGGTGAGGGCAAGACCTCCGGTGGTCGTAACCCTGTTACCCCATGGGGCCAGAAGGAAGGTCGCACGCGTAAGCCGAACCTTCCATCAGACAAGCAAATCGTTCGTCGTCGTTACGTCGGCAAGAAGTAGGAGGGCTAGATGCCAAGAAGTCTAAAGAAGGGCCCCTTCGTCGACGAGCACCTAATGAAGAAGGTGCGCGTACAGAACGAGGCCAACAGCAAGAACGTGATCAAGACCTGGTCGCGCCGCTCGATGATCGTCCCAGCCATGCTCGGACACACCATTGCGGTTCACGACGGTCGCAAGCACATTCCAGTTTTCGTCACTGAGACCATGGTCGGTCACAAACTCGGCGAATTCGCTCCAACCAAGACCTTCCGTGGACACGTGAAGGACGACAAGAAGGGTCGTCGCGGCTAAGGCCGGGACGAATGAGAGAGGAAACAGATGGAAGCCATCGCTAAGGTGCGTAACATTCGCATCACCCCTCAGAAGGCTCGTCGCGTCGTCAACCTGATCCGCGGTAAGCAGGCCAACGAGGCCCTGGGTCTATTGAAGTTCCAGCCACAGGCTGCTTCAGAGCCCATCTACAAGGTTGTTGCATCCGCGGTTGCCAACGCAAAGGTAAAGGGCGAGAGCACCGGAGCCATTGTGGACGAGGACGATCTAGTAATTTCACAGGCTTATGTTGACGAGGGAGTGACCCTGAAGCGCTTTAGACCGCGTGCCCAGGGAAGAGCCTTCCGCATCAACAAGCGCACCAGCCACATCACCGTGGTGGTTGCAACCCCAGACGAGCTAAGAAAGGCAGGCAAGTAATGGGTCAGAAAGTAAACCCCTACGGCTTCCGCCTAGGCATCACCACCGACCACCGCTCGCGCTGGTTCGCAGACTCCACCAAGAAGGGTCAGCGTTACAGCGACTACGTGGTTGAGGACGTCAAGGTTCGCAACTACCTGCAGGAGAAGCTGGACCGCGCAGGGATCTCAAAGATTGAGCTTGAGAGAACTCGCGACCGCATTCGCGTTGACATCTTCGCCGCTCGCCCAGGACTGGTCATTGGCCGTCGTGGTGCAGAGGCAGAGACCCTTCGCACCGAGCTAGAGAAGCTCACCGGCAAGCAGGTCCTACTAAACATTCTTGAGGTCAAGAACCCAGAGGCCGACGCACAGCTCGTCGCACAGGGCATCGCCGAGCAGCTGTCTGCTCGTGTTGCCTTCCGTCGTGCAATGCGTAAGGGCATCCAGGGTGCACTGCGTTCAGGCGCCAAGGGCATCAGGGTTCAGTGTGCTGGACGTCTTGGCGGAGCTGAAATGTCAAGAAGTGAGTTCTACCGCGAAGGTAGGGTCCCACTGCACACCCTCCGTTCAAACATCGACTACGGCTTCTATGAGGCCAAGACCACCTTCGGTCGCATCGGTGTCAAGGTTTGGATCTACAAGGGCGACCTAACCGCTAAGGAGCTCGCTGCACAGCAGGCAACTCAGCAGCGCGGTCCTCGTCAGGGCGGCCCAGGTCGTCGTGGCCCACGTCAGGACGCTGCCGTTGCAGCAGGAAGTGAGAGCTAACAATGCTTATTCCTCGTAAGGTCAAGCACCGCAAGCAGCACTCGCCCAAGCGCGGCGGTCACGCTACCGGTGGCACCAAGGTTCACTTCGGTGAGTACGGCATCCAGGCGCTAACCAGCGCTTATCTGACCAACCGTCAGATTGAGGCTGCTCGTATTGCCATGACCCGTCACATCAAGCGTGGTGGAAAGGTATGGATCAACGTCTTTCCTGACCGCTCGATCACCAAGAAGCCAGCCGAAACCCGCATGGGTAGCGGTAAGGGCTCCCCTGAGTGGTGGGTAGTAAACGTAAAGCCAGGTCGCGTGCTGTTTGAGCTATCTGGTGTTTCCGAGACAGTAGCCAAAGAGGCGCTGACCCGTGCGATCCACAAGCTTCCGCTGAAGGCTCGCATCATCAAGCGTGAAGAAGGTGACGCATAATGATCGGTTCCAAGAACCTAGGCCCACAGGATCTCGACAAGATCGAGGACTCCCTGTTGGCGGAAGAGCTGAGGAAGGCGAAGGAAGAGCTATTCAACCTGCGCTTCCAGTCCGCAACCGGTCAGCTTGACAACCACGGCCGTCTCAAGGCCGTCAAGCGCGACATTGCTCGCATCTACACCGTGCTGCGCGAGCGTGAGCTCGGCATTCGTGCCGTCCCAACGCCGCAGCCAGCCAAGACCACCACGAAGAAGAAGGCTGCTGAGAAGCCAGCCGAGGAGGCATAGACGTGGCCGAAGAAAAGAAGACCGCAGCCAAGAAGCCAGCAGCTAAGCCTGCTGCAAAGGCAGCCAAGCCAAAGACCCCGAAGGCTCCTAAGGAGATCAAAGAGGTCAGCCGTGGCTACCGCAAGGCACGTCGTGGCTATGTAGTTTCGGACAAGATGGACAAGACCATCGTTGTCCTCGTCGAGGAGAAGAAGAAGCACCCTCTTTATGGCAAGGTCATGCGCCTTTCCAAGAAGATCAAGGCTCACGACGAGCAAAACACTGCCGGCATCGGTGACTTGGTTCTCATCAACGAGACCCGTCCGCTGTCAGCAACCAAGAACTGGCGTCTAGTCGAGATTCTCGAAAAGGCGAAGTAACCCCCCCCGCGAATAACGGTCGGTAATCGTTATTCACTAAGCAAGGAGAACACAAGTGATTCAGCAAGAATCAAGGGTGAAGGTAGCCGATAACTCCGGCGCCAAGGAGCTTCTCGCGATTCGTGTGCTCGGCGGTTCAACCCGTCGCTACGCAGGATTGGGAGATGTCATCGTGGCATCGGTAAAGGACGCCATCCCAGGCGGAAACGTCAAGAAGGGCGAGGTCGTAAAGGCTGTCATCGTCCGCACCGTCAAGGAGACCCGTCGGGCCGACGGCTCCTACATCAAGTTTGACGAGAACGCAGCCGTCATCATCAAGGCAGATGGCGAGCCACGCGGAACTCGTATCTTCGGCCCCATTGGTAGAGAGCTTCGTGACAAGAGATTCATGAAGATTATTTCGCTAGCTCCGGAGGTGCTGTAATGAAGATCAAGAAGGGCGATCTAGTTCAGGTAATCTCGGGCGGCAGCGAGGCTCGCGGTGGGGACAAGGGCAAGCAGGGCCACGTGCTAGCTGTCCACAAGGAGACCAACCGAGTAATCGTTGAGGGCGTAAACCTAGTCACCAAGCACACCCGCGAGGGCCAGAGTGACCGCGGAGCAAAGACCGGTGGCATCGTCACCCAGGAAGCTCCAATTCACGTTTCTAACGTTTCTCTTGTTGACCCAAAGAGCAAGAAGCCAACCAAGGCCGGCTTCAAGATCGAGGTCACCAAAGACGGCAAGAAGAAGACCCGTATTTCTCGCAAGAGTGGGGAGGCAATCTAATGGCTACCGCTACCAAGAAGGCTGACGCTAAGGCTCTACCTCGCCTAAAGGCTGAATACCGCAAGGAGATTGCCCCTGCGCTGCAGAAGGAGTTTGGCTTCTCAAACCCAATGCAGGTTCCAGGGCTCACCAAGATTGTTGTGAACATGGGTGTCGGCCAGGCCGCCAAGGAAAGCAAGCTCATCGAGGGTGCTGTCCGCGACTTAACCGCCATCACCGGCCAGAAGCCGCAGGTCAACCTGGCTCGCAAGTCAATCGCTCAGTTCAAGTTGCGCGAGGGACAGGCGATCGGTGCTCACGTAACAATTCGTGGCGACAGGATGTGGGAGTTCCTAGACAGGCTCCTCAACCTTGCACTGCCTCGTATTCGCGACTTCCGCGGCCTATCTGCAAAGCAGTTTGACGGCAACGGCAACTACACTTTCGGTCTTTCGGAGCAGTCAATGTTCCACGAGATAGATCAGGACTCTATTGATAGCGTCCGCGGCATGGACATCACCGTGGTGACCACTGCCAAGAACGACGACGAGGGTAGGGCGCTACTAAAGGCGCTCGGCTTCCCGTTCAAATAAACCGATTGAAGTAGGTCCGGGGGGCTTGTAAAGCGCCCTAGAAACCGCCTCGAGAAAGAAGACACAAATGACAATGACAGACCCGGTGGCAGACTTTCTGACCCGGCTGCGCAACGCCAGCAAGGCTCACCACGAGTCGCTGAGCGTCCCCTACTCAAAGCTGAAGGGCACAATCGCCGACATTCTGAAGGCCGAGGGCTACATCGACTCCTACAAGGTCGAAGATGCCAAGGTCGGTAAGAGCCTGGTTGTGAACCTGAAGTACGGCGTAAACCGCGAGGCCAGCATTGCCGGCATTAAGCGAGTTTCCAAGCCAGGACTGCGTGTATACGCCAAGAGCACCGAGCTACCAAAGGTTCTCGGCGGCCTGGGCATCGCAATCCTCTCCACCTCGAGCGGTCTACTAACCGACCGCCAGGCAGCCAAGAAGGGAGTAGGTGGGGAAGTCCTCGCCTACGTCTGGTAAGCGCGCATGTCAAGAATTGGAAAGCTTCCTATCCCACTACCCCAGGGCGTAACCGCTGAGGTTACCGGCCAGGATGTCAAGGTGAAGGGTCCCAAGGGCGAGCTGCACCTAACCATCTCCGAGCCAATCAAGGTTTCTCTGGAGGACAACTCGATTTTGGTTTCCAGGCCAGACGACGAGGCGACCAGCAAGTCGCTTCACGGTCTGTCCAGGACTCTTATTGCCAACAACGTTCACGGCGTCGCAGAGGGCTTCTCGAAGTCACTGGAGATTGTCGGAACCGGTTACCGCGCTGCATCCAAGGGCTCAGCAATCGAGCTGGCACTCGGCCTTAGCCACCCGGTAGTCGTCACCCCACCAGACGGCGTCACCCTGACCGTTGAGGGCAACAACAAGATCATCGTCTCCGGCATCTCAAAGCAGGCCGTTGGCGAGGTAGCAGCAAACATTCGCAAGCTTCGTAAGCCTGAGCCATACAAGGGCAAGGGAATTCGCTACGAGGGCGAGCGAGTCCGTCGCAAAGCTGGAAAGGCTGGTAAGTAGAAATGGCAACTAAGTCAAATTCAGCAGCTCGGACCCGTCGTCACGCTCGGCTGCGCAAGAAGATCGAGGGTACCGCTGCGCGTCCGCGCCTGGTGGTCACCCGCTCCGCCCGCCACGTATTCGTTCAGGTGGTTGATGACGCCAAGGGCCACACCCTTGCAAGCGCCTCAACCATGGAGGACGAGATGCGCAAGGTGAGCGGCAACAAGACCGACAAAGCCACCCAGGTTGGCAAGTTGATCGCTGAGCGGGCCAAGAAAGCCGGCGTCTCAGAGGTCGTCTTTGACCGCGGTGGTAACCGTTACGCAGGTCGAGTCGCAGCAATTGCTGAGGCAGCCCGCGAGGGAGGACTGAAACTGTGAGCGAAGAGAAGAAGGAAGAGCAAGTGGTAGAAACTACCGAAGCTGCAGCCGAGACTCAGGCTCCAGGTCAGCCTCCGGTTGACCCGAACGAGCGCGAGCAGCGTCGTGGTTCACGCGAGCGTGGCCCACGCAACGAGCAGCGCCGTGAGCGCGAGGACAAGTCCAGCCCATTTTTGGAGCGTGTTGTGACAATCAACCGCGTTTCCAAGGTGGTCAAGGGTGGTCGTCGCTTCGCCTTTACGGCTTTGGTTGTAGTTGGAGACGGCGACGGCATGGTCGGTGTTGGTTACGGCAAGGCTAAAGAGGTCCCAGCAGCTATTGCAAAGGGTGTAGAAGAGGCCAAGAAGAGCTTCTTCCGCGTTCCTCGCATCGGCTCGACCATCCCACACCCAGTCCAGGGTGAGGCAGCTGCCGGAGTAGTACTACTCCGTCCAGCCGCTGAAGGAACCGGTGTTATCGCCGGTGGTCCAGTTCGTGCTGTTCTGGAGTGTGCTGGAGTTCACGACGTGCTTTCAAAGTCACTCGGTTCTTCAAACACCCTAAACATCGTTCACGCCACTATTGAGGCACTCCGTCTACTGGAGGAGCCAGAGGCTGTTGCAACCCGACGCGGCAAGACCGTTGCAGAGGTAGCACCAGCGCGTCTTCGTGGCGAGAAGAAAGAAACTGAGAAGGCAGGTGCTAAGTAAATGGCCGCTCGTCTGAAGGTAACCCAAGTAAAGAGTTCCAACGGTGGCAGGCAGAACCAGCGCGATTCACTTCGCACGCTAGGTCTCAAGCGCATCGGTGACATTGTCGTGCGCGAAGACACCAAGAGCGTGCGCGGCCTTGTCCAGACCGTTGCCCACCTCGTAAAAGTTGAGGAGATCGACTAATGGCTGAAGAAAAGAAGCCAGCCGCTAAGAAGCCAGCAGCTAAGCCAGCGGCAAAGCCTGCTGCTAAAGCTGCTCCTAAGGCTGCAGCAAAGCCTGCCGCTAAGCCAGCGGCAAAGCCTGCTGCTAAGGCTGCCCCCAAGGCAGCGCCGAAAGCCGCCGCAAAGCCAGCAGCCGAGAAGGCCGCACCTGCGAAAGCTGCGGCTAAGCCAGCAGCCGAGAAGGCCGCACCTGCGAAAGCTGCGGCTAAGCCAGCAGCTAAGAAGGCAAGCGAGCCTAAGGAGAAGTCACAGATTCTGCGTCTTCACCACCTTCGACCAGCACCTGGTGCCAAGAAGGACAAGACTCGTAAGGGTCGTGGTGAGGGATCGAAGGGTAAGACCGCGGGTCGCGGAACTAAGGGAACTGGTGCTCGCACCACAACCCGTCTTGGCTTTGAGGGTGGTGGCGTGAACCTTGTTATGCGCACACCCAAGCTGCGTGGTTTCAAGAACCCATTTAGGGTCGAGTACCAGGTTGTAAACCTGGACAAGCTCGGCGAGCTGTATCCAAAGGGTGGCAAGGTCACAATCGATGATCTAGTTGCTAAGGGTGCGGTCCGCAAGGGTGAGCCTGTGAAGGTCCTTGGCAATGGTGATGTCTCGGTTAAGCTAGAGGTCGCTGTCGACAAGGTATCCGAGTCGGCCAAGACCAAGATTGAGGCTGCCGGAGGCAGCGTCAACGCCTAGTCAGAACTAGGGGAGGTATCAGGTGTTTCAGGCAATAGCTCGCGCGTTCCGCACTCCGGACCTGCGCAACAAGCTTGCGTTTACGCTGGGAATGATTGCGGTATTCCGTTTGGGATCCTTCATTCCATCGCCGAACGTGGACTACACCAACGTTCAGCAGTGTCTAGCGCAGTCCCAGAGCACCTCTGGCCTCTACGAGCTTGTGAACCTTTTCTCGGGCGGAGCACTGCTCCAGCTGTCGATCTTCGCGCTGGGAATCATGCCGTACATTACGGCTTCGATTATCACCCAGCTGCTGAGGGTCGTTATCCCGAGGTTTGAGGCACTTCACAAGGAGGGCCCAGCGGGGCAGTCAAAGCTCACCCAGTACACCCGTTACCTGACTATCGCTCTTGCGCTGCTTCAGTCAACGACCCTGATTACGGTTGCGAGACAGGGCGCTTTGTTTGGTGCAGACTGTACGCTGCCGATCCTGGTTGACACCGGACCGCTTTCAATCACCCTGATGGTCATCACAATGACCGCAGGTACTGGTCTGATTATGTGGATTGGTGAGCTGATCACCGAGCGCGGTGTTGGTAATGGCATGTCGCTACTTATCTTCACCTCGATCGCATCGACCTTCCCAGCATCGCTTTTGCAGATTCTGCAGACCAGGACCATCGAGATCTTCGTCATCGTGATGGCAGTTGGTTTCTTGATTGTTGCACTGGTGGTTTTGGTTGAGGAGTCGCAGCGCAGGATTCCGGTTCAGTACGCAAAGCGTATGGTTGGCCGCAAGGCTTATGGTGGCCAGTCCACCTACATCCCTGTGAAGGTAAACACCGCGGGTGTTATCCCGGTTATCTTCGCCTCGTCGATGCTCTACCTCCCAGCTTTGCTCGCTCAGTTCAACCAGCCAGATCCAACAACAGGTCAGGTGGCGCCGTGGGTGACCTTTATCTCGACCTATCTAACTGCAGGTGACAACCCGCTCTACATGGCTGTCTACTTCGCGTTAATTGTTGGATTCACCTACTTCTACGTTGCGATCACCTTGAACCCCGAGGAAATCAGCGACAACATGAAGCGCTATGGAGGCTTTATTCCAGGTATTCGCGCCGGTCGTCCGACCACCGAGTACCTCGAGTACGTCATCAGCCGCATCACGGCTCCGGGTGCTATCTACCTGGGTCTCATCGCACTGATACCGCTTGTTGCCTTCACCGCTATTGGAACCAACCAGAACTTCCCGTTCGGCGGTACCTCGATCCTCATCATCGTCGGTGTTGGATTGCAGACCGTGAAGCAGATCAATGCGCAGATGGAACAGCGCAACTACGAGGGTCTACTGAAGTGATCCGCATACTCTTGATCGGCCCTCCGGGAGCTGGCAAGGGAACCCAGGCAGCACTGCTGGCGCAGCACTTCGGGATTCCAGCCATCTCCACCGGAGACATCTTCCGTGAGAACGTTCGCAATGAGACGCCGCTCGGTCTCGAGGCGAAAGCATTCATGGACCGTGGCGAGTACGTCCCAGACTCTCTCACCAATGCGTTGGTGCGCGATCGCCTAAACCAAGACGATGCTGCCGCTGGCTTCCTCCTGGATGGCTACCCAAGAACTATTGACCAGGTTGAAGAGCTTGACGACATCCTCGAGGAAACCGAGAAGAAGCTCGATGTCGTCGTTCAGCTAACAGCCGACTCGGAGGAGCTTCTACGCAGGCTCTCCGGCAGGGCGCAGGAGCAGGGTCGCAGCGATGACACCCCAGAGGTCATAAAACGCAGGCTTGACGTTTACGAGGAGCAGACAGCTCCGCTAATTGATATTTATGCCTCCCGCTCGCTGGTGGCCAAGGTCAACGGCCTGGGCGAGATAGGCGATGTAACAAACAGGATCATTGAAGTCCTGGATGCTCGCGGCCTAGTTTCCTAATGCGCAAGCGCTTCGAACTAAAAACCGATGACGATATCCGCAAGATGCGGGTTGCGGGCCTACTCACGGCTAAGGCGCTAAAGGCAGTTCGTGATGCGGTAAAGCCTGGAGTTACAACCCTGGAGCTCGACCAAATTGCGGAACAGACTATTCGGGATGGCGGCGGAATTCCCAATTTCCAACTGGTGCCTGGCTACTACCACACCATCTGCGCGTCAATAAACTCCGCCGTTGTCCATGGCATCCCCTCAAATCGCAAACTTGAGGCAGGGGATTTGCTTTCGGTGGACTGCGGCGCGGAGGTCGATGGCTGGAATGGAGACAGTGCATTTTCAATTGTTGTTCCGGGAGATAACTCAGAGCTTGCTGTTCAGCGTCAGGTTCAGTCCGATGTCTGTCAGGGGTCACTTTGGGCTGGAATTGCGGCCTTCGCAGGTGCCGCAAGGCTAAACGAGGTCGGCATTGCCGTGGAGCAGCACGTAAGGTCAAAAGGCCCATACGGCATCTTGCAGGAATACATCGGCCACGGCATTGGCAGGACCATGCATGAAGATCCGGCAGTTTTCAACTACAAAACTCGAGACGCAGGCCCAAAAGTGGAGGCGGGGATGTGCATCGCGATTGAGCCGATGATCACCGCAGGGGACCAGCAGACCTTTATTCAGGACGATGACTGGACCGTTGAGACCATGGATGGCTCAGACGGAGCCCACTGGGAACACAGCGTCGCGAGGCACTCAAAGGGCATCTGGGTGCTTACCGAGGTTGATGGCGGAAGAGAAAAGCTTGCGCCCTTTGGAATTACACCAATTTCTTTGGATTAGCCACTAGCATTCGCCCCGATTTCCCCCTAGTATTGTCCCTTGGCGTTTCTTACGTGAAAAACCTTTCTTTTCGTTGGGCTTTCGCGTGTTCGTGACGCTAAAAAGTAGTGAAGTGAGTGCATGGCCAACAAAGACGGCGTAATCGAGATCGAGGGTTCGGTCGTTGAGGCGCTCCCGAACGCAATGTTTCGGGTAGAGCTAACCAACGGACACATAGTTTTAGCCCACATCTCGGGAAAAATGCGACAGCACTATATCCGCATCCTCCCGGAGGACCGCGTGATTGTTGAGTTGTCGACTTACGACCTGACCCGAGGCCGCATCATCTACCGCTACAAGTAGAAAGAAAGATCATGAAGGTTAACCCGAGCGTCAAGAAGATTTGCGACAAGTGCAAGATCATTCGTCGTCATGGCCGCGTAATGGTGATTTGCGAGAACCCTCGTCACAAGCAGCGCCAGGGCTAGGCCAGCAGCACCCAACAACTAAATAGCATTAGGGCAGCACAGAGCGAAAGCTAACCTCCGGTAGAAGGCCGGGGCCCTCTCCGCCAGAGCGGGATTGTGATGCCGAAGACCTTCTAAAACATGGAGAGCAATCAAAAAATGGCACGTATAGCAGGAGTCGATATCCCTCGCGAGAAGCGAGTGGTTATCTCACTTACCTACATTTTCGGTATCGGCCGCACTCGCTCAAGCGAGATTCTGAAGGCCACCAAAATCTCAGAAGACGTCAGGGTCAAGGACCTAACAGACGACCAGCTGGTCGCGCTTCGTGATGTCATCGAAAAGGACTACAAGGTAGAGGGTGATCTTCGCCGTGAGGTCGCAGCCGACATCCGCCGCAAGGTCGAGATCGGCTCCTACGAAGGAATTCGCCACCGCAAGGGACTTCCAGTCCGCGGTCAGCGCACCAAGACCAACGCAAGAACCCGCAAGGGTCCGAAGCGCACGGTCGCCGGCAAGAAGAAGGCAGCCCGCTAGTCGCGGCAGGAAGGTCTAGGACTAAATAATGGCAACCCCTAAGGCAACCGCGGCGGCTAAGAAGCCTCGCCGCAAGGACAAGAAGAATGTGCCAGCCGGTCAGGCTCACATCCGCTCAACCTTTAACAACACCATCATCACCATCACCGACCCAACCGGTGCTGTGATTTCATGGTCATCCTCCGGCGATGTCGGCTTCAAGGGATCGCGTAAGTCGACCCCATTTGCTGCCCAGATGGCTGCCGAGAACGCTGCCCGCAAGGCTCAGGAGCACGGACTGAAGAAGGTCGACGTATTTGTTAAGGGCCCAGGCTCCGGTCGCGAGACTGCGATCCGCTCCCTTCAGGCTGCAGGCCTTGAGGTCGGCTCAATCTCCGATGTCACCCCACAAGCTCACAACGGGTGCCGCCCTCCAAAGCGTCGCCGCGTCTAACCAAAAACTTAAACCCACAGATTCGGTCAGCCCAACCGGATCAAGCCCCGACGAGTATCAAATAGCGGGTACTCAGACGAAAGGAACCAAATAGTGCTAATTGCACAGCGCCCCACCCTTCACGAAGAAGTAATCAGCGACAATCGTTCACGTTTTATCCTGGACCCGCTGGAGCCAGGATTTGGCTACACCCTAGGAAACTCCCTCCGCCGCACCCTGCTCTCCTCGATTCCAGGTGCAGCGGTGACCAACATCCGAATTCAGGGCGTTAGCCACGAGTTCTCCACCATCCCCGGTGTGAAAGAGGATGTTGTTGAGGTAATCCTGAACATCAAGAACCTCGTTGTCTCATCTGAGCACGACGCACCAGTAGTTGCACACCTATCTAAGTCGGCAGCCGGTCCCGTTACCGCAGCCGACATTCAGGTGCCAGCAGGTGTCGAGGTTCACAACCCAGACCTAGTCCTTGCGACCCTAAACACCAAGGGCAAGCTTGAGATTGAGTTCATTATTGAGCGTGGCCGCGGCTACGTCCAGGCAAGCCAGAACCGCAACCCCGATGCAGAGGCCGGCGTAATTCCGGTTGACTCCATCTACTCCCCAGTACTCAAGGTTTCATATCGCGTCGAGGCAACTCGTGCCGGTGAGTTCACCAACTTCGACAAGTTGGTAGTGGACGTCGAGACCAAGAGCTCAATGGCCCCTAAGGACGCGGTTGCTTCAGCAGGCGCCACCCTGGTTGAGCTGTTTGGCCTTGCCAAGGAGCTAAACGAAGAGGCCGAGGGTATCGAGATTGGCCCAGCTCCAGTCGAGCTAGCCGCCTCCAACGAGCTCTCCACCCCGATTGAGGACCTGGACCTAACCGTTCGCTCCTACAACTGCCTCAAGCGTGAGGGCATCAACACGGTTTCCGAGCTCATTGCACTGAGCGAGGATCAGCTAATGAACATCCGTAACTTTGGCTCGAAGTCTGTCGATGAGGTACGCGACAAGCTCACCAGCATGGGCCTACGTTTCAAGGATGCCGTCCCAGGCTTCGACTCCGCATACTTCGGTGGCGGCTTCGACGAAGACCAGATCTAAGTAGCGCAAGGAGAAACAAATGCCTACCCCAACAAAGGGCCCACGTCTCGGAGGCGGACCAGCTCACGAGCGCCTAATGCTAAACAACATGGCGACCAGCCTGTTCAAGCACGGCAAGATCACCACGACCGAGACTCGTGCCAAGCGTCTTCGCCCAATTGCTGAGCGCCTAGTGACCTTTGCAAAGCGTGGCGACCTCGCCTCGCGTCGCAGGGTCATGCAGCAGATTCTTGACAAGACAGTGGTGCACCAGCTCTTCGCTGAGATTGCACCTCAGGTGCAGGACCGCCAGGGCGGATACACCCGCATCGTCAAGCTCGGCTACCGCAAGGGCGACAATGCCCCGATGGCAATGATCGAGCTCGTTCTAGACCCAGTAACCCCAAAGCCAAAGGCCAACAAGGTCAAGCTCACCAACAACGTTGCTACCACTGCACCGGCTGAAGAGCCAGCAGCGGAAGCGGTTGAGGAGCAGGTGGAGGCAGTTGCGGAAGCTCCTGCCGAAGCACCAGTTGAAGAGACCGCTGCAGCTGAAGCTCCTGCTGAGGATGCGCCAGCAGAAAAGGCTCCTGCAGCCGAAGCTGAAGCACCTGCTGAAGAGCCTGCTGCAGAGGCAGCAAGCGAAGAGGCTCCTGCTGAGGAGGCAGCTCCTGAGGAGCCTGCAGCCGAGGAAGAGCCAAAGGCCTAAACAGGATCAATTCATGAGTACGCCCGCTGGTTTGCCCGGCGGGCTTACTCGTTTCCGGATCAACCTCGCCTATGACGGCACAGATTTTGTGGGTTGGGCCAAACAGCCTGGACTGAGAACTGTTCAGGGTGAACTGCTAAGTGCCCTGAGCACAATCTTTGGACCCAGCGCTGATGATTTTGGGATGCGGGTTGCTGGCAGAACCGATGCCGGCGTGCACGCAGGGTTTCAGGTTTGCCACATCGACATAACTCAGGAGCAGCTGGTTCGGCTCGGAAGAGCTCCATTTTCGGCTTCGCGGCTGGATGGTTTGTTGCCCGAGGACATCGCGATAATTGAGATTCTTGAGGCGCCTAATGGTTTCGATGCCAGATTTAGTGCAACCGGCCGCACCTACCACTTCGGCATAGCCGATCCAGCCTGCAAGCCAGATCCAAAGCAGGCCAGGTATGTCCTTGCCGTTCCCAGACGACTCGATGAGACGCTGATGGATGCGGCAGGTAAGTCGCTGGTTGGGCTTCGAGACTTTGGTGCTTTTTGCAAGCCCAGAGAGGGCGCAACCACTATCCGAGAGCTAAGGCAGCTGAGTGTTTTGCGGGAGCAGGACGGCCAGATTTTGGTGACACTGAGCGCAGATGCCTTTTGTCACAACATGGTCAGGTCCATTGTTGGTGCCTTGATTGCGGTGGGAGAGGGAAGGCTTTCCATGGACGAGCTGGCTGAGATTACCAAGGCCGCAAAAAGAACCAGCAAGTTCAAGGTTGTTGATCCTCGGGGGCTGTCATTGGACGATGTTCAATACCCCGAGGACGATCAGCTTGCAGCGCAGGCGGAGAAGGCTAGAAACCTGCGTTCAGACGAGGATATTTCTGTTTGACCATGGGGTTCAAAACCCCTAGACTTGCTCCTTGGTTCGGCTTTGCCGAGCGGTTTGAAACCGCATAAGTCTGCGGAATCACTCAAAAAGAAACTACGAGGTAATTTAGCGTGCGTACTTATTCGCCAAAGGCCAGCGAGCTGAGCCACGAGTGGCTAGTCATCGACGCCACCGACGTGGTGTTAGGACGCCTAGCATCCCAGGCAGCCACCCTGCTACGCGGCAAGCACAAGCCAACTTTTGCAAACCACATGGACAACGGTGACTTTGTAATCATCATAAACGCCGAGAAGGTTGCGCTTACCGGTTCCAAGCTGACCCAGAAGATGGCCTACCGCCACTCCGGTTACCCAGGTGGTCTAACCGCTACCAGTTATGCAGAACTACTCGAGAAGAGCCCAGAGAAGGCTGTCGAGAAGGCTATTCGCGGCATGCTTCCAAAGAACTCTCTCGGGGACCAGATGCTAAAGAAGCTCAAGGTTTACTCCGGCAGCGAGCACCCACACGAGGCGCAGCAGCCAAAGACTTTCGTTATCGATCAGATTGCCCAGTAAGGAAAAGAACTTGGCTGAAAACGACGTAGTAGAGACCCAGGCGACCGAGGCAGAGGCCGAGGTCACCACCTACAGCACCGAGAGTGCTCCGGTTGAGAAGAAGGTTCGCTCTCGTGGTGAGCTAACCCAGCCAGGCGCTGGCACCGGTCGCCGCAAGGAGGCTGTCGCCAGGGTTCGAATCGCACCTGGAACCGGCAAGATCACGGTCAACGGCCGCACCTTCGAGGACTACTTCCCTAACAAGCTTCACCAGCAGCTAATCACCGACCCGTTCAAGGTTTTGGAGCTGCAAGGCGCCTACGACGTAGTTGCTCGTATCGATGGTGGTGGCATTGCAGGACAGGCCGGAGCGCTTCGTCTCGGCATCTCCCGTGCACTGAACCAGATCGACGCTGACAACAACCGTCCGACGCTGAAGAAGGCTGGATTCCTAAGCCGCGATTCTCGTGTAATCGAGAGCAAGAAGGCTGGACTCAAGAAGGCACGCAAGGCCTCCCAGTTCTCCAAGCGTTAAGCTTCCGCCATGGCCAGGCTTTTTGGCACCGATGGCGTTCGTGGCACAGCGAACAAAGACATCACCGCTGACTTCTCGTTGCGCCTGGCTCAGGCGGCCGCGGTTGTCCTGGCAGCTGGGGCTAGAGAACGCGGAGAACGCCCAAGGGCAGTAATCGCCAAGGACCCGAGAGTCTCCTCTGATTTCATCTCAGCAGCTGTCTCAGCAGGCCTAGCATCCTCAGGTGTTGACGTTTTTGATGCGGGCGTCATTCCAACCCCAGCCTGTGCTTACCTGACTGCAGATCTTGGCGCTGACTTTGGAGTCATGATTTCGGCAAGCCATAATGCTGCGCCCGACAACGGCATCAAGTTTTTCTCTCACGGCGGCCACAAGCTCCCAGACTCGCTAGAAGATGAGATTGAAAGCGCCATGGGCCAGAGCCTCACTCCACTGGGTGGCGAGGTTGGCAAGGTGACCAGGTTTGCAGATGCAGAGGATAGGTACCTCGTGCACCTCCTGGGCACTCTTGAAACCAAGCTCGATGGCATGAAGGTCGTTGTTGACTGCGCAAATGGCGCAGCTAGCGCCATATCTCCTCAGGCCCTGAGTGATGCGGGCGCGAAGGTGGTCGTTATTGGGGCTGACCCAGACGGCACCAACATAAATTCCGGTTATGGCTCAACTCATTTGTCCGCTCTGCAGGCTGCGGTGGTTGAACACGGAGCTGCTCTTGGTATTGCCCACGATGGAGACGCCGATCGCTGCCTCGCCGTTGACGAAAGCGGTCGGGTAATCGATGGCGATCACATAATGGCGATTCTTGCCCTTGCCATGAAGGATGCCGGGAAACTCAGCCGGGACACTCTTGTCGCAACTGTCATGTCAAATCTTGGGCTCAAGGTGGCCATGAAAGAGGCGGGCATCAAGATGCTTGAGACCGCGGTTGGTGACCGCTACGTACTCGAAGAGATGCGCTCCGGCGGCTACGCACTTGGTGGCGAGCAGTCCGGGCACATCATCTTTAGCCAATATGCGACCACTGGAGACGGCGTTCTCACGGGCCTGCAGCTAGCGGCCAGGATGGTTGAAACAGGCAAGCCCCTTAGTGAGTTGGCGTCGGTGATGGACACCTACCCACAGGTTCTTATCAACGTTCCAGATGTCGACAAGTCGGCTCTTGCAGGCAATCCTGACCTGGCAGAGCTTGTGGACCAGGCAAAGGCGGAGCTCGGAGAAAATGGCCGAGTGCTGCTTCGTGCTTCTGGCACCGAAGCCCTTGTCAGGGTCATGGTTGAGGCCAAAGACCAGGGCAGCGCCCAGAGCTGGGCAGAGCGCATCGCCAATCTTGTAGCCGAAAAGCTCGCCCTCTAGATCTTTCTAAGCAGCACCTTTTCAACCCGGTGCTCATCGCCCTTGTGCATGACAAGAGTGGCGCGTGAGCGAGTGGGCTCGATGTTTTCCCTCAGGTTTACCAGATTTATGTTTCTCCAAAAGCCCTGAGCTCTGTCCATGGCCTGCTCCTCGGTGAGGTTTTTTGTTAGGTCATTGAAGTAGGACCGGGGGTTGGTAAATGCTGTTGACCACAGCTGAGCAAAACGTGCCAGGTACCACTTCTCGAGATTCTTTGGGTCGGCGTCAATGTAGATGCTGAAGTCAAAGTAGTCGCTTAGCGCAACCTCTTGACCAGGAGCTGGTGGCTGTAGGAGGTTTAGCCCCTCGACTATCAGCACATCAGGGGTAGTGACAGTGACAAATTCTCCCTCGACGATGTCGTAGGTGAGGTGGGAGTACACCGGAACCTGAATCTCGCTCTTTCCAGACTTGATGTCGGCAACAAATTCCAAAAGCTTCTTGCGGTCGTAGCTCTCCGGGAAGCCCTTACGCTCCATAAGACCGCGCTTTTCTAGCTCGCTGTTTGGGTAGAGGAAGCCGTCGGTAGTCACTAGCTCCACGTTTGGAATACCCTCCCAGCGCTGCATTAGCTCCTTGAGCAGCCTGGAGACTGTCGACTTACCCGCGGCAACCGAGCCTGCCACGGCGATGATAAACGGTGTTCTGGCAGCCCGCTCACCAAAAAACTCCACAGTGTTGCCATGCAGCAGCTGCGCCTGCTTCACATAGATGCTCAGCAGCTCGCTAACGGGGAGATAGACCTCACTGACCTCCTGCAGGTCTAGTAAATCGCCTAGACCGCGGATGTTTCTCAGCTCTTCCTCGGTGAGCGGCAGCGACGATGAGCCAGCCAGATCTGACCAGTCCGCTCTATCGATAGATACGTAGGGGGAGCGGCTCTGGGGCCGCTGCGCTGCACTCACAAGGGGCTATTCTGCCGTAGATTAGGGGTCATGTGTGGAATCGTGGGCTACGTGGGCCCGGGGTCAACACTTGATGTTTTGCTGGGTGGCCTAAAGCGCCTGGAATATCGAGGCTATGACTCCGCTGGCGTATCGGTAATTGATCAAGATGCAGGGCTGCAAACTAGAAAGCGCGCAGGAAAGCTCTCGGTACTGGTTGAAGATCTCGAAGAGTCGCCAATCACAGATGCACACATCGGTATTGGCCACACCCGCTGGGCAACCCATGGTGCTCCAACGGATACCAATGCCCACCCGCATCTCGGAGGCGAACACCTCAAGCTTTCCCTGATCCACAACGGCATCATTGAGAACTTTTCTGAGCTCAAGACTGAGCTGCAAGAGGCTGGGGTCAAGTTCAGCTCGGAGACTGACAGCGAGGTTGCCGCACACCTCGTTGCAAGAGAGTACGAGAAAACCGGTGACCTAACCGCTGCTTTTAGGGCGGTTGTAAACAGGTTGATGGGCGCCTTTACTCTGCTCTGCATCCACGAGGACCACAAGGATTTGGTGCTTGCTGCCAGACGAAACTCCCCGCTGGTTATTGGTCTAGGTGAAGGTGAGAACTTCCTCGGTAGCGACGTTGCGGCCTTTGTCGCACACACCAAGCGTGCGGTGTCAGTGGGACAGGATCAACTGGTTGAGCTGAGGCAGGATGCGGTCAAGGTCACTACCTTCTCAGGGGAAGAGGTGACACCGGAGGAATTCACCGTTGACTGGGACGCATCTGCCGCATCCAAGGGCGGCTGGCCCTCGTTTATGGCCAAGGAGATTGCGGATCAGCCTCAGGCTGTGGGCGACACCCTCATGGGTCGCCTCGCCTCGGATGGTTCGGTAAAGCTCAGCGAGTTTGCCGGTCTAGACCGGCTCAGTGAGGTCAACCGCATAACCATCATCGCCTGCGGCACCGCGGCCTATGCCGGTGAGGTTGCCAAGTATGCAATTGAGAAGTGGGCAAAGATTCCCACCAGCGTTGAGCTTGCCCATGAGTTCCGCTATCGAGACCCAATTATTGACGAGCAAACCCTCGTTATTGCAATCAGTCAGTCCGGAGAGACCATGGACACGCTGATGGCTGTTCGCTACGCAAAAGAACGCGGAGCGAAGGTGCTTTCGATCTGCAATACCCAGGGTGCCACTCTCGCTAGGGAATCCGATGCCACCATCTATACCCACGCAGGTCCGGAGGTCGCAGTGGCATCGACCAAGGCCTTCACCGCGCAAATCACCGCGGGTCAGCTAGTCGCCCTGTCGCTTGCTTGGCAGCGCGGGGCTATGGACAAAGATCACCTAAAGGAGCTTGGCTTAGAGCTTCTAAAGCTTCCCCGGATGGTAAAGCAGGTCCTAGAGTCTGTTGAGCGTATGAGGGAGCTTGGCAAGGAATTGAAAGACGCCAAGTCAGTTCTTTTCTTGGGTCGGAACGTCGGCTTCCCAATCGCGATGGAGGGTGCACTAAAGCTCAAGGAGCTCGCCTATATCCATGCCGAGGGCTTTGCAGCCGGTGAGCTAAAGCACGGACCAATTGCGCTAATTGAGCCGGGCCAGCCAGTAATCGTTGTCGTGCCCTCTCCAAACGGTGAAGATTCTCTACACCCCAAGGTGGTCTCCAACATTCAGGAGATTAAGGCCAGAGGGGCAAAGGTCATTGCTATTGCAGAGGAAGGCGACAGTGCAGTCGGCAAGAGTGCTGACGAGGTCTTCTTCGTCCCCCAGACACACCCCTTTATGGCGGCGCAGCTTGCGGTTTTGCCGCTGCAGATTTTTGCCCTTGAACTTGCCAGCGCCAAAGGCCTCGATGTTGACCAGCCGAGAAACTTGGCAAAGAGCGTGACGGTGGAGTGATTTGATCTATGGCACCGGCGTTGATGTCTGCTCAATCGAGCGTCTGGAGCAGTCGCTAAGCCGAACCGAGAACCTCGGCGCTCGCCTATTCCATGAGAACGAGCGCGACCTAGCACCTAAGTCGCTTGCCGCGAGGTTTGCTGCCAAAGAAGCACTAGCAAAAGCCCTAGGCACTCCCGCAATCCTTATTTGGAACGAGATTGAGGTTGTGAAGGATTCTCTCGGCAAACCCTCACTGAAGTTTCATGGCATGACTATGGAAAAGATTCGCGATCTTGGTGAGCTCACCTTCCACCTCTCCATGAGCCATGATGGCCCGGTTGCAGTGGCAACGGTTGTAGTGGAGAGTATTTAGATGCGCCAAATCGAGGTCGACCTAAACGCAATCAGGTCAAACTATGCCGCTCTCAGAGCGGCCTTTGCCCCTGCCAAGGTAATGGCAGTGGTCAAGGCAAACGCCTATGGCCACGGCATGATCGAGGTGGCCAGGGCGCTGGACGGAAACGTTGATGCTCTTGGTGTTGCAGACCTATCAGAGGCAATGGCTCTCCGAGATGCAGGCATCAATGCCCGAGTCATGGCTTGGATTATTGGTCCTGAGGACGATTTACAAGCAGCGGTTGCGAAAAACATTGAGCTAGGAGTCTCAACCTTTGACCAGCTCGACCGACTTCCTCCGGCCGCGCTATTTCATATCAAGATCGATACCGGACTTGGACGAAATGGTTTTTCCCGCCTTGATTTTGAACAGCTTTTTACTCGCCTACAGGGAACGAATCCGGTTGGGCTCTTTTCGCACCTTTCTAACACTTCCGTCTCAGATGACCTGAAGCAGAAAGAGCTCTTTGAGGATGCCGTCTCAATTGCAGCCAGCAAGGGCATTGAATTTAGCGAGCGACACCTCGCTGCCTCCGCAGGAGCGCTTTCCTATGAAGACCTTCGCTATGACATGGTTAGGTGCGGCATCGCGGTTTACGGGCTCAACCCCTTCGAAGACCGAGCGCTTGATGGCATTGAGCTGGAGCCTGCGATGCGAGCTCTAAGCCAACTCGTAAACGTTAAGAGGGTGGCTGCAGGTCAAGGTGTCTCCTACGGCTACCGCTACGTAACAGAGCGGGAAACGAATCTGGGCCTAGTTCCCTTTGGTTATGCCGAGGGCATGCCCAGGATTTCTGTGAACCACGAAGTTCTAATCGCAGGCAAGCTTTACCCGGTGGTTGGGCGAGTTGCAATGGACCAGTTTGTTGTGGACCTGGGCAGTTCAGAGCCAGCCATAGGTACCGAGGTGGTCATCTTTGGCAATCCCCGTGAAGGCGAACCTAGTGCAGAGGCACTGGGAGAGTCGGCCGGGACAATCAACTATGAGATCGTCACCCGCATTGGCGGCAGAGCAGACCGAAGTTACCTAGGCCGCTAATGCAGCTAACAATAACTACCTCCGAGGCCATGGAGGAGCTGGGAAGCAAGCTGGCCGATTTGCTGCAGCTTGGTGACCTGGTCCTGCTCTCTGGCGAGCTTGGAGCAGGGAAGACAACCCTCACCCGCGGGCTCGGAGAAGCCCTTGGCGCGGAAGGCACAATCCAGTCGCCCACCTTCGTTCTCGCTCGAGAGCACAGAATCGCTGGGGGAGGCAAGCTGGTTCATGTCGATGCTTATCGGCTGTCAAGTGCGGTCGAGCTTGATGACCTGGACATTGACTTCGCCGGCTCGATAGTTGTTGTTGAGTGGGCTAGAGACTTCCTTGATGGCTATGCGGAGAACTACCTAAGCGTAGAAATAGATCGAACCTCTGATGACGAGGTTCGAGAGGTGGTCCTGTCCGCAGTGGGCCCGAGGTGGGAGGGGGTAGACCTTGCTTCTCTCAATTGACACCTCTGCTGGCACCTCCGCAGCCCTCTTCGACGGCCAAAGGCTTTTGTCCTCGGTCTTCTTTGACGACCCATTTGGTCACGCCGAGAACATCGCCAAGGCAATTACCGGTGTCCTTTCCCAGGCGGACTTGCCTGCAAACGCGCTTGAAAACATCGCCGTTGGCATCGGTCCTGCCCCTTACACCGGCCTGAGGGTTGGCATTGCAGCGGCTAATGCCCTTGCGGGACCGCTTGGTGTGGGTCTGCACGGCGTCATGGTGCTGGATGCGATTGCTTTCTCTAGAACAGAAGAGCGCTTGCTTGTGACAACTGATGCCAAGCGTGGGGAGCTTTTCGCAGCCGGTTACGTTTTTGGCAAGAGAGAGTTTGGCCCGAGAGTTATTGACCCATCATCCACTGCTGAGTTTGGGGATTATGAACATGTCTCTGAGCCTTCGGATGCGGAGAAAGTCGGGCGCTACGCCCTCTGGGCGCTCGAAAAAGGCATTGACCTAAGTGAAACCGGTGCCATCTACCTGCGCTCGCCGGATGTCACGCCATCGCCGGGAAAGAGGGTGAGCGGCTGATGCAACTTAGGACGCTTGCTATTGAGGATCTGCCTCAGGTCATGGACCTAGAGCGCAGGCTATTTCAGAATGAGGCTTGGCTCGAGCAGACCATGGCCGCAGAAATCGCCTCAGCTCAAACTCACTATGTCGGGGCATTTGACGGTTCACTGCTTGGCTATGCCGGACTAAAAGTCAGTGGGCCCAGCTACTCAAGTGATATCCAGACAATTGGCGTTGAACCACAGAGCCAAGGCAGAGGTATCGGGCGAACCCTAATGAACGAGCTGCTGGCTGTCGCGAAGAGGCAGGGCAGCGAGGAAGTCTTTTTGGAGGTGAAAGCAGGCAACGAGTCTGCGATCGCGCTTTATTTGAGCCTTGGCTTTGAACAGATTGATGTCCGAAAGCGCTATTACCAGCCTTCTGGGGAAGACGCATTGGTGATGCGCATGCCAATTAGCCAACCTGTTGTCTTGGGCATTGAGTCAACCTGTGATGAGACCGGAGTCGGGATAGTTCGCGGCAACAGGCTGCTAGCTAATGCCCTTCACTCCTCGATGGACGAGCATGCAAAGTATGGGGGAGTGGTTCCCGAGGTTGCTGCGAGGGCACACCTTGAAGCAATCTCACCGACGCTAGATGCGGCGCTCGCTGAAGCGGGAATTGGCTACCAAGACATAGATGCAATTGCCGTTGCGAATGGTCCGGGGCTATCGGGCGCCCTAATGGTCGGTATAGGTGCTGCCAAGGGGCTAGCCGTCGCTCTAGACAAACCCATCTTCGCGGTGAACCACCTAGTCGGACATGTGGGAGCGGATGTGCTGGAGCGTGGTGCGGTTGAGGTCCCGACGATTGCCCTGTTGGTATCCGGTGGCCACACCTCACTCCTGCTGGTTCGTGATCTGCTGAACGACACCCAGCTGCTCGGAGAGACTATTGATGATGCAGCTGGTGAGGCCTTTGACAAAGTAGCTCGGGTGCTGGGCCTTCCCTACCCTGGAGGCCCTCAAATAGACAAGATTGCGGCAGAGGGTGACCCGAAGGCCATTAGGTTCCCCAGGGGCCTGACACTTCCCAAGGATTTAGAAAAGCACAAGTACAACTTCTCCTTCTCAGGGCTCAAGACGGCTGTGGCCAGGCATGTGGAGAAGCTTGAAGATGCGGGTCAGGAGTATTCAAAACCGGATGTTGCGGCAAGCTTCCGCGAGGCAGTAATTGATGTCCTACTAACAAAGTCGCTCTGGGCCTGCGAGGAGTTCGGCGTAAAGAGGCTCTTGCTTGGCGGCGGCGTGGTTGCCAATGCAAGGCTGCGTCAGGAGGCCGAGCAACGCTGTCAAGAAGCCGGAATTGAGCTTAGGATCCCCAGGTTCTCCCTCTGCACCGACAATGGGGCGATGATTGCGGCTTTAGGTTCGCAGCTGATTATGGACGGAAGAGAACCCAGCGGCCTAGATTTTGGAGCTGAGTCCACGCTCCCAGTGACAACAGTTCAGACCACCTAGCAACCAGTTGGAAGATTTTCGCAAGTAAGGGTGTTTGTCTTTTTAGCACGTGTCGCCTCAGGTCCTCTGGACTCCAGCCGGATGGTCTGAGTTGTAACAAAAACGTTTTCCAATTCGTTGGGGGAGCCACCTAGCGGATTGGTTCGCAGACAAGTGCCTTACGGGCGCCGCCCACTTTGGTTGCTATCAGAGTGGCGGCGCCCGAACCTTTAAGCTTTAGCCGCTTGCGCAACAGCTGCGGGTCGATATCCACTCCTCGCTTCTTGATCTCGAGACTCCCGATGCTGCGCTCGGAAAGGTAGCGCGAGATTGCCTTTTCATCGAGGGGCAGGTCGGCCAACAGTTTGTAGCCTCTGAGCCAAGGGCTTTGTCTCTCGCTACCTGTGAGGTAGGCAATTCCTGCGGACAACAAACCAAGCCCCTGTTCGTCTGCGTATGCGCCAATGAGGTGTGAGCGAATCAAGGCTGGATCTGGCTCATAGACAAATTCGTCAAGGGACCTAACCTCGGCCTCAAACTCATCCCCTGTGAACTCCAGCTCACTCTCACCATCAACCATGACCGCAAAGCGCTTTCCAAGCCGCCCAGGATCAGTGCTCCACTGCGAAAACTCCACGAGGTCACCGCGGTGAGAAACCCAGGTTGCCTCAAATTTGTCGGAGACCAACTCGTGAGGAAGCGCAGGAGAGAGCTTCACTCCGCCAGGAACCGTCGCTAACTGCTCCAACGCGAAGCCAATAGAAGGTGAAAAGTCGTCTGGGCTCAAAAGCTTCCGACTGCGACCTGATGAAGCCAGGTCTCGCCTCGCGGGGTCTAGAAAGACTCCCTCTGTACTCACATCGAAATCCTCGGCGGCTGATCTGTGGACTTCGGCGGTGGGAAAGCGCGCGAGGTTGCTGCTTGCAAACTCGGCGGTCACCTCGTCTTTTTCGACGGCCACCACCGCGCTTCCCGCCTGTGCAAATGCAATGGAATCAACTCCAAGCCCGCAGCCAAGGTCAGTCACAGAACCGAGTGAGCTCAGTTTTCTAGCGTGGTATTTCGCAACATCAAACCTCGAAGACTGCTCCAGCCCCTGCCTGGTTAAAAGCAGTGAGTCGGCTAGGGGTCCAAGCTTTTGCTTGGCCTTCTGGCGCAGAGCAACCTGGTTGACCACCTCGACGATTACCCCGGGGTCATGCCCAGCTTTTCTCAGCTTCGCGTTTAGCGCGTCTGGGTCAACCTCAGGAGAGTAGGTCTGTTCGAGAAGGGCAAGCGCGTCATAAGAGGGAAATACGGCTGTGGCGCTCACTTGATAAAACATAGTCGCTACACACCTAGCACTCACCTTGACTGAGTGCTAATAAGGGCCTAAAGTTTTAGTTAGCACTCGGATACCGAGTCTGCTAATCCAAAATCTTTAGTAAAGAAGAGGTCAAAGTGTCGGTTTCTATCAAGCCACTCGAAGATCGTATTGTCGTTCGTCCACTTGAGGCGGAGCAGGTAACCGCCTCGGGTCTGGTTATCCCAGACACCGCCAAGGAAAAGCCTCAGGAGGCTGAGGTTGTTGCTGTCGGACCAGGTCGTTTCAGCGACGAGGGTGACCGCATCCCAGTGGATGTCAAGGTTGGCGACATGGTCGTCTTTTCCAAGTACGGCGGCACCGAGCTCAAGTACAACGGCGAAGAGTACCTAGTGCTCTCTGCCCGTGACGTGCTTGCAATCATCGAGCGCTAAATAACTCAAGTAAGACGGCCCTTCCACCGGAGGGGCCGTCTTTCTTTTTGCCCTTAGGATTAGCGCGTGAAGAAGCAATCCGAGGGGGCAACAGGCCTCACATTCGGAGTCTCCGCCTACCTCATTTGGGGTTCATTTCCCCTCATCATTACCGCAGCCAGCTTCGCCAACCCTTTTGAGGTCATTGTCTGGCGGGTGGTCTTTGGCTTCCTCTTCGCCGCGCTGCTAGTGACCCTAACTAGAACCTGGGCGCAGACTGTGGAGCTGGTTAGATCGCCCAAGAAGCTCGGCTGGGTTGCGGTTGCCTCACTCTTTATTTTTGTGAACTGGTCGGTCTATGTAGTTGCCGTTGCAACCAGCAATGTGCTCGAGACCTCTCTCGGCTACTTCATCAATCCGCTGATTACCGTGCTGTTTGCGGTTGTCTTTCTAAAAGAAAAGCTGCGGAAGGGTCAGTGGGTTGCCCTTGGTATTGGCCTGATTGCGGTTGTAATCCTCACGTTCGACTACGGCAGACCCCCATGGATTGCGCTTGTTCTGGCAATTAGCTTCGCAACTTACTCGTTAGCGAAGAACCGGGTTGGAGGCAAGATCAAGGCGCTACAGAGCTTCACCATTGAGTCCGGCATAGTCCTACCTTTTGTGCTTGTTCAGCTATGGATCGTCTCGATGTTCACGCCGATCATGATATTCTCCGGGGTTGTTGAGGCTTCGATCCTCATCTCATTTGGAATTCTCACGGCAATCCCGCTAATCCTTTTTGGTGCTGCTGCGTCGCGCGTGAAGCTATCGACAATCGGCTTTATTCAATACCTGACGCCGATTCTGCAGTTCAGCGTTGGCTATTTCATTCTGGAGGAGCCGATGCCTCCGGTGAGGTGGATTGGTTTCGCGCTGGTCTGGGTCTCACTTGTCGTTCTTACGACAGATGCCCTTAGGCGAAGGAAGCCCGACCTACCGATTGCCGTGCAGGGCTGAGGATGAAATCTAATTGTTATTCAAATGGCAAGAGTCAAGATTTCAACTGATTTCGCATTTTTTGCAGTAATTTTCAGCGGAATTCGTAGATATTCTACATAGTTTCGAGTAGTTCTAGAAGGTTGGTGGCCGTTAACGCTTTCAGGCTCCCGTATTTCCTAGGGATTACACGCGGTTTTCACTATGCTTTACCTAGCAATGCGGGCAATCAAGCCCGCATTCGCATTACAAATTGCAATTGCAAGGAGCAAGAATGACCGTATCGAACAACAGGTCGCGCTTCGTTAAGACCCTGTCCGCAGCTAGCGCACTAGCGCTGGGTGCTGTGGTTTTGACTGGCTGCGCCCCTGCCACCACTGCTGGCGGTTGTGAGCTCGGTTCAGAGCAGAGTGGAGACCTAACCCTAAAGCTAGGTTCCGCGCTACCTCTGACCGGTAACCTCGCATTCCTCGGCCCACCTGAGGAAGCTGGCGCTTACCTAGCCGTTGACGAGATCAACGCAGCCGGTAAGGGAATCACCATTGACTACACCCCAGGTGACTCAGGTGATACCGACAACAAGGCCTACGACACCGAAATCCCACGTCTGCTTAACGCTGGCGTTGAGGCTGTACTAGGTGCCGCATCATCCGGTGTGTCACTGCAGTTCATTGACCGCCTAACCGCTGAGTGTGTAATTCACTTCTCACCAGCTAACACCTCCGCAGCATTCACCGACTACGAGGACAAGGGACTGTACTTCCGTACCGCTCCATCTGACGTTCTTCAGGGTGAGGTGCTTGGAAACCTAGTCGCCGAGGATGGACACCAGAGGATCTCTATGATCGTTCTGAACGACTCCTACGGTACCGGTCTAGCTGGCTTCGTAACTGAGGCCTTCGAGGCTGCAGGTGGAGAGGTTATCGCTGCGCCTACCTACAACACCGGTGACACTAACTTCACCAGCCAGATCTCCGAGGCTCTTGCAGGCGACCCAGACGCAATCGTTCTGGTCACCTTCGACGAGGCAAAGACGATCGTTCCAGAGCTAACCAGCCAGTTCCCTGGCGAGAACCTCTACTTCGTAGACGGTAACCTGACCAACTACTCGGACGACTTTGCTCCAGGAACCCTAGAGGGCGCCAAGGGTACCTACCCAGGTGTTAACGAGAGCAAGATTGCTGACTTCGTCACCAAGATGAACGACGCATGGGTTGCTCGCGGAAACGCAGCTCTTGAGCTGAACGCATACGGTCCTGAGACCTACGACGCAGTTGTGCTACTAGCACTTGCTGCTCTCGAGGCTCGCAGCACCGAGGGTGCCAACATGGCTGAGAAGCTCCAGGAAGTTTCTGGTGGTTCCGGCAACGGCACCAAGTGCACCAGCTTCGCCGAGTGTGCTGACATCATCAACGACGGCGGAACCGCAGACTATGACGGTCCTTCCGGCGCTGTTACCTTCAACGAGGTCGGAGACCCAACTGACGGTAACATCCTGATTCAGCAGTTCGACGGAAACAACGTTCCTGCCACCATTCGTGGCTAGTAGCGAGTTCTAAAGAACAAAGAGAATCCCCCCGGCCTGAGGCCGGGGGGATTTCTTTTGCACCAACTAATACGGGGTTGGTAACGCTATTTGCCTTTGCGGACTGTCGCCTCGAAGGCAGCTCCCAGAGCTACTCCGAGAGCAATCCAAAGACCTAGATTGTCTGTGGCCACGCCAACGGCGACACCGATGGCGACACCGACGCCAATGCCTGAACCTGTTGGAGCCTTGGGCTTAGGTGCCAAGGGTTCCTAAGTAAAGACCGATGACCTGAGGGTCGTTCAGAAGCTCACGGCCTGTTCCCACAACAGCATCCTTACCCTGATCAAGCACATATGCACGATCTGAAATCTGAAGGCAACGTCGAGCGTTCTGCTCGACCATGATGCATGTCACTCCGGCCTTGTTGATGTCGGAAACCCTGAGGAATGCCTCGTCCTGCCTCACCGGGCTAAGTCCGGCTGAAGGCTCATCCAGAAGCAGCACAGTCGGATCCATCATGAGCGCTCGGCTCATGGCAACCATCTGCCTCTCACCACCCGATAGCGAACCTGCACGCTGCTTTAGGCGCTTACCCAGTTCCTCAAAGATTGAGATTACGAAGTCGAGTCTCTCTGAGTAATTCTCAGGCTCCTGGAATGCACCCATCTGGAGATTTTCTTCAATGGTTAGCGAGGGGAAAACATTATTGTTCTGAGGGATGAAGCCAACACCCTTGGTGACAAGCTGGTTTGACTTGAGGCCCACGATTGACTCACCGTTCAGAGTGATCGAGCCCTCCCGGACCTTTACCAGGCCGAAAATGGCTTTGAGCAATGTTGACTTACCCGCTCCATTTGGGCCGATGATTCCAATTAGCTCACCCTTGTCCGCGTGGAAATTGGTCCCATTGAGAATGTTTACGCCTGGGAGGTAGCCGGCGACGAGGTCCTTGACCTCAATTACTGTTTCGCTCACTTGTCCTCCCCCTTGATGATGTTGATTCTGCCTGTAACCTCACCAAGATCTGTTTCCTGGTGGGCACCAAGGTAGGCATCGATAACGGCTTGCTCCTTCATGACGGTCTCTGGTGGACCCTCGGCCACAACCTTGCCCTCCGCCATAACCACAACCCAGTCGGCAATGTGGCGAACCATGTGCATGTCGTGCTCAACGAACAGCACGGTCATACCCTCACCCTTGAGGCTAATAACGTGGTCGAGAAGAGACTGGGTAAGAGCTGGGTTCACACCTGCCATGGGCTCGTCAAGCATCACCAGGGTCGGGTCGGTCATTAGAGCGCGAGCCATCTCCAGAAGCTTGCGCTGCCCTCCCGAAAGGGACGCGGCAAAGTCATCCTTTTTGGTATCGAGCTTGAAGCGCTTGAGAAGCTCCATAGCCTTGACTTCGATGTCCTCGTCCTGCTTCTTCCAGAACCCTGGAAACAGGGCCCTAAAGATACTCTCGCCGCTTTGACCCTTGGCACCGAGCTTCATGTTCTCGATAACGGTCAATAGGCTCAGTGCCTTTGTCAGCTGGAAGGTGCGGACTTGGCCCATCTGGGCAACCTTGAATGATGGCACGCCTGATAGCGAGGTCCCCATAAAGGACCAGGCGCCGGTGTCTGGGGTGTCAAAACCGGTTAGCAGATTAAACAGCGTGGTCTTACCCGCACCGTTTGGACCAATGAGAGCAGTAATCACTCCCGAGGGGATCTCGAGGTGCTCAACGTCGACTGCCGTCAGACCACCAAAGGTCTTCTTGACGTGGTCGATGACGAGCATCGGGTCCTTCTTCTTGCAGCCTGGGACTGCATCACCGATGTGGAGGTCGGTTGTCTTTTGTGGCTTCTCGTTATTTGACAAAGGTCAGCTCCCTCTTGTCTCCGAAGATGCCCTGCGGGCGGTATATGACCAGCAGCATCAGCCCTATACCGACGAGCACGAACCTCAGGGTTGAAGCCTGGGTCGTTGATACTGGAAGGATGCCGGATGTTGAAAGTGCTGGCAAAAGGTTGGACAGGAAGGCCTGGATGACCCAGAAGATAACCGCTCCAATTACCGGTCCAAAGATTGTGGCAGCGCCACCAAGTAGCAGCGAGGTCCAGATGAAGAAGGTAAGCGAGGTTACATAGACTCCAGGGGAGATGTTCTGGGCGGCGGTGTAGATGATGCCACCGAGGGCTCCGAAGACACCTCCGATTACCAGCGCCTGAAGCTTGTATGCGAAGACGTTCTTGCCAAGGGACCTAACGGCCTCCTCGTCCTCTCGAATGCCCTTGATGACTCTGCCCCAAGGGGAACGCATTAGGGCCCACAGGAACCAAACAGCCACGGTAAGGACAATCAGTCCGAAGACCAGCACCCAGAGCGTTTGCTCGTTGTAGGTAAACGGTCCAAATCCGTAGGTTCCCTGAGGTATTGGGTTTGAGTTCTGGAATCCTGACCCGTCAGGCCTGGAGTTGAAGCCAAAGAGGCCGTCTGCAGAGCCCGTCACGTCCGTGAAGGCAGTGGTCAAGAAGAGCAGCCTGGCAATCTCGGCGGCTGCGATGGTCGCGATTGCCAAGTAGTCGCCGCGAAGCCTCAGCGTCGGAATACCCAGGATTAGTGCAAACACCACAGATCCAAGAACTCCAACCAGCATGCCTGCCCACCAGGGCAGCCCAAAGGTGAGCACAGAGATCGCGTAGCCGTAGCCACCGATAGCCATAAAGCCTGCGATACCGAAGTTCAGAAGCCCTGCGAAACCAAAGTGCATTGCAAGACCCAGCGCAGCCAGTGCGAAGGCAATCGTGGTCGGGGTTAGAAAGCCCGCCAGAGTGTTATTAAGAATTGATCCCCAGTCCATGGTCTACCTCCTACCCAACTCTCTGTTTTCGGCCCAACAATCCCTGCGGTCTCACCAGCAGGACGACAATCAGAACGACCAGCGCTCCAACGTACTTCAGGTCGGCCGGGATGATTAGACCCGACATCTCGACGAGCACACCTACAATCAGAGCACCGATTAGAGCACCAAATGCCGTGCCGAGACCTCCGAGGGTGACCGCAGCAAAAATTAGAAGCAGAATCTGGGTTCCCATGTCCCACTTGATTCCGGGTCGGAAGTAGGCCCAGAGCACTCCGGCCAAACCAGCCAGTGATGCAGCCATAATCCAAACAATTCTGATGACCTTGTCGACATCGATGCCCGAAGCTGCAGCTAGGTCTGGGTTATCGGAGATTGCTCTTGTTGCCTTACCCGTCTTGGTCCTGAGGAGCCAGTAGGCGAAAGCGATAATGACGACGATGCTCAAACCCATGGACATCAGGTCTGTGGAGCTAAGTGCGACGGCACCAAACAGGTTGATCTTGGGAGAGTCAAAACCAGGCAGCTGCTCCGTACCGCCACCAATCACGAACTGGATGATGTAGCGCATTGTCAGCGAGAGTCCAATGGAAACAATCATCAGCTGGACAATGCCAAGCCCTTTTTTCCTAAGCGGCCGCCAGAGCCCGGCATCCAATGACCACCCCAAACCGGCTGATAGAGCCACTGCGATTGGAATCGCGATGAAGAGAGGAAGCTGTAGCCCGACCCCAAAGATCAGGGCCGCCACCGCTCCAAAGGTAACCATCTCGCCGTGAGAGAAGTTGGACAGTCCAGTTGTTCCGAACACCAGGGACACTCCAACAGCGGCAAGCCCAAGCATGAGTCCGAAGTTAATTCCGTAGATAAACCTTGAGACGATCTGATCAAAGATGGAGGTCTCGTTGCGTTCACCCTCACCAATGAAGAAGTTCTTCGCAACTCGGTCGGTGAGACCGAATTCAACCTCTTGTGTTGCTCCGCCCTCGAGCACTGAAATGCCCTCTGGGAGGGTGGATTCATCGAGGGTTACGTTGTAGTTGCGCACCTCTGGAACGCCAATTGACCAGCGTCCATCTGAGTCGGTGACGGTCTCCGCGGTGTAGCCGCCGCCATCAACCACGATTCTCACTCCGGCGATTGGCTCACCGTCAATCTTGACGTTGCCGAAGACTGTCGCCGAGTACTCCTCGCCAACGCTGTCTCCGAGCGCAGGTGCTGACACACTGAGGCCACCGAATACGGCCAACAGGGCGACAAGAATGATGCGCAATGCTCTGCGTCGAGTGTCATCCAAGAGGAACTTCACTTCTCCTCCAAATCCTTCCAGGCACCTTCGCCTGGTCTATGTCCCCTATGACGGGGTAGTACAAAACCATACCAGCGTAGTGGGTTTGATAAGTAGTCACCGGGAAGGCAACCCAAACCACCCTCGCCACCTAGCCCTTGCGCTGGGTAGGATTGAGGGTCTGAAGAATGCTGCGAGAGGTTATTTTGGAAAACCAAGACCCGTTTGCCCTAATCGGCCTCACCTATGACGATGTGCTGCTCCTGCCAGGGCAATCCGATGTCATCCCCTCATCGGTTCAGACGGCTACGCAGGTCTCAAGAAACATCTCAATCAACATTCCGCTGATCTCCTCTGCGATGGACACCGTCACTGAGTCGAGAATGGCAATTGCCATGGCAAGGCAGGGCGGAATGGGCATTCTCCACCGCAATCTCTCTATTGACGATCAGGCCTCTCAGGTGGACCTTGTAAAGCGGAGCGAGGCTGGCATGGTCTCTCACCCGGTAACCACCACCCCTTATGCCACCATCCAAGAGGTCGATGACATGTGCGGCAAGTTCAGGGTCTCTGGTCTTCCGGTGGTGGATGAGGACGACAAGCTCGTCGGTATTGTCACCAACCGCGACATGAGGTTTGTCCTCGAGGTTCAGCGCACCACAACGCTAGTGAAAGATGTGATGACCCCAATGCCACTAATTGTTGGCAATGTCGGCATCAACCCAGACGAGGCAATGGCCCTTTTGGCTCAGCACAGAATTGAGAAGCTTCCACTGGTCGATGCAGATGGCAGACTCAAGGGTCTGATTACGGTCAAAGACTTCGACAAGAGTGAGAAGTATCCGAACGCCTCAAAAGACGGAGCAGGCAGACTTTTGGTTGGAGCAGCTGTTGGTGTTGGCCCAGACGCCTGGGAAAGAGCGATGGCACTGATCGAGACCGGTGCTGACATGTTGGTTGTTGATACAGCTCACGGCCACAACAGCGGCGTGCTCGAAATGATCAAAAAACTCAAGAGCGAACCAGTTGCAAAGCACGCAGACATTGTCGGCGGCAACATCGCAACCAGAGAAGGTGCCCAGGCGATTATTGATGCCGGTGCTGATGGCGTGAAGGTCGGAGTAGGGCCAGGCTCTATCTGCACCACCAGAGTGGTAGCTGGGGTTGGAGTTCCACAAGTAACCGCTGTGCACATGGCGGCTCAGGCAGCTAAGGCTGCCGGGGTTCCCCTGATTGCAGACGGCGGTTTGCAGTACTCAGGAGATATTCCCAAGGCAATAGTCGCGGGAGCGAATTCTGTCATGCTCGGATCGCTCCTCGCCGGAACGGACGAGGCTCCTGGAGACATCACTTATGTGGGCGGCAAGCAGTACAAGACCTATCGCGGCATGGGCTCACTTGGAGCCATGCAGTCTCGTGGCCAGGCGCAGTCTTTCTCGAAGGACCGCTACTTCCAAGACGATGTGCTTCGCGAGGACAAGCTAGTTCCCGAGGGTGTTGAAGGAAGGGTCCCCTACCGCGGCACAGTCAGCTCAGTCGTTCACCAACTAATAGGTGGCCTGAGGGCGTCAATGGGATACGTCGGTGCCGGCAACATCGAAGAGCTGAAGGACAAGGGCAAGTTTGTGAGAATCACGGCGGCGGGTCTGAGGGAGTCACACCCGCACGATATCCAGATGACCATCGAGGCTCCCAACTACGGCACTCGTTAGGAGGCCTAGATGTCTGAAGTAGAAATAGGTAAGGCGAAGAGCGCCCGGGTTGGCTATGCCTTTGATGATGTGGCGGTAATTCCAACCCGTCGAACCCGCGACCCCGAGGATGTTTCAACCGCTTGGACCATAGATGCATTCAAGTTTGAGCTTCCCGTTGTAGCAGCGCCTATGGATTCGGCTATGAGCCCTGCCACCGCAATTGCGCTTGGAAAAATGGGTGGTCTTGGCGTTTTGGATCTGGAAGGACTTTGGACACGCTACGAGGATCCCACCCAGCAGCTGGCTGAGATTGCAAGTGCAAAAGACGAGGACGCGACCGCTGTGTTGCAGCGGGTCTACTCAAAGCCAATCCAGCCAGAGCTAATTTCCCAGCGGCTGGGAGAGATTCGCGATTCAGGTGCGACGGTGGCAGGTGCCCTGAGTCCCCAGCGGACCGCCGAGTTTGCAGACATTGTTCTCAAGGCCGGAGTCGACATGTTCGTGATTCGTGGAAACACCGTTTCTGCGGAGCACGTCTCAAAGCAGGTAGAGCCGCTCAACCTCAAAGAGTTCATTTACAAGTTAGACGTTCCCGTGATTGTTGGTGGCGCAGCCACTTACACGGCTGCTCTGCACCTCATGAGGACTGGAGCCGCCGGAGTGCTAGTTGGTTTTGGTGGTGGAGCCGCCGGAGCAACAAGAAACGTACTCGGAATTCACGCTCCAATGGCCACGGCAGTTGCGGATGTGGCGGCTGCCAGACGCGACTATATGGATGAGTCAGGTGGTCGCTACGTTCATGTCATTGCTGATGGTGGACTTGGAACCAGTGGCGATGTCGTGAAGGCTGTGGCATGTGGAGCTGATGCCGTCATGCTGGGAACCATGTTGGCTAGGGCCGCCGAGGCACCGGGAGCCGGATGGCACTGGGGCAGCGAGGCCGTGAACCAGAAACTACCTCGCGGTCAACGAGTCTGGGTGGGGTCTCACGGTTCCCTAGAAAACATTTTGACCGGGCCGGCTGCGTCCGCAAGCGGCACCGCAAACCTCATCGGGGCTCTCAAGAGGTCAATGGCCACCACCGGCTACTCCGACCTCAAGGAGTTCCAACGGGTCGACGTCGTTCTTAACCCCTATGGGTAGATGAAGCCGAGCTTCTTCTCCGTTGCCCGCAGGCCTAAGTGGATTGCCGGCCTTTTAGTCGCATTTATTGTTGCCGGAACCTTTGCGGCTTTGATGCAGTGGCAGTTCTCGAGGACCTTTGTGGCGGTTGGAGTTGATATCGAGCTGGAGCCGGTTCCAATTTCAGAACTTGCGGCACCACAGCGTTTGGCACCGGGAAGCTACGACCGCCTAGTGACAGCGACGGTCTCGACAGATCCAGAGAACGTATATGTAGTTTCTGATCGCCTTCAGGTCCAGGGCACTGAGCAACTGCAGGGCTACTGGGTTGTGGCTAACAGCGTTGAAAAGGAAACGGGAGCAAGTCTGACGCTTGCGCTTGGCTTTGCATCCGAGCTGGAAGCCGTAGTTGACATTGTGGTGCCTGTAGGCGAGTTTGAAATCGTGGGCTATCTAGAGCCAAGTGAACCGGTCGCCGAGTCAGAGTCGGGAACCCTGGGCTCGGTGGCACTCTCGCAACTTGTAAACCTCTATGCCGATGAAGCTTTCGAGAGTTTCCCCGTCTACGTAATTGTTCAAGAGGGTATTGCTCTTGAAATAGAGCGGATTTCTATCGGAATTCAAGATGAGACCGTCGAGATCAATTGGCTCACCGCCTTTTATGCAATCGAGTGGCTTCTGTTTGGGCTCGCCGCCTTTTATCTGTGGTGGAGGCTTGTAATGGACCAGGTCGCCCGAGAAACCAGTTAATAGAATCGTTATCTGAATTTGTGGGTTTTTGCCCGTTTTAGTTTCAATTGCCCGTTTGCAGTGCTACTTTCTTAGCAATTACTTGTAAACGGACAATTTCGGAGACTGACAAGGGTGTTAGCTGAAGAGCGCAGACTAAAGCTTGCGGAGTGGACCAGAGAAGATGGTCGACTCGACGCAAACGTGGCTGCGAACAAATTGGACGTAGCGGTAGAGACCGTAAGGCGTGACCTAGACGTCCTTCAGCGCAGAGGCGCACTTCGCCGGGTGCACGGTGGTGCGATCGCCCTAGAGAGATTTGCACGCGAATACACCATCCCCGAGCGGTACAACCGGAACCCCCAGCAAAAGCAGTCGGTTGCCGATGTTGCCGCGGCATACATCCCCGAAGAGGGCTGCATCTTTGTTGACGGCGGTACCACTACCGAGTACCTGGAGCCTCACCTGCGCAACAAGCCAAAGCTAATGGTTGTGACCAACCACATCACTCTCGCCTCCAAGCTTGCCGACAGCACAACTCAGGTAACCATTCTGGGAGGACGTATTAGGCCTGCCACACTCTCCGCAGTGGGAGCGAAGACGGTTGCGGACCTACTTGACTTCAACGCAGTGGTTAGCTTTCTCGGTGTCAATGGCATCGGACTTGAAGGTGGCATGACCGCTTACGACACCGACGAGGCTCTAGTAAAGAAGACCATGATGTCCCGCTCTGTAGAGCGCATCCTGCTAGCTGACAGCAGCAAGTTTGGTCCAACCTACCCAGCCCGTTTCGCAGATTTTGATCAGTTTGACCGCGTGGTCACAAATGTTGACGCCGACCCGACTTACGTCGAGGCGTTCAGTAAGGCAGGTGTTGAAGTTGCACTTGCCAATTAGATTTCCTCGGTTCCTTGCCGAAACCGTTGGAAAAAGGGAGATGTCAATGCTAGGGCGGGCCCCAAACCAAGCCACAGCAGCGACAGCGCCCAATGAATACAACCCCCTAAAGGAAGGTAGTACCCATGGCTAATTTTATACCCGCGGGTGACGGCGGCCACACTGGCTGGCGTGCAGCGGCTCAAAAAATAGGTGGAAACCTAGCTGGAATGGTGATCCCGAACATCGGTGCGTTTATCGCATGGGGTCTTCTGACAGCACTGTTCATTCCAACTGGCTGGCTACCAAATGAGGAACTCTCCTCGATGGTCGGCCCAATGATCGTTAACTTGCTTCCAATCCTCATTGGTTACACCGGTGGTCGCATGGTTCATGGTCAGCGCGGTGCCGTTATCGGTTCTGTCGCAACCGTAGGTGTGATTGTCGGCGCTTCAATTCCAATGTTCCTAGGTGCCATGCTTATTGGTCCTCTAGCTGCATGGATCTTGAAGAAGATTGATGCCGTACTAGACCCAGTCACCCCTCCAGGATTCGAAATGCTCATCGGAAACTTCTCTCTGGGTATCTCGGGTCTCCTAATGGCCATCCTTGGTTTCGTAGGTATCGGACCGGTCGTTAACACCTTCTCCGACACTCTCGGCGCCGGTGTGAAGGCACTGGTTGACACAGGACTGCTGCCACTGGCATCAATCCTGATTGAGCCTGCAAAGATTCTGTTCCTCAACAACGCCATAAATTACGGTGTGCTCGCTCCACTTGGAGTCGCTCAGGTTGAAGAAGCTGGCAAGTCCATCATGTTCATGCTCGAGAGCAATCCAGGTCCAGGACTGGGAATCCTTGTTGCCGTCTGGCTAGCAGCAGGAAGCAAGGTTCTACGCGGAAGTGCTCCAGGCGCGATCGTGATTCACTTCTTGGGTGGTATCCACGAGATCTACTTCCCATACGTCCTAATGAAGCCGATTTTGGTTTTGGCTGCCATTGCAGGTGGTGCAACTGGTGTTGCTACCTTCCTAGTAACTGGCGTTGGCGTGGTGGCAACACCAGCCCCAGGCTCAATTTTCGCCTACCTAGCGGTTACCCCTCCAGGAAACCACTTTGGTGTGCTGCTAGGAATTCTCCTTTCGGCCACCGTCTCCTTCCTCGTCGCATTTGTGATTCTCAAAGCCTCCAAGGATGGCGATGATGACCTCGAGGCCGCAAAGGCCAAGAGCAAGTCGATGAAGACCGGCGGTGCGGAGTAATCCATGGCAAGCATTTCTGGAGCTGACGTCAAGCACGTAGTTGTTGCTTGCGAGGCTGGAATGGGTTCCTCGGTCATGGTTGCCAGAATGCTGGCCAAGCAGCTGAAGGCAAACGGCGTCGAGGTAACTCACTCCCCTGTGAATCAGTTGGCTGACACCACGCATGACTTGGTGCTGGTCCATCGTGGCCTCTCGCAGCGTGCGAAGCAGGCCGTTCCTGACTCACCTGTAATCATCTTTGACATGTTCCTGGGAGATATGCGTATCGCTCAGCTGGTCAATGAGATTCAGGAAGGTCACGAAATCAGCGATGCCTGATCTGATTCAAAGGGCCGGAATCCGGTTAGATGTCACGGCCTCCTCACCAGAGGAGGCCGTGCGCATCTGCGGCGAGCTACTTCGAGAACTGGGCGCCATTGGTCCAGAATATGCAGCTGCGATGTGGGAGCGAGAGCAAAAGTTCTCCTCGGCAATCGGAATGGGATTTGCAATCCCTCACGGAACTGACGAATCTCGTGTTCACGTAATTTTTGACCAGCTGGTATTCCTGCGACTTGCATCGCCGATCACTTGGGGTGATGAGGAGGTCAGTTGTGTGTTGGGAATAGCCTCGAGTGGTGACGGCCACGTCGAAATTCTTGGCAACCTAGCTGAGCTAATTCAAGACGAGACCAAGCTTGAGTTGTTAGTGGCTTCTGGCGGTGCTGACCAGGTTCTCGAGCTGATTTTAGATGGCGGTGTGGCCTAGGCCACTGATAAAGAAAAGCAATTATGAACTCCGAAAGACCAATAGCCGTTCACTTCGGCGCCGGTAACATCGGCCGCGGCTTTATTGGTGCCGTCCTTCAGGACGCCGGCTACTTTGTGGTCTTTGCGGATGTAAACCCAGGCCTTATCCATGCCCTCAATGAAAGAGGCAGTTACACCCTCACCGAGCTCGGAGCGGGCTCGCAAAAGAAGACCTACGCCAACTATCGAGCCCTGCACTCTGTCGAGCAGCGATCTGAGCTAATCGGCCAGCTAGCAAAGGCCGAGATCATTACTGCGTCAGTGGGCGCAAATATTTTGCCCCTGATTGCCCCCGTGATCGCAGAGGGGCTTTCAGCGAGAACTCTTTCAAAGCCAGCTGTTGTGATGGCCTGCGAAAATGCAATCAATGCGACGGACATTCTGAAGTCCGAGATTCGCACAGTTGAAAACCTGGATTCGGTTGCGGTTTTTGCCAACACGGCTGTTGACCGAATCGTCCCAATCCAACCTGATGGCTCAGAACCCGACGTTGCTGTGGAGGCGTTTTGCGAATGGGTTATTGACTCGAGCAATCTCACCGGGATCAAGCTGGAGATTCCTTCAGCTACATTCGTCGACAGGCTTGAGCCCTTTATCGAGCGCAAGCTTTTCACTGTCAATACTTCTCACCTATCCGCTGCCTATTTGGGCCAGCAGGAAGGCCACGCAACGGTTGTTTTGGCACTCAATGACCCAGCCGTGATGAAGAAGACCAAGGCTGTTTTAGAGGAGACGTCGAAGGTTCTTGTGCGCAAACACAACTTCGACCCCGCAGCACACAGTAGATATGTGAAAAAGACCCTAAGGCGCATCACTAGTCCCGCAATAGATGACCAGGTCGAGCGCGTGGGTCGTGATCCCATTAGAAAGCTCTCACGGCTCGAGAGGCTGATTGGCCCTGCGGCTCAGTACGCAGAGCACTACGGTCGCCCTGAGCACCTGCTGGATGTGGTCTCGGCAGCTCTAGCCTTTGAAAATGATGACGACCCTGAAGTGGCGAGGTTGCAACTTCTTCTCACCAGCCTCTCAACCTCGGAGTTTGCCCAAGAGGTGTGCGGGATTTCAGCCTCTCACCCGCTTTCGGAGTATCTAGTCGAGACAATCGACAATCACAAACGTCAGGTAGCTCGTCAGGGCCTTCTGGGGTAACTTCAAAGATTAATTGCTAGCATCCTGAGGGATTGTAAGGAGAAAGAATGTCAACCGTCACGGCCACTGTCACAATCGAAGACCCGATCGGCTTTCACGCAAGGCCCGCAGGTCAGATCGTGAAGCTTGTGAAAGAGTCCGGTCTTGAAATCAGGATGGGCAAGGTCGGCGGGAACTTGGTTAAGGCCAACTCTCCACTCGGTCTAATGGCCATGAAAGGCAAGACGGGCGAAGAGCTAACTGTCGAGGTTGACACCGAAGACGAGGCTCAGGCACAGGCCATAATCGACCAGATTCAGCAGTTTCTAAAAGGCTAATTTTGACTCAACAGGTCCTCTCAGGCCTCGGCGTTGGGCTCGAGGCGGTAACCGCGGAGGTCTTTCGCGTCCGTCAGGCTGAGCCACTTCCAATTCCGGCAAAGCATTCTGGAGATATTGATGCCGAGCAGGCAAAGCTGCGCAAAGCAGTTGACGAGGTTTCAAGCGAACTAGAGAGCCTTGCCGAGAAGGCAGGCGAGACATCCGCTGAGATTTTCGAGGCGCTAGGAATGATCCTGTTGGACGAGAGCCTCTTTGATTCAGCTGTTGCTCAGCTTGATGATGGCTGGGAGGCTGGCACGGCTTTTGTGAATGCCATGGAGACTTTTGCCGAGCTACTCTCCGGTGACCCCACATTTGAGGAGCGCATTGCGGATATTAGAGACCTGGCAAAAAGGGTTGCGGCAAACATTCACGGCATCTTTCTGGGGTTAGATCTTCCAGAGACCGGAAAGTTTGTAATTGTCGGCGAAGACTTCTCTCCCGCCGATACCGCTCAGTTCACTTCTGCGGTGGTGGGGGTAATTACGATTCAAGGTGGCCCGACCTCCCACACCGCCATCATCTGCCGCTCAAAGTCGATTCCTGCGGTTGTTTCCTGCTCAGGTGCAAAAGAACTCAAAGATGGCCAAATGGTTTTGGTCGACCCTGTTGGCGACAGGGTCGTAATTGGCGGAACCGCGGCAGATGCGACCAAGGCCATCAGCTTCGTTGCCAAGTCCACAGAGCCAGTAATTCCGGTTCGCTCAAACATTGGCTCGCTTGAGGATGCCGTTGCCGCCGCTGCAACCGCGGCAGAGGGTGTTGGACTGTTCCGCACAGAGCTTCTTTATCTGTCGGCCACGACCGAGCCAACCATCGAAAGACAAATCCAGTCCTACACCGAAATCCTTACTGCCTGCCCTGAGGGGCCGATTGTTGTGAGGACGATTGATGCCGGAAGTGACAAGCCCGTTCCGTTTCTGAAAATGCCAGATGAGGAGAATCCTGCTCTGGGAGTTCGCGGATTCAGGCTTGTTAGAGACCATCGGGAGTTCATTGTTTCGCAGCTCGAGGCATTGGAGGAGGCCCGTAAGGCCTCTGGTCGCGAAGTCTGGGTAATGGCTCCAATGGTTGCGACGGCCGCTGAGGCGAAAGAGTTCGCCTCGCTTGCCAAGGCCGCAGGTCAGTTCAAGGTCGGAATCATGGTTGAGACCCCCTCGATTGTCTATGAGATTTCGAAGCTCAAGGGAGTAGTTGATTTCATCTCTGTTGGCACCAACGATCTTTCGCAGTACCTGTTCGCCTCTGACCGCATGAACCCAAACCTGGGTGCCATGCTCAACCCTTGGCAGCCCGCCCTGATTGCGTCTTTGAACCAAATTGCCATCGAGTCCAAGAAGGCCGGTATTTACTCCGGAGTTTGTGGGGAAAGCGGCTCTGACCCGGCATTTGCCGTGGTGCTAGCAGGTATGGGTTACGACTCGGTTTCCTCCTCAAGGTCTCAGGTTGGTGCCGTTAGGACGGCCCTATCTTCGGTCACCCACGACGAAGCACGCGAGGTCTTTGAGGCAGCAATTTCTGGACACGACAGCGACGAAGCCAAGTCACTTGCACTGACCAAATTGGGTGAAATCGCTAAGTAGACTTAGGGCATGTCTTCCCCTTCACCGAGCCAGATTCCTGCCATTTACTCGGTGCTGAAGTTCTACAAAGTCTCCTCTTACGTAACAGGCGTCTTCCTGCTTTTGTTGATGGTGACCTGGGGTATTAGAAGGCTGCCGTTTTTAGGTTATGACCTTTGGGTGTTTGGTCCCAACGGGGTTATTTCCTTTGAGAGCTACGGCATTGATGGCGAGGGGCTGCCAGAGGTCGGTTTGAACCTGACAGTTTTGATCTTGATAGTTCACGGCTGGCTCTATGTTGTGTATTTGCTTGCTGATTTCAGGCTTTGGACCCGGATGCGCTGGCCGTTTACAAGGTTCCTAATTATCGGAGCGGGCGGTGTCGTGCCATTTCTGAGCTTCTACACCGAGGCCAAATACGCAAAGCTTGCTAGGGAGCAGCTCAGAGAACTAGAGGGCAAATGAAGCCGGTATTAGTGGTCGACTTCGGCGCTCAGTATGCCCAGCTGATTGCCCGCAGGGTTCGGGAAGCAAACGTCTATTCGGAGATAGTTCCGCACAACATTTCTGCGGCTGAGGTCGCCCAGAAGAATCCTGCAGCCATCATCCTCTCCGGAGGGCCCTCGAGCGTCTACGAGGAAAACTCCCCCAGACTTGATGCAAAAATTCTTGAGCTTGGCATACCGGTCTTAGGCATTTGCTATGGCTTTCAGGTTCTGGCCCAGGCACTGGGTGGCAGGGTCGATAAGACCGGCAAGAGAGAATACGGGGCAACCGATCTCAAGCTGAGCTCTGGCGGGACTTTGCTTGCCTCCCAGCCTGAGATTCAAGTGTGCTGGATGAGCCACGGCGATCAGGTAATGGAGGCTCCCAGCGGTTTTGAGGTGCTTGCCTCAACCGCAACAACACCGGTTGCGGCCTTCGAGAACTTAGACAAGCGAATCTTCGGTGTCCAGTGGCACCCAGAGGTCAAGCACTCCGAGCAGGGCCAGCAGGTTTTGAAGAACTTTCTCTACGAAGGTGCAGGCATTGAGCCGAGTTGGAACTCGGGCAATGTCATTGCTGAGCAGGTTGAAAAGATTCGTGCCCAGGTTGGAAGCGCGAGGGTGATTTGCGGTCTGTCTGGCGGAGTGGACTCAGCAGTTGCGGCAGCACTTGTTCATCGCGCGGTTGGCGATCAGCTGACCGCTGTATTTGTTGATCACGGCCTGTTGCGCAAGGGCGAGGCAGAGCAGGTTGAGCGCGACTATGTTGCCGCCACCGGCATCAAGCTTGTTGTTGTAAACGCCGAGGAGAAGTTTCTAGGAGCCCTCAGTGGAGTTAGCGATCCCGAACAAAAGCGAAAAATCATAGGTAGGGAGTTCATCAGGACCTTCGAGGAGGCCGAGCGCAAGCTTGTGGCCGAGGCTATTGATGACAACCAGCCAATCAAGTTCTTGGTTCAGGGAACCCTCTACCCGGACGTTGTCGAATCCGGGGGTGGGGTAACTGCCGGCATCAAGTCCCACCATAACGTTGGCGGCCTTCCAGATGATCTCGACTTTGAACTGGTGGAACCCTTGCGGACCTTGTTCAAGGACGAGGTCAGGGCAATAGGTGCTGAACTCGGGCTCCCTGCTCAGATTGTGCAGCGTCATCCATTCCCAGGGCCCGGCCTTGGCATCCGAATTGTTGGAGAGGTCACCAAGGAGCGACTAGACCTGCTGCGCGATGCAGATGCGATCGTGCGGGAAGAGCTGACCGCTGCGGGCAAGGACGGGGAGATCTGGCAGTGCCCAGTAGTTCTTTTGGCGGATGTTAGATCTGTTGGCGTGCAGGGTGACGGCCGTAGCTATGGACACCCAATTGTTTTGCGCCCGGTTTCCTCGGAGGATGCGATGACTGCAGACTGGTCGAGGCTGCCCTACGAGCTATTGGCAAAGATCTCGAACAGAATCACCAACGAAGTCGAGGGTGTGAACCGAGTTGTTTTAGATGTCACCTCGAAGCCTCCCGGCACGATCGAGTGGGAGTAGCAGTGGAGGTCTTCGGGCATCGCGGTGCATGCGGCTATCTGCCTGAGAACACCATCGAGTCTTTCGAGCACGCCTTCGAGTTAGGCGCTGCCGCAATTGAGTTTGACATTGTCATGACTCAAGACGGGGTTCCCGTGATTCGTCACGATCGGGACCTCACTCACACCACTGATATCCAAAAGCACAGTTTTCTGAGCAACATGGTTGATGAGCTGAAGGCAGAGGACGTCGCACAACTCAGGGCGATTGAACGATATCCCGATGGCCGCCAGGAGTCTGCAAGTCACGATGGCAAGTACCACATCCCCACCCTTCGAGAGGTCGTAAATCACCCCGGCTTTGACGGCCGCCACCTCATCATTGAGCTCAAATACGGAAAGCACTTCTTTGATGCCGGCCTTGATTCGGTCGAAGCGCTGACGCAGATTCTCGAGGAAGCAGATCTCGATGAGCGCGGTGTAAGGGTAACCATCGAGTGTTTTGAGTTTGGTGTTCTGCGCAGAGCTAAAGAGGCAATTGGCAGCCGGGCACAGTATGTCTTTCTCTCAGCGCCAGACATGCTGCCAGAGGGTTTCAGCGAACTCGAGGACGAGCTGCTCGAGGAGATCGCCGAGAACTTTGATGGAGTCTCGGTGGCTATACCAATGGTGCTGCAGGGTGACCTGGTCGCAAGGGCCAAGTCAAAGGGGCTGTACATCTTTACCTACACCGCGCGAACTGAGACCGCCGAGGGCGAGTGGCGAGCTTGGTTCGAAAGGCTGATTGCCACCAGGGTGGACGGCATCTTTACCGACCAGCCTGACCTGCTAGCCGAAGTTGTAGCTGCCCTGCCCTAGGCTACGCAAGATGTCCAGGGTTCCAGCCGAAATCGATCCACTGCTTGAGGGGCTCAATCCCGAGCAGCGGAAGGCTGTCCTCTATAGGGGCAGTGCACTCTTGATTGTCGCGGGTGCCGGCTCGGGTAAGACCAGAGTCCTCACCCACCGCATTGCCCACCTGCTCGCAACCAAAGAGCTCTGGCCCTCGCAAATACTTTCAATTACCTTCACCAACAAGGCTGCTGCCGAGATGCGGGAGCGGGTGGAGTCCCTGATTGGGCAATCGGCCGAGGGTATGTGGATAAGAACCTTTCACTCCGCCTGCCTGCAGATTCTTAGGCGCGAGGCCGAGCGGCTTGGCCATGATTCCAACTTCACCGTCTATGACTCTGGGGACACCAGAGCCCTGCTTCGCAGGCTCTTGCGCGGGGCCGGGGCGGAGGATGCCGACATCAAGCCCCAGCAGGCTGCCGCGATGATCTCAAACGCAAAGAACGAGCTCAAGGATGCTGAGGATTTTGCTAGGAACGCAGATCGCTCAAACCCCAGGCAGCGAATCGTCGCCGAGGTATTCCAGGCATACACCCAGGAACTGAAACGAAATAACGCCTTCGATTTCGATGATCTGATCGCGGAGACGGTGAACCTGCTGCGCGCATTTCCCGAGGTTCGAGCGAGGTATCAAAAGAAGTTCCGCCATGTCCTGATCGACGAGTACCAGGACACTAACCATGCGCAATACGCCCTAATCCGGGAGTTCACCAGACCTCTTCCACCCGAGCACCAGCTCGTCAACGAGGAAACGGGTGAGGTTATGCCGCCCGCGGATCTGACTGTGGTGGGAGATAGCGACCAGTCCATCTATGCCTTCCGGGGTGCGGACATCAGAAACATCACCGAGTTTGAGCGGGACTTCCCGGGAGCCGAGACGATACTTTTGGAGCAGAACTATCGCTCCACTCAAAACATCCTCTCGGCCGCAAATGCCGTCATCTCCCAGAACCCCTATCGTCCGCCCAAGAACCTTTGGACCGACAGTGGAGCGGGTGACAAAGTGACCCTCTTCACCGGTTACGACGAGCGCAACGAGGCAGCATTTGTCGTTGACCAGGTTAAGGAGCTGCACGAGAGCGGCACCAACTATCGCGACATGGCTGTCCTCTACAGAGTCAATGCCCTTACGCTCTCACTCGAGAACGAGCTCAAGGTTCAACGCGTCCCATACGCAGTCATCGGTGGCCTCAAGTTCTTCGAGCGCAAGGAGATCAAGGACGCCCTTGCCTACCTAGCAGCAATCTCAAACGCCCGAGATGACGAGGCGGTCAGGCGCATCATAAATGTCCCAGCCCGCGGGATTGGTGACAAGACAGAGGCCAAGATCTCTCAGTTCGCAAGATCCAATGAGATCTCTATCAGGCAGGCCCTTTTGCGCTCTCAAGAGCTGGGGCTAGGTCCAAAGCTCACGGGAGCAATCGACGAATTTGGCAAATTACTAAATGAGCTAGATGCCATGAGCGCAAGTGATGGTCCTGCAGATGTTCTCAAGCAGGCGCTTATCAAGAGCGGCTATCGCTCCGAACTTGAGATCAGTCGGGACCCTCAGGATGAGGCAAGACTTGAAAACCTCGATGCGCTGCTGGGTCAGCTCTACGAGTGGCAGGCCAAGTTTCCCGAAGGAACCCTCTCCGACTACCTTGCCGAGGTGACCCTCGCGGCCGCGGCCGACGAGATCGTCGATGATTCCGGAAACCTATCCCTGATGACCCTCCATACCGCCAAGGGACTGGAGTTTGATCAGGTATTCATGATTGGAATCGAGCAGGGCACCCTGCCTCACGTTAGGGCTTTTGATGAGCCGGGAGGCCTTCAAGAGGAGCGCAGGCTGATGTATGTCGGGATGACAAGGGCCAAGAAAAAGCTCACCCTCTCCCATGCCCTGCAGCGAACCGTGTTTGGCTCAACCGCATCCATGGCGCCCTCGAGCTTTCTTTCTGACATCCCGCCTGAGCTTCTTGAGAATGTTGGTACCGAACGCTCGATAGCAGCAACGGCTCCTAGGCCGAGTAGGTGGGAGGGTGCAATTACAGCCAGCTCCATCCGGGACAACAAGGACCTGGAGTTAGCTCTGAACGATCGCATAAATCATGAGAGCTTCGGCGATGGCACCGTAGTTGGAGTTACCGGCACTCCACCCAAGCAAACCGCCGAGGTTTCCTTCGATAGCGGGGTAACCAAGCGGCTACTTGTGAAAATGGCACCAATTACCAAGCTTTAGCGGGCTTAGGCCAATAGCCGTTCGCTAGACTTAGCGGGTTGTCCGCTCTCACAGGAAACGAATTTCACCGTGGATTTATTTGAATATCAAGCACGCGACCTATTTGAGGCCTATGGGGTCCCCGTTTTGGCAGGTCGCATCGCAGACACCCCAGAAGAGGCCGAACAGGCCGCCAAGGAAATTGGCGGAACCGTGGTCATCAAGGCACAGGTCAAAACTGGCGGCCGTGGCAAGGCAGGTGGCGTGAAGCTTGCTCACAACCCACAAGAGGCCAGGGAGCGTGCCGAGGAGATCCTCGGGCTCGACATTAAGGGCCACGTCGTAAAGCGCGTGATGATTGCCCAGGGTGCCCAGATTGACAAAGAGTTCTACTTCTCAGTTTTGCTGGACCGTTCCAACCGCACCTTCCTCTCGCTCTGCAGCGTTGAAGGTGGCGTGGAGATTGAGCAGCTTGCGGTTGAGCGCCCAGATGCACTCGCAAAGGTGCCGATCTCGGCAGTATCTGGCATCGACAAGGCCAAGGCTCTGGAGATTGCGAAGCAGGCCGGCTTCCCGGCAGAGCTGCAGGACAAGGTTTCCGATGTCTTCGTGAAGCTCTATGAGGTCTTCACCAAAGAAGACGCGACCCTGGTTGAGGTCAATCCACTGGTGCTCACTGCGGACGGCGACATCATTGCCCTTGACGGCAAGGTTTCTCTAGATGACAACGCGGAGTTCCGCCACGAGCGCGAAGAGATGGAACGCGATCAGCTTGATCCCCTGGAGGCAAAGGCCCAGGCCCTTGACCTCAACTACGTCAAGCTTGACGGTGAGGTCGGAATTATCGGCAATGGAGCTGGCCTTGTGATGTCAACTCTTGATGTCGTTGCCTACGCAGGTGAGCGTCACGGAAGCGTGAAGCCGGCGAACTTCCTGGACATTGGAGGCGGAGCATCGGCAGAGGTCATGGCGGCAGGTCTAGATGTCATCCTGAACGACCCCCAGGTCAAGAGCGTGTTTGTAAATGTTTTCGGTGGAATTACTGCCTGTGACGCAGTCGCTAACGGAATTGTGGGCGCTTTGAACACCCTAGGAGACAAGGCTTCCAAGCCGCTTGTCGTGAGACTTGATGGCAACAACGTAGACCAGGGCCGAGCAATTCTGGCTGACTACGCTCACCCTCTGGTCACTCTGGCCGAGACCATGGATGGCGGCGCTGACGAGGCCGCGAAGCTGGCGAACAGGTAAGGGACAGACAGTGGCAATTTATCTAGACTCCAACTCCAAGATCATAGTCCAGGGCATGACAGGTGCCGAGGGCATGAAGCACACTCAGCGCATGCTCGCAGGCGGCAGCAACATTGTTGGCGGTGTAAACCCCAGAAAGGCCGGCGAGAGCGTCGAGGTCGAGGGTAAGTCGCTGCCAGTCTTTGGCTCTGTTGCGGAGGCCATGGAGAAAACCGGGGCCAATGTCTCCGTAATCTTTGTTCCACCAGATTTTGCGAAGGCGGCCATCATCGAGGCCATCGACGCTGAGATCCCGCTGGCTGTTGCCATCACCGAGGGTATTCCGGTGCACGACTCCGCAGCTGCTTGGGCCTACAACGTCGAAAAGGGCAAGAAGACCAGGTTGATTGGACCAAACTGCCCCGGAATCATCTCTCCTGAGCAGTCCAATGCAGGTATTACCCCATCGAACATCACAGGTCGCGGTCCGATTGGACTTGTTTCAAAGAGCGGCACCCTGACCTACCAGATGATGTTTGAGCTTCGGGACATCGGATTCTCAACTGCCATCGGTATTGGTGGAGACCCCGTGATTGGCACCACTCACATCGATGCGCTCGAGGCGTTCGAAAAGGACCCCGAGACTAAGGCAATCGTTCTGATCGGTGAGATTGGTGGCGACTCCGAAGAGAAAGCCGCCGAGTACATTTCCAAGAACGTCAGCAAGCCGGTCGTTGCCTATGTAGCGGGTTTCACCGCCCCTGAGGGCAAGACCATGGGCCACGCTGGCGCAATTGTTTCAGGCTCAGCCGGAACCGCGCAGGCCAAGAAAGAGGCCTTCGAGGCAGTGGGTGTAAAGGTGGGCAAGACCCCCTCGGAGACTGCCGAACTGATGCGGGAAATAGTAAGCAAGCTGTAGTTCGGTGAACCGGGGGCTTAGCTTTGCGATTGCGGCGCTACAAGCGCTCATCATCATCGCCTCGGTTGTAGGCCTAATTGTTGCTCCGCTGACACTTGCCTGGTTTGTCGAGGGTGACGGCTCCGTTGACTGGATAGTTGCCCTGCAGGTCGCAGGTTATGCATTCCTGCTCGCCTGTGGCGTGCCCCTTCACTTTTCAGCTGGCGAGTTAGTTGGCATTGCGTTCCCCGCCTTCACACTGAGCGTGTTACCACTGGGGCTAACCCTGCTGATGGCACTGATGGCAATTCGAATTGGCTACAGACTCAGCGCTGCATCCTCGCTTTGGCCCGCTTGGCTAGGCGGCGCTGCCGCCTTTGGAGGCATCTCCTATGGGCTGAGCCTGGTGATCCAGACAGAGGCTGTGGTGATGGGAGAGTGGGGTCCGCTGTTTATCCCAGCCGCATTCTTTGGCGGGCTACTTTTCATCGCGTCTATCTCCGGAAGGCGTTTTGAGCTGTTTGAGGTAGCCAATGGCCCAGAGGCGAGAGAGCGGGTGTTTCTCAGGGGTCTTGCCAGCTCGGCATTTGAAAAGCTCCACTGGTCTATAAAGACTGTTCTGCCTCCGGCCACACGAATCGGTGTCTCGGTGATTGCCACCCTTTTGATTACAAGCTCGCTAATGATTGCCCTTGCCCTTGGGTTTGGCTGGATTGAGGTGCTGCGGCTTTATCAGGGCCTTGGCCTGAGCCTATTTGGCGGGTTGATGCTGACCATTGGGCAGCTAGCAATCCTTCCCAACCTGATTGCCTTTGGCGCCAGCTGGATCTCCGGAGTTGGCTTCGCAATCGGTGAGGGAAGCTACGTCTCCCCGCTAGCCACTCAGCTTGGGCCGCTTCCGGCGATGCCTGTCTTTGCCGCCATCCCAACCGGAGCTTTCGAACGCGGCATACTGTTCGCGTTGGTGCCGGTGCTGGCTGCGTTTTTCGCCACCGTGCTATCTAGAAAGTTCTCGGATGGACTTAGGTGGGAGTACGCAACCCGCTTTGGTGCGGCGAGCGCTTTGGCGTTGGTCGCCGCAACCGTTGCGGCAGCTTTGGCGCTGCTCTTGGCACTTGCGGCTAGTGGCAGTTTTGGTCCTGGGCGTTTCTCGTGGGTTGGCATCGACGCACTGGTTTTTGCCGGAATCATCTTTGTCCAGGTTCTAGTGCCGACGTTCCTAGCTTCGCTTGTGGTGGTGCAGCCCTACTCCAGTGCGGATGAGCGAAAGTAGACTTTGGCCGTGCTCTCGATTGTTGTACTCATTTCCGGAACAGGTTCCAACCTAAAGGCGCTCCTGGAAGCCTGTGACAACCCGCTTTATCCCGCAAAGGTATTGGCTGTCGGTGCCGATCGAGCCGCTGAGGGCCTCGAGCATGCGGAGTTATTCGACAAGACAACCTTTGTGGTCCAGCCCGGCGGTTTCGCTTCCAAGGACGAGTGGGCCGAGGTTCTCGCGAGCAACATCGACATCCACCAACCTGACCTGATTGTGCTTGCTGGATTTATGAGAGTGCTTCCAAAGAGTTTTGTCGACAGGTACTACCCAAGGATTATCAACCTTCACCCATCTTTGTTGCCGAAGTTCCCTGGTGCTCACGCGGTTCGCGATGCTCTGGCAGCCGGCGCGACAGAAACCGGAAGCACGATCCACATAGTTGACGCAGGCGTCGACACAGGACCCGTTATAGCCCAGCAGAGCATGGCAATTCCAGCAGGCATCTCAGAGCACGAGCTTCACGAACGGATCAAAGAAATTGAAAAGCAGCAGCTTGTGAAGACCATTGAGGCAATTGCAAGTGACGAGCTGAAGCTCGAGGAGGTTTCGAGTTGAGAGACAAGGTAGCAATCAGGCGGGCTCTGATCTCGGTCTCTGACAAGACTGGACTAATTGAACTTGCCACCGCTCTTTCCAAGGCCGGTGTGGCAATCGTGTCTACCGGATCGACTGCTAAGCAGATTGCTGCGGCCGGAATCGCGGTGAGCGAGGTGAGCGAGGTCACGGGCTTTCCCGAGTCCTTGGACGGCAGGGTCAAGACCCTGCATCCAGCAATCCATGGAGGACTGCTGGCAGATCTAAGACTCGACTCTCACGTCGAGCAGCTTGAGAGCCTTGGTATTGAACCCTTTGAGCTTGTTGTGGTGAACCTATACCCATTTGTGGAGACTGTTTCAGCGGGCGCCGGCTTCGACGAGAGTGTTGAGCAAATCGACATTGGTGGACCGGCGATGGTTAGAGCGAGCGCCAAGAACCACGCCAACGTTGCAATCGTTGTCAGCCCAGAGCGCTACCCAGCAATCATTGAGGCAATCGAAGACGGTGGCACAGATCTTGAGTTGAGAAAACAGCTCGCGCTTGAGGCATTCAGTCACACCGCCAACTATGACGCTGCCGTCTCCTCTTGGCTAGCTGGGCAGCTTGGCTCTGAGCGGCTCTCGCTCGGCTTTACCAAGAGTGGTGACCTGCGCTACGGAGAAAACTCCCACCAGGCAGCATCACTTTTCGTTGACGGTAATACGGGTGTGGCGAGTGCGAAGCTGCTCGGAGGCAAGGAGATGTCCTACAACAACTTTGTAGACATCGACGCTGCAGTCAGAGCGGCCTATGACTTCTCTGAGCCTGCAGTTGCAATCATCAAGCACGCTAACCCATGTGGTGTGGCGATTGCCGAGCCGGGGGCAGAAGACCCAATAACCTCTGCCTACATGCGCGCTCACCTCACCGATCCAGTATCGGCTTTTGGTGGCGTGGTGGCAGCAAACCGCGAGGTCACTGCCGAATTCGCAGCTTCGCTCTCCCAGGTATTCACCGAGGTGATTGCCGCACCTAGCTTTAGTCCCGAGGCGCTAGAGATACTTTCCAAGAAAAAGAACCTCAGAATTCTTGAGCTTTCGGGTGACTACAAGCTCCCAAGTCCCGAAATTAGGCAGATCTCCGGAGGCCTACTGGTTCAAGAACCAGATAGCTTCGAAGGCCTAGATGTTTCAGCTTGGAAGCTGGTTTCAGGGAAGCCTGCGTCTCCTGCACTGATGGCAGACCTAGAGTTTGCCTGGCGGGCATCTCGAGCGGTGAAGTCCAATGCAATTTTGCTGGCCAAGGATCTTGCTGCGGTTGGCATTGGAATGGGTCAGGTGAACCGGCTTGACTCCTGCCACCTAGCCATTCAGCGCGCCGGGGATCGGGCAGCAGGATCGGTGGCGGCGTCAGATGCCTTTTTCCCATTTGCAGATGGTTTAGAGGTGCTAATCGCTGGCGGGATTTCGGCTGTTGTCCAACCGGGTGGAAGCGTGCGGGACGAAGAAGTGATTCAGGCGGCGGTGAGCGCGGGAACAACCATGTATTTCACTGGCGAGCGACACTTCTACCACTAGGAATCTCTTGGGCCCGCGCTCTGTTAGCCTGTAAGGCTGCCTAAGGTGGCGGAAGAGATAAATGCAAAATTCCGAATCGGGAACTCTCAAGGTTCTTATGCGGCTGGTGCCGTTTGCGAAGAAGGCCATACCCAGGTTGATCCTTGGGATGCTGGCCGGCATCGCTGCACACATGTTCGCACTCGCCATTCCGCAGCTACTCCAGGACCTAGTGAATTCCTTGGTCGCTGGCGGCCTTGACGCGCTCTTGCCTGCGGTCGGTTTGATTCTGTTTCTTGGCGTTCTCGAGGCACTGTTCGTGCTGCTTAGGCGCTGGTTGGTGCTTACCCCGGGTACCTATGTCGAGGCTGACATGCGCAACAAGCTCTATGAGAAGCTGCAGGATCTTCCAGTTGCTTTTCATGATCGCTGGCCCTCGGGGCAGCTACTTTCCAGGGCAGTCTCGGATCTCCATCTAATTCGTCGTTGGATGAGCTTTGGTCTTGTGCTGTTCACGGCAAACCTGATCACGATCATCGTGGGTCTCGTAATTCTCTTTACCTTCAATTTCTGGCTGGGACTTATCTTTTTTGTGGCAACGATTCCGATCTGGATTGCCGGGTTCCTCTTTGAGGGAAAATACAAGCTCATTGCGAGGCTGTCCCAGGATCAATCGGGCGATTTGGCCACCCGCGTTGAAGAGGCAGTTCACGGCGTCAGGGTCCTAAAGTCCTTTGGGCGCGGAGCGTTTGCCGCGCACCAATTTTCGACCCAGGCCTCCGACCTTCAGTCCACCGAGATTCGTAAGGCCAAAGCCGTTGCCAATATCTGGCTCTATTTGATTCTGATTCCTGAGCTGGCAGTCGGGCTCTCCATGCTGGCTGGAGTCTGGCTTGTGGCTCAAGGGGACGTCTCGGTTGGGACCCTGGTGGCCTTCTTTGCGACGGTGATGGTGCTCAGGTGGCCAACAGAGTCGCTTGGCTTCTTGCTCTCCTTCACCCTTGAGGCGAAGACCGCCACCGAGCGCTTCTTTGAGGTCATGGATGAGGTGAACCCGATTGTTGATCCCGAGAACCCGAAGCAGGTCGCAGACCCTAAGGGCCTTCTCGAGTTCCATGACGTCCACTTCCGCTATCCGGATGCCTCCGAGGATTCCAAGGCTTTGATTAGTGGTGTGGACCTGAGGATTGAACCTGGTGAGTCCGTGGCACTTATTGGCCTAACCGGATGCGGCAAGACAACCCTCACCGCGCTGACCACGAGGCTCTATGAGGTCACTAGCGGTTCGATCACGATAGACGGCCTTTCTATCAGAGAGATGTCTCGAGGCGAGCTCCGCAGCCACATCGCCATGGCATTCGAAGATGCCACCCTGTTTTCCTCTTCGGTGAGAGACAACGTGCTACTTGGAAACCCCAATGCTAATGAGGAAAATCTTAAGCAGGCCCTAGAGATCGCCCAGGCACAATTCGTCTATGAGCTGCCCGACGGTCTCGATACCACAATTGGCGAAGAGGGCCTCTCGCTCTCCGGTGGACAGCGCCAAAGACTAGCGCTTGCAAGAGCGGTGGCAGCAAACCCAAGAATTCTCGTCCTAGACGATCCGCTATCGGCGCTGGATGTCGACACCGAAGCTATGGTCGAGGATGCCCTGAGGCATGTCTTGAAGGAGACAACGGCACTGATTGTCGCCCACCGACCCTCAACAGTGATGTTGGCGGACAAGGTTGCGCTCATGGAGGACGGGAAGATAACCGCCTTCGGCACCCACCAGGAACTTATTCGCTCTAGCGAGCACTACCGCTACGTGATCACCTCTTTGGACGAGGAGCAGAAGGAGCGGGAGGTGAACATTTGAGTCTCTACGGAACTAACGATGAGGAGCGCACAGACCTTAACAAAGAGGAGTCTCGCTTTGTAAGGGCCCGCTCTAGAAGGCTGCTTGGTTCGCTGCTTGCCCCGATGCGGCTGAGGCTAATCCTCGCAATCTTCTTGGGTGTAATCTCAACGGCCATCAGGGTTGCAGGTCCCGCTCTGATTGCTTTGGGTATCGACTGGGCTCTACCTCGAGCGATCATGCGCGAATACAACGAGCTTTGGATTGTGGTCGGGCTTTACTTGTCGGCTGCGCTAATGACCTCGATTCTGACCTATTACTTCCTGATGATTACGGCCAGACTTGCTCAAAACGTGGTGTTCGACCTTAGAAATCGCATGTTTGTTCACACTCAAAAGCTCTCGGTTGAGTTTCACGAGCGCTACACCGCAGGTCGCGTCATTGCGCGTCAGACCTCGGATCTTGAGTCGATTGCGGAGCTACTTGCAGGTGGTCTGAATGAGCTTGCTATTGGAGCCATGTTCATGTTCTTCACAGCGGTAGCGCTACTGCTGCTAGATCCAGTTTCGTTCCTGGTTTTGTTCGGAGCTTTGTTGCCGCTGGCGCTACTAACTCGCTGGTTCCAGGTGAAGACGAACCGCGGCTACCGCAAGCAGAGGGTCGCCTCCTCGCGCCTGATCCAGTACTTCGTTGAGAGCATGACCGGCATTCGTGCGGTGAAGGCCTTTCGCAAGGAAAAGCGCAACGAGAAGCACTTCGGTGGGCTCGTCGAGGACTACCGCGGTCACAATGCCCACCTCATTCAGCTCTTTGGTATTTACGACCCAGGTCTGATCCTGATCGGAAACGCCACCGTTGCAGCCGTTTTGCTGGTGGGTGGCTACAGAGTTCTCGAGGGCTCCTTGGGCATTGGCGTTCTAACTGCAGCAATTTTGTATGCCAGAAGGTTCTTTGACCCGATGGAAGAGATTGCAATCTTCTATAACTCCTACCAATCGGCAGCCAGCGCACTTGAGAAGATCTCAGGTGTTCTGGAAGAAGAGCCTTCGGTACCGGAGCCTCAGAGCCCAGTCGAATTTGATAGCGCAAAGGGCCATATCCACTTCAATGGCGTTAAATTTAAGTATTCGACAGGCCCCACTATCCTTCACAAGTTTGACCTTGAGATTCCTGCGGGTCAGACCATTGCTCTGGTTGGAACTACAGGGGCTGGAAAGTCCACACTTGCCAAGCTGATCTCTCGTTTCTATGACCCAAGTCTGGGCAATGTCACCATTGATGGGGTAGACGTTAGAGACATTTCCAACAAGGACCTTAGGCGTGAGGTTGTGATGGTGACCCAGGAGGCCTACCTGTTCTCGGGAACCGTGGCGGAGAACATCCAGCTTGGCAGGCCGGGTGCCTCAATTGAGGACGTAATGTCTGCCGCCAAGGCGGTTGGTGCCCACGAGTTCATCTTGAGTCTTCCCGAGGGCTATGACACCGATGTGAATAAGCGCGGTGGCAGGGTGTCCGCAGGTCAGCGGCAGCTCATTTCGTTCGCGCGAGCCTTCCTCGCTAACCCAGCGGTGCTAATTCTGGATGAGGCAACCTCGTCGTTGGATATCCCGTCAGAGCGCATGGTGCAAAGGGGCCTAAAGACTTTGCTCGCCGGCAGAACAGCAGTTATCATCGCCCACAGGCTCTCCACCGTTTCGATTGCAGACAGAGTGCTAGTCATGGAACACGGCAAGATCATTGAGGACGATGCTCCTAAGGTCCTGGCAGCTGGAAGTGGAAAGTTTGCCAAGCTCTATAAGGCCTGGAAAGACTCTCTGGTTTAGTCCTTAGTTTCGCTCACCAACAGTGCTATCGCGCTCATCGGTGCCAGGGTGGCAGTCAGCTCTCCACCAACAACCTGGTGCAGCTCGCCGTCAATTAGGTTCACGTACTCACCATCTGGCAACGTGGTTGGCACGCTTACGCTCATCTCCTGGGTGTCGAAGACGTTGGTTATGAAGTAGCCCACGCCATCCCTGGCAAAGCCGTAGACACCGCGTTCGCGATACTTTTCAACGATCGGGGAAGCTCCAACTTGGTCGCGGAATCGAATCATGTTGATAGTTGATTGCCAACGGTGTTGGCAGATCCACTCGTCCGCCGTGTAGTCATCCTTTGGTGCGCTCACTCCGCTGCAGTCGATTGGTCCGACGCCCTTTACGGTCTCGTAGGGGCCTGCATCGCGGGAACGAAATGCGTAAGAGGAGTAGAGCATGGGCTGGCCATAGTCCTCCGCGAGCATCATTGCGGTAGCAAGCTCAAAGTAACGTGCGTCGTTGTAGTTGAGAGTCTCACCGTTGCGCTCGGTGTCATGGTTTGAGACAAAAGCAATGGTCTGGTTGCTGGGGGTAAAGTCCCTAAACCTGATTGCGGAGGCGGCAGGCGTTATGACCTCGCTCTTGAAGTAGCTGCGCATGTTCCTCGCATAGTCAAACTCCCAGACCTCGCCGGAATCCAGGTATTGCTCCGGCTGGACCGGCTCCCCGCCACCGCGAATAACCTCGTGGATAACCCTGGTGCCCTCCGGCAGCTGGTCGATTATTACCTTCAGGTCGCTTGCCGCCATGTGCTTGGCCGCATCGATGCGAAATCCGGCAACCCCAAGGGACAGAAGGTCGTTTAGATAGGTGAGGATCTGGTTCTGGACGTTTTCTAGCTTCTGGTTGAGGTCACTAAGAGCTAGAAGTTCACAGGTTTGGACCTGCGCGAGGTCTTTATAGCTACTGATGGAATCATCGGGGGTGAGGTTGCAGTTGTGGAAATCCTCGCGAGAGTAGAGGCCCTCATACTCGTACTTGGTGAACTCGGTTCCGGCATAACCAGTTCCCGAGGTTTGTGCGGTCATGTGATTGATTACGGCGTCGGCTATGACATCAACCGCGTGCTCGCTGCAGGTGGCAACCATGTTGGCAAACTGCTCACGAGATCCGAACCTTGATTCGATTTTGTAGCTAACTGGCTGATACACCGTCCACCACGCAGCTCCGGTGATGTGCTCCTGAGGGGGTGAGGTTAAAACCCAGTCCACACCGGATTCTCCAAGAAACTCGCACTCAGCAGCAATAGAGTCCCAAGGCCACATAAACAGCTGTACACCAATAAGGGATTCGTAACGAATTTCAGCCTGGGCCTGCTCTGGCGCTTCGGTTTGACTTGAGCACCCCACCAGAGTCGCTGCCGAGAGAACTGACCCGACTAGAGCTGAGAGAAAACGCACTGTTCAATGCTAAACGATAGGCTAGGCGAGGCTTTGCGCCAGGTGCGCAGTAATTTCAGGAGAAAAATGAGCAAAATCAAGGTAGTTGGCAAGGTTGTTGAGCTTGATGGCGATGAGATGACTCGCATCATCTGGCAGGACATCAAGGACAACCTGATCCTGCCCTTCTTGGACATCGATCTTGAGTACTACGATCTCTCGGTTCAGCACCGTGATGAGACAGATGACCAGGTCACCATCGATGCCGCGAACGCCATTAAGACCCACGGGGTCGGTGTGAAGTGTGCGACTATCACCCCCGATGAGGCAAGAGTCGAAGAATTTGGACTCAAGAAGATGTGGCGCAGCCCGAACGGCACCATTCGAAACATTCTCGGCGGCGTAGTCTTCCGCGAGCCCATCATCATCTCCAATGTTCCAAGGCTTGTACCTGGCTGGACCAAACCGATTGTTATTGGTCGTCATGCCCACGGAGATCAATACAAGGCAACAGACTTTAAGGTGCCGGGCAAGGGCGTTGTCACCATGACCTGGACCCCAGCCGATGGCTCCGAGCCTCAGACAATGCAGATTGCTGAGTACCCGGAGAACGGCGGCGTGGCGATGGGCATGTATAACTACATTGACTCGATCAGAGACTTTGCTAGGGCATCATTCAACTACGGCCTATCCCGCGGATACCCCGTCTACATGTCAACCAAGAACACCATCCTGAAGGCCTACGACGGCGCCTTCAAGGACACCTTCCAAGAGGTTTTTGACGCCGAGTACGCGGACAAGTTCGCGAGTGCGGGACTTACCTATGAGCACAGGCTCATCGACGATATGGTTGCAGCCTCTTTGAAGTGGGAGGGCGGCTATGTCTGGGCATGTAAAAACTACGACGGTGACGTCCAGTCCGACACCGTTGCTCAGGGCTTTGGGTCGCTGGGACTGATGACCTCAGTACTGACTACCCCAGACGGCAAGTCGGCGCTCGCAGAAGCTGCCCACGGCACCGTCACCCGCCACTACCGCCAGTGGCAGAAGGGCGAGAAGACCTCCACAAACCCAATCGCCTCGATCTTCGCCTGGACCCGCGGTCTGATGCACCGAGCCAAGCTGGATGGCACCCCTGAGGTTGCAAAGTTTGCCCAGACTCTCGAAGACGTGATCATCAAAACCGTAGAGTCTGGCCACATGACCAAGGACCTTGCCGCTTTAGTCGGCAAGGACCAGAAGTGGCAGACCACCGAGGAGTTCATGGCAACCCTCGCTGAGAACATGCGCGAGGCAATGGCCTAATAACTAGCCCCCAACCGGGGCTGTGGAAAACTCCCTGCAGGAAACTGCAGGGAGTTTTAGCTTTTGCGGCATGAAAAAACATGCCATCTCATTCATCACACTTCTAATCTCGGTCTTCCTCATACCCTTGCCCGCAAACGCGGAACCGGTCTGTGAGGGAAACCTCTGCACAATTACCTTCGGCTACACCGGCAGCATGCAAACCTGGGAGGTTCCTCAGGGTGCAATAAACCTCAGCTTTGAAATCTATGGCGCCTCTGGAGCTCGCGGTGGTGGGGGCGGCAGCGTCACAGGCGACCTCATCGACATCCCGGACACCCTCTACATCTTCGTTGGCGGCGCTGGAAACCAAGGCGTAACCGCAGCGGGAGCATTGGCACTGAGGTTTAGCGGAAGATGATGGCTCTTTGACCATCGAGCAGGACGCGGTGTTCGGCGTACCACCTGATTGCTTGGGTGAGGGTCTTGGACTCCGCGTCTTGGCCTATCTGGACAAGCTTGCCTTTCGAGTCGCTGTGTTCAACACGCGTGACGTTTTGTTCGATGATTGGGCCCTCGTCGAGGTCTTCAGTAACAAAGTGTGCTGTGGCACCGATCAGCTTCACACCCCGAGCGTGTGCCTGGGCGTATGGGTTAGCGCCCTTGAAGCCTGGCAAAAACGAGTGGTGGATGTTGATAATTCGACCGGCAAACTCCTCGCAGAATTCTGGCGAAAGAATCTGCATAAAGCGAGCGAGAACTATGAGCTCAACGTTGTTCTCATGGATGAACTCACGCAGTCTCTTTTCAAACAATGCCTTATCAACGCCGGTATTGATTTCGTGGTGTTCGAACTCGGCTCCGTAGAAGGTTGCCATTGACCTTAGATCTGGGTGGTTGGCAAATACCCCTGAGACTTCAATTGGGAGCTGCTCGGAGCGGTGCCTAAATAGAACGTCATTTAGGCAGTGACCGGCCTTCGAAACGAGCAGCACAGTCCGCATTGGCCGCCCGACGAAGTCGAGCACGTACTCAAGCTCAAAGTCACCAATGATTTTCTCGATTTGCTTTTCAAAGTCGGACTTCGAGATGTCGGCCTCTATCTGAAGCCTCATGAAAAACCTTCCAGTGTCCTCAGATGTGAATTGCTGGCTCTCAGTGATGTTTCCGCCGGCGTCAACGACAGCACCAGATATTGCATGGACAATGCCAGGTTTGTCGGGGCAAACAAAAGTTAGGACCCAGTGCTCTTTTTGACTCACGTGCTCAATCCTATTGAGCGAGCCGCGATGGTAAGCCGCTGGGGACTTGTAAACTTGGGGCATGCCACTAGCCGAAAACCACAATGCCCCTCTTTCAGAGGTAGACCCAGAGATCGCAGCGGTGCTCCAGCAGGAGCTTGACCGCCAGCGCGGCACCCTAGAAATGATTGCCAGCGAGAACTTTGTCTCTCGTGCAATTCTGCAGACTCAAGGGTCTGTCCTGACAAATAAGTACGCCGAAGGATACCCAGGTAAGCGCTACTACGGCGGTTGCGAGGCAGTGGATGTAGCAGAGAATTTGGCGAGAGATCGGGCTAAGGAGCTGTATGGCGCGGAACACGCAAACGTTCAGCCGCACTCGGGAGCTACCGCAAACGCTGCGCTGATGATGGCGCTTGCAAAGCCTGGTGACAGAATTCTAGGCCTGAGCCTTGCCCACGGTGGTCACCTAACCCACGGTATGAAGCTCAACTTCTCGGGCCAGATGTATGAGGCTCACGCCTACGAGCTGCACCCGGAGACTTACCTGATCGACATGGACATGGTGCGCGAGCGTGCTCTAGAGACAAGGCCAGAGGTGCTAATTGCTGGATGGTCGGCATACTCACGCCATCTCGACTTCGCGGCCTTTAGGTCGATTGCCGATGAGGTCGGCGCGAAGCTCTGGGTTGACATGGCTCACTTCTCCGGTTTGGTCGCGGGCAAAGTGCACCCATCTCCGGTGCCCTACGCAGACGTTGTCTCGTCAACCGTTCATAAGACCCTCGCCGGCCCCAGGTCGGGCATGATTCTGTGCAAGCAGGAATGGGCAAAGAAGATTGACTCAGGCGTTTTCCCAGGACAGCAGGGTGGACCACTGATGCACGTCATCGCCGGCAAGGCCGTTGCCTACAAGGCAGCCATGTCCCCTGCTTTCCAGGAGCAGCAGCAGAGAACTATTGACGGCGCCAGGGTCATCGCCGACAGGCTAATACAGGCAGACATGAAGGCAGAGGGAGTCACAGTTCTGACGGGCGGCACCGATGTCCACCTTGTTCTGGTCGACCTCCGCGACGCAGCCATCGATGGCCAGAGCGCTGAGAACATCCTTCATGAGGCCGGTGTCACAGTGAACAAGAACTCCGTGCCCAACGATCCAAGGCCTCCAATGGTCACCTCCGGAATCCGCATTGGTACTGCCGCCTTGGCAACTCGTGGCTTTGGAGTCGAGGAGTTTACCGAGGTCGGAGACATCATCGCCTCGGCTCTCAAGGTTGGCGCGGACCTACCGAGCCTCAGAGCAAGAGTCAACAAACTCACTGAGGCCTTCCCCCTTTACGAGGGCCTCGAGAACTGGTAAGTCCTTGACGGCAATCGCACTCGATGGTCTTGCTACCGCAGCCAAAATAAAGCGCGAGCTGTCATTAGAGGTTGAGAAACTTCGCGGTCAGGGAATCACTCCTGGCCTAGGCACTCTGCTGGTCGGAGATGACCCTGGTTCGCACTCTTACGTTGGCGGCAAACACCGCGACTGCGCAGAAGTTGGCATTGAGTCGATAAGAATCGACCTTCCTGCCTCAGCAACCGAGGCCGATGTGAGAGCAGCAATTGGCGATCTAAACTCTGCTTCCGAGGTCACCGGTTACATAGTCCAGCTCCCGCTTCCATTTGGCATGAGAGCAAATCAAATGCTCGAGCTAATTGACCCCAAGAAGGACGCAGACGGTCTGCATCCGGAAAATCTAGGGAAGCTCGTAATGAATGCCACCGGCAAGTTTGACTCACCGCTTCCCTGCACTCCCAATGGAATCATCGAGCTGCTCAGGCGGCATGGGGTTGAAACCAAGGGCGCTGAGGTAGCGGTGATTGGCAGGGGGCTCACCGTCGGTCGGCCACTTGGCTTGCTGCTAAGCAACCGGGGCGTTGACGCCACCCCCACTCTCCTTCACAGCGCAAGTCCCGACATAGCTGGAGTTGTTGGGCGCTCAGACATCGTGGTTGCGGCCATCGGCTCCCCACACTTTGTGAAGCCAGAGTGGGTCAAACCAGGAGCTGCTGTTTTGGATGTCGGCATTAGCCGCGTCGATGGGAAGCTAGTTGGGGATGTGGATCCGCAGGTCGCTGAGGTTGCCGGTCACCTATCGCCAAACCCTGGCGGAGTCGGTCCTATGACCCGGGCAATGCTGTTAAAAAATGTGGTTGAGATGGCTAAGGCCTAGCCGTCCCCAAATCCTTCAAGGGCACTGAACCTTGGATCAATAGGGTCCTCGTGGGTGTGAGAGGGGTTCTCATCCATCCTTATTCCACACCTCGCACACAACCCAGCGCAGTCTTCACTGCACAGTGGCTTTAGCGGAAGCGCTGGAACTACAGAGTCAATTAGTGCCTGCTCGAGGTCGATGCGGTCTTGCTCGACTACGAAGTCATCCTCCTGCTCCGGCCGGTACATAAAGAGCTCTTGGATTTCAACATCTATGTCATCGCTAATTTCGTCGAGGCAACGCGAGCAAATGCCTGTTGTCCTGGCCGTGAACTCGGCGGTAGCGAGGATTCCCTCGTGAACAGATTCAAGCCTCACCGGTATCGAAAGGGCGCTACCCGCTGGAACACCCATCACCTCTGTTCCAATGGCCTCTGAAAGGGTGTGCTCAAGCACAACTTCCTTCATATTGCCTGGCTTGTGAATGAGCTCCTTGAGCTGAACAATCAGCGTCACTTGCCGAGCCTCTCGCTCAGCGCCTTGGCAACCGCGCCTGGGACATGCGCCGAGACGTCTCCACCAAGGGCTGCAACCTCACGAACCAGTGAGGATGAGATGTGTGAGTAGGCAGGCTCTGTTGCAAAGAAGAAAGTCTCTATCCCCGACAGATCCCGGTTCATGTTTGCAAACTGCAGCTCATAGTCAAGATCCGCTGCTGTCCGTAGGCCTTTGATAATGGCGTTTGCTCCTAAGGAGACAGCATGCTCTGCAATTAGCCCACCCTCAAGCAACGAAACTCGAACCTTGCTCAGGCCAGCTTCTGCAAGGGAGTCTTGCCAGAGTTTTACTCGGTTAGCCCCTGAAAACATCGCGTTTTTGTTGGGATTGTGAACCACAACAATTTCCAGCTCGTCCATGACGCCAGCTGCCCTGCGTACAACCGACAGGTGTCCGAGGGTAGGGGGGTCAAATGAACCCGGGTAAATTGCCTTTTTTGCCACGATGCAAGGTTAGCTGCAATTGCCTAGAACTCAGAACTGGCTTCTGATGGCCCAGAGGTCTGGGAAGACGGGGTTGAATAACGTGGAGGCGAGGTAGCCAGCTCCGCTGGAGCCCCCGGTTCCCAGTTTCCGCCCGATTGTTCTCTCAACCATCTTCACGTGGCGATAGCGCCACTCCTGAAGACCCTCGTCAAGATCAACCATGGCTTCGCCAACCATCGCAGCTTCGGGGTCGTTTCGGTGAATCGACACCAGCACCTCTTGGACTGCTTCGCTGGGCTGCCACTGCTCAGAAATGTCTCTTGCCAGGGCTTCAGCCGGAAGAGCCTGTCTCCCATTGAAGTAGTGCATGGCAGAGTCCCAGAGCGATGCTCTCGACATCGCTGCCTCCACGCGCTCTCTGGCCGAGGACCCAGGTATCAGGTGTTCAGCCATTCCCATCCCGCTTTTTTTGTCCGCGTCTTGGCCAGCCTGGTCTCTTCTTCCAAGAACAGCTTCCAGCTCTCTGAATTGTGCGGACTGGAAACCGGAGGCGGAGCTGAGCCTGGCCCTAAAGGAGTTGAACTGCAGGGGCGTCATGGTCTCCAGGATGTCCAGCTGAGAGACGCAAGTTTTCATGATGGTTCGCATGCGACCAAGAAGCGCAAGTGAGCGGTGGCTATCTCCGGCCTCTAAAGCGACCTGAAGAGCCGATGCCTCATGCAATAGCTGCTTGAACCAAAGCTCATAGACCTGGTGGATGGTTATGAAAAGTAGCTCATCATGCTCAGGGCCCTCGCTAAGCGGTTCTTGGAGCTCGAGTAGCTCATCGACCTTGAGATAGGAGATGTAGGTTACGTGTTTATCGTGAGTCATTTTCTTCCTTAGGTAACCCGGTTGCCTTCCATTGACACCTGCTTGTAGTCCCCAGATGCGACTAGATCTCGAAGCCGCCCAAAGCCCTCAAAGACCTCTTCAAAGCTTGTTGGAAGCGGAGATATCGCCAACCGGATTGCCTCTGGCTCCCGGTAGTCGGGGACTACCTTCTTGAGTTTCCTTAGAGCCAGAGCAATTTGCTTTGCATCTTTGTGCTTCAAGATGATGTGGCCGCCTCGCTTGGAAGGTTCCTCAGGTGTTGCGAGGGTGAAGCCAAGTTCAGCGAGCCACTGCTCGCTGAGGGCAATCATCAGCTGGGTTCCTAAGGCGGCTTTGGCCTCAATGTTTGCAATGCCCGCCTCTCGAATCATCTCGAAGGCAACCTCGACCCCTCTGATACCAATGATTGAGGGCGAGGCGATCTGAAAGCGTCGGATTTCATCGTTGGGCTCAAAGAACGCACCCATCTCAAACTGCTTTTCCTGGGCGAACCAACCCTGAATTGGAACCCTGAGCTCGGGTTGCAATTCCTTGCGGACATAGAGCCAAGCGGGGGAGCCAGGTCCCGAATTTCCGTATTTGTAGGTGCAGCCAACGGCAAGATCGACGACGTTTTCATCTAGGTCAAGCTGAATCGAGCCGACGGCGTGGGAGCAGTCCCAGACAACCAAGATCCCAAAGTTTCGAGCTAGCTCGGTAATGGCCTTGATGTCTTGTCTGCAGCCAGAACGGTAGTTGATGGCCTGCAGGGTGAGCAGAGCAACATCTTCGTCGAGGTGTGGCTTGAGGAGCTCGGGAGTTATCAGTTCAAAAGTTGAGTCAATCGAAATTGCTCCTGGTCCCCCAGAGCCGTCGGTGTCGAGGGTTATCAGCTCCAAGCCGAACTGCTCTGCTATACCTGCCAGGACGTAGCGGTCGGTAGGAAAGTTGGAGGAGTCAATAATGACCTTCTTGCGGCCGGCCCTCGCCTTTATTGCCGCTGAACAGAGTTGATAGAAGTTCACGCTGACCGTGTCGCAAACCAAAACCTGTCCTGGTGCGGCTCCAAGCGCAGCCTCACCGACCAGATCTCCTGCTGTCTGGGCCTGGTCTATCCAGTGGCTCCAGCCGTCCACGAGCTCGTGACCCCACTCGTCAGTCAGAAAGCTGTTTACCTCTTCGATGGTCCGCTTCGGAAGCCGACCCAGCGAATTGCCGTCTAGGTAGCAAACATCGGGATCTGAGAAGTGAAAGAGGTTGCGAAAGCCAGCCAGCTTGTCTTCGCTGTCTAATTTGCGGACAAAATCGATGTCCAGCTGGGAGGGAAACTCCATCCACTCACTCTACTCAGACTAAGAGCTGGTGTTTTGCCAGTTCGGCATACAGCGGTGTGCTCTTCACAAGCTCCGAGTGGGTGCCGACTCCAAGAATCCGGCCATGCTCCAACACGATGATCTGATCTGAGTCAACGACCGTTGAGAGCCTGTGAGCAATTACGAGCAGCGTCCTGTCCTGAGCAACGGCGTCTATCGCCTCGCGCATGCGCTGCTCGTTAGGGCCATCAAGAGCGCTGGTGGACTCGTCAAGCAGCAGGATTGGAGGTTTAGCCAAGAGTGCGCGGGCAATGGCCAGGCGCTGCCTCTCGCCTCCTGAGAGCATGATGCCGTCTTCGCCAACCTGGGCATCAAGACCCTTAGTGTCTCGGCCCAATACTTCCTTTAGATTCACCTGTCCCAAAACCTCTACCAGTTCCTCATCGGTGGCATCAGCCCGACCCAGCAACAGGTTGTCACGAATGGTGCCGGCTAGAACCGGTGCGTCCTGCTCGACATACCCAAGCTGTTCGCGGAGCGACTTTCGAGAGAACTCCGTTACGTCTTGCCCATCGAGCATTATCTTTCCGCCTGTCGGCTCATAGAACCGCTCGATCAGGGAGAAGACAGTGGACTTTCCGGCTCCTGAGGGTCCAACCAGTGCAACCCTTGAACCGCGCTCAACCTTGAAGCTAATTCCCTTGAGGATTGGTTGGGGCTCCTCATCTTCATCCTCTTGGTAGTGGAACTCGACGTTCTTGAACTCAATGGCGGACTTATTCTTTGCAAGCCTGTGATCACCGACTGGGGTCGGCTCCTCCTCGTCAAGCACCATGATTTCCTGAATCCTGGCCAGGGCGCCGAGGGCTCCCATGATTGAGGTGTAGGCACCAAAGGCTGAGATCAGTGGACCCACCATGAAAAACAGCAGGATTACAAAGGTCACCAGTGAGGCAATCGTGGTGGCGCCGGTTGCAACCCGCAGGCCGCCAAAACCAAGCACCACAATAAACGCGGTGTTGAAGGCAACCTGGGCTATCGGAGCAACGGCTGCCGAAAGCTTTGCAATAGAAAGCCCCTGGTCGTAGGCCTCCCTGGCGTCCTTGTAGATTTCCTCGGTTTCTCGCTCCTCTGCACGAGCAGCCCGAATTGTCCGAATTGCGCTTAGCGCTCTCTCAACCGCCGCCGACATCTGCCCAACCTTTTGCTGCGCCTTGGTGGTTGCGCGTCGGATCTTTCTTCCGGTGAAGCTGATCGCGAAGACGGCGGTGAAGACAACCAGAAGAGTCGAGCCAAGCAGGAGTGGGTCAATAAAGGCCATGACGATAATCGCACCCACAAACTGCAGAAGTCCGCCGAGAGCGTCAACCAGACCCTGCGTCAGCACTGACTTCAGGAGCGTGGAGTCGGATCCGACCCTGGATACCAGGTCACCAATTCTTCTCTTGTCGTATTGCCAAATCGGCAGGCGAAGAAGTCTTGCGACAAGTGCTTTGCGGGTGTCGAGCACAACACCCTCACCGGTCTTATAGAGAAGGTAATACTGGAAAGCATTTACTAGTGCGCTGGTGATCACCAACGCCACGATCGCGATCGCGAGATTGCCAAAGCCGATTGACTGCTCAACAGCAGTTATCAGTTGGCCTATGAGAAGCGGCTGCGCAAGAGCGAGTGCAGAGCCTAAAACCGAAAGTCCAAGGGCAACGGCAAGTGCTTTGCGATGGGGCTTGAGGTAGGGGAAGAGGTCCTTGAGGGAAGACCGAGGACCCTTGTATTCGCGCGAGCGGGGGTTCTGTGTCGGGTCTGAGTAGTACTCGCTCACTTAGTCCTTGGCTCTCTCGTCATGGAACGGATCGTTGTAAATAGCCTCGTTAAGAAGGTAATTAATCTCTGTAAAGGCTAACGCTTGAGTGTATGCGGTTCTCTCTGAGAACCTGCTGAAATCTAACTCAGACAGCGCTTTGGCAGCATTCTTGCTATTGACCCTGAGAAACATCAAGGTGGTGTTGGGTTTTCTCTCGAAGTTCTCCAGCACCGTTCCGCAGCCATAGCCGAAGACCCTGATGGCGATATCTGCCTCCTTAGGCGAGCACTTTTGAATAAGCCTGTTGTCCGGCACCAAAACCTTCTCGCGAGGGTTATCTTGCCGCTGCCAGATCTGGAAGCAGGTGCGGAGACCGTTTTTCTTGCGAATCGGATTGCCAGCGTTGTCCTCATAGGAGACAAAGACATCGCTGTCGTGAATTAGTTGGAAGCGAAGGTCTAGGCGGTTCGTAACACTCCACTTGCGCCAGGAGCGCGGGACCAAAAAACATATGGTTTGGCTGAATTTGGCTGCATGATTGAAAAATGGGATCGAGAGTGCATTATTTCTGCCAAAGGGCGGGTTTGTGAAGGTGACGAGGTTTCTCTGAGCAAAGTTGCTCTCTAGAAAATCTGCCTGTCTGATACTTGCGATGGCGGGGTAGCGATCAAGGGCAATTACCTCATGTGCCCCCGCTTCGCCCAGTGCCTCTACAAAACTTCCGTTGCCCGCTGCAGGTTCCAGAAATGTGGTCTCGGATGCGAGGGGCAGATAGGGGAGTGCGGCTTCGACTAGCTCCACTGCAAGCTTTCTTGGGGTGTAGAACTGCTCGGTGCCGGTGATGCGTCTATTGCCGAGTTTTTCCGCCACCTAGAAACGATATCAAGTTCCCATCAATTCGGTGGATTGTGGAAATTGCCAGTAATCTGGAGGGCTGCCTAGCGGCCGCAGATGGAGAAAAAGTTTGTTTGCCAAAGATTCAGAAGTAGTTATTCGCGCCAAGAATCTAACTAAGAAATACAAAGACTTTGTTGCCGTTGACGGCATTGATTTTGAGGTGAAGCGAGGAGAGTCCTTTGGGCTCTTAGGTCCAAACGGCGCGGGTAAGTCCACCACGATGAAGATGATCTCATCGGTCTCTCAGCGCACCGGTGGCGAGCTGACAATCCTTGGTAAAGAGCCAAACACCCATGGGCCTGAGATCCGTGCTCACCTAGGCGTCGTGCCTCAGAAGGATCTGCTCGATCGTGAACTCAAAGCGTGGGAGAACCTCTTCACCTACGGCCGATATTTTGGGTTATCGCGCAAGTTTCTCAAGCAAAAAGTTGAGGAGCTTTTGGAGTTTGCTCAGCTAACCGAAAAGCGCAACTCAAAGGCAGATGATCTCTCTGGAGGCATGCAGCGCAGACTTGCGATTGCCAGAGGCCTTGTGAATGAGCCTGAGATTTTGATGTTGGACGAACCCACCACTGGTCTTGACCCGCAGGCAAGGCACATCCTCTGGGACAGGCTCTTCAGGCTAAAGGAGCAGGGTGTCACGCTAGTAATCACCACCCACTACATGGACGAGGCCGAGCAGCTCTGCGATCGACTGATCGTCATGGACAAAGGCAAGATCATGGCAGAGGGCTCCCCTGCAGCGCTGATCAAGCAGTACTCCTCCAAGGAGGTCGTCGAGGTTCGGTTTGGTACCGACAAAAACGAGAAGTTTGCCCCCCAACTAGAAGAGCTAGCCGATCGCATTGAAGTGTTACCGGATCGAATTCTCCTCTACACCGAAAAGGGCGAGGAGCTACTTACAAAGATTGTTGATGCGGGACTGCACCCCGTTACCTCGCTCGTGCGCCGGAGCTCGCTAGAGGATGTCTTCCTAAGGCTCACCGGAAGGACTTTGGTCGAGTAGTGGCAGAGCTTTCCTACAAACCAGGTGCCGCGGTGGACGTGAAGCGGGCCGTGCGCTGGGGCGCACTGCGAGTGGCCGAGTACCGGTTCTATTCGATGAGCAAGTGGATGGGCTCAATTCTTGCCTTTGGGCTTGGAAACCCGATTCTCTTTCTGCTGTCGGTGGGGCTGGGCATAGGCGCCCTTGTTGACGCCAACTCCGGTGGCGAGACTCTGGGAGTTAGCTACCTCCAGTTCGTAGCCCCTGCACTACTTGCCTCGGCCGCAATCCAGGGGGTAATGGACGAGGTAACCTTCCCAACCCTGGACGGCTTTGTCTGGGACAAGCTCTTCTTCGCGATCAACGCAACCTCGGTCTCGGCAAGGCAGATAGCCAACGGCGTGATGATTGTCGCGCTCGGCAGGGGACTTTTCACCACGTTGTTGTATTTGGGTATTTTGTTGCTCTTTGGTGCGGTTCCCTTGGCCTCCTTCTTCCCGCTGCTGTTCACCTCAATGCTTGCCGGCTGGGGCTGGGCGGCTCTGATGATGGCGATAACCGCCAGGCTTGAAAACGACGAGGGCTACTTTGCTGTGATTGGTCGATTCGTGATTGCCCCGATGTTCTTGTTTTCGGGCACCTTCTACCCACTGGAGCAGATGCCAATCTTCCTGCAGCCAATCGGCTGGATTCTGCCCCTCTGGCACTCCACGGAACTGGGTCGAACATTGAGCTATGACTACCCGATCGAGCCGAGCATGATTGCCACTCACCTGGGCTACCTGACCCTCATGGGTGTGGTGGGGATGTTGCTGACCTATCCAAAGTTCGAAGAGAGGCTTTCTAGGTGATTACACAACTAGTTGTCTCTCAGGCGGTTGCGATTCAGGAGCGCAGAAGCGCCAGGCCTGGCAGCTCTATCTACTCTGGCCGCGCGTCCATGCTTCTGGAGCGAGGCTTCAGGGCTTTCAAAAGCTCTAACTGGATGGTAGTTCTCTCTGGGTTTGTGGAGCCGGTGCTTTACCTTCTGGCATTCGGCTTTGGCATCGGGCAGCTCATTGGAAATCTAGAGGACGGCCTTGGTAGGCCGGTGAGCTACGCGGCCTTTATCGCGCCGGCACTGCTTGCAACCAGTGCTATGAACGGGGCGGTCTACGACTCAACTTGGAACGTCTTTTTTAAGATGCACTTCGGCAAGATTTATCAGGTAATGCTCTCCAGCTCTCTGGGTCCGATGGATGTGGCCTTGGGCGAGATCGGTTGGGCCCTTCTCAGGGGCGTTGCATACTCGCTAGGGTTCATGGCCATAGTCACGCCGCTCGGGCTGGTCACAAATGCCTGGGGTCTCCTTGCGATACCGGCAGCTAGCCTTATTGCCTTTGGATTCGCTTCGATTGGTATGGCCATAACCAGTTACCTCAAGAGCTTCCAGCAGATGAACTGGGTCACTTTCTTTATGCTGCCGATGTTCTTATTCTCGGGAACCTTCTTCCCCGTGAGCGTCTACCCGCAGTGGATTCAGATGATTGTTCAGGCACTGCCACTCTGGCAGGGCGTTGAGCTAATCAGGTCTTTGATGCTTGGGATAGTCGACTGGAGCCTGCTGGGGCACGTCGCATACTTTTTGGTGATGATTGCCGGAGGCCTGTGGTTTACGACTGTCAGGCTCAAGGCTTTGTTTATGCGCTAGCAGCCAAGGTATCCCAGGTATAAACCCCTGGCTTCAAAGGTATGAAGTGGGACTTAGGAGTTGCCGAGAGAAGTCATACTGAGTGCGGCCTGGACGGCCTCGGCACCCTTGTCTTCCTTAGAACCGTCAAGACCTGCCCTTGCAAGGGCTTCAGCCTCGTTGTTTACGGTCAAGAGGCCGAAGCCCACTGGCACCTTTGAATCAAGTTGGACTCTAGTTAGCCCGTCGGTGGCTGCGCTGCAGACGTAGTCGAAGTGGGGCGTCTCGCCTTGGATTACGACACCTAGGGCAATGATTGCCTGGGCTCCCTGGTCCGCAGCCCTTTGGGCGGCAAGGGGCAGTTCAAAGGCCCCGGGCACTCTCCAAATCGTCACATCGGTGGCTCCAGATTTTGCAAGCTCTTTGCGAGCACCGGCAAGCAGCCCATCCATGATTTGGGTGTGCCAAGAGGTGGCAAGGACATATATTTTTAGGCCCTCGCCGCTTACATCTAGTTGCGGTGCTCCGCTCCCACTCACTACTTCAGGTTAGCGGGAATCGTGTGGCCCATGCGAGCGCGCTTTGCCTCGAGGTAGCCAAGGTTTTCGTCCGCAAGCCCAACAATTAGCGGCACGGTCTCGTTGACGGGGATGCCGCCATCTTCGAGGTAGCGCTTCTTGGCTGGGTTGTTAGTTAGTAGACGGACACTCTTAACTCCGAGGTCGCGCAATATTGCGACGGCTGCTCCATACTCTCTTGCTTCGCTAGGAAGACCCAAAGCCAGGTTGGCGTCGACTGTGTCGAGGCCCTCCTCTTGAAGCGAGTAAGCCTTTAGCTTGTTTAGCAGGCCGATGCCGCGACCTTCCTGGCCGCGAAGGTAAACAACTACTCCACCCGTCTTCTCAAGACCAATCGCGTCCATAGCGCCTTCTAGCTGGGGTCCACACTCACACTTGAGTGATCCAAAAGCTTCTCCGGTGATGCACTCGGAGTGAAGTCTGACGAGAACGTCCTCGCTGCCAATGTCACCGGCAATGATTGCCACGTGGTCAGCGGTTGTCTGCACGTCGTAGTAGCCGCGCACTTTGAAGTCGCCGTGGGTGGTAGGAAGCTTTGCCTCTGCCTCAAACCGGATTCGGTTGGTGCTGCTCTTTCGCTCCGGGGAGCGCTTCTCCAGGTGGTCACGGAGGTGCGAAATTGTGCTCATAGGTAAGTCAAACCTCTGGGCAACCTCAAATAATTCCCCTCCCCGCATCATGGTTCCGTCGTCGTTCACCAGTTCGGCCATCAGTGCCACTGGTTCTAAGCCGGCCATTTCCAGAAGTTCGACAGCAGCTTCGGTGTGGCCAGCTCGTTCCTGCACTCCACCGGGAACCGCTCGGAGCGGGATAACGTGCCCAGGTCGAATGAAAGAGGCCGGAGTCGAGTGCGGGTTAGCAAGTACGTTTGCGGTGTTCGCGCGCTCTGCCGCCGAGATGCCGGTTGACTTGCGGTTCGCCGCGTCAACGCTCACGGTGTAGGCAGTCTGGTGTGGGTCTTCGCTGTTGAGCCACATCAGCGGCAGCTCAAGTTGGTTTGCTCGGTCTTCGCTCATTGGCGCGCAAAGATACCCAGAGGTGTAGCGCACCATCCAGGCCACCCACTCGGAAGTCGCGAACTGGGCAGCGATGATCGCGTCACCCTCATTCTCCCGATCTTCGGCATCAGAGATTATGACTGGCTTGCCCTCCCTGAGGGCTGCCAGTACCTCCTCTATGCCGCTGTATTTGATGTTCACTTGTACTCCATTAGCCTTTCGATGTGCTTTGCCAGCACGTCGGCCTCAACATTTACCTTGTCCCCGGGCTTCTTATAACCAAGTGTGGTTACAGTCAGGGTCTCTGGAATAAGACTCAGAGCAATTACGTCGTCTTCAATATCGTTCACTGTTAAGGAGATGCCATCGAGAGTGATGGAGCCCTTGTGCACGACGTACTTCATCAGGTCGGCAGGAATGCGAATCTTCACCCAGTCCCAGTTATCGCTCTTCTCTCGCGAGACAAACTCGCCCACTCCGTCAACATGGCCCTGGACGATGTGACCACCAAATCGGGTCTTGTTACTCATTGCCCGCTCCAGGTTGATTGGGTCGCCCACCTGAACACCATCGAGGCTAGAGCGCTTCAGAGTCTCGAGCATCACGTCTGCGGTAAAGCCTTTGTCGTCAATCTCAATGGCGGTGAGGCAGGTACCGGAGCAGGAGATTGAGTCTCCGCGACCAAGATCCGAAAGCACCTTGTCGCAACCAATGGTCAGCCTGATCGCGTCCGGCTGCTTCTCAATGGCCAGCACCTTGCCCAGCTCTTCAATGATTCCTGTGAACATTTAGCTTCTCCTTGCTCTAATAAATAGGTCTTTATCGAGCAGCTTTTGCTCGACAATCTCAATGTCGATGGCTTCAGCCATCGAGCCAACCCCAATGTCCTCGACGGCAACCCTTGGACCGCCAAGCAGCGTGGGGGCTAGGTAGATAATGAATTCGTCCACCAGCCCTGCCTTGACGAAGTTGCTGGCAACGTTTGGACCACCTTCCACCCAGAGGTGCTTGACCCCCCGTGAAAAAAGTTCAGCCAAAGCTTCCCGGATGTTTCTGGTCCTAAGGTGCAGGGTCTCGGCCTTGTCGTTGTGAATGGCCAGGGTCTTGGGAATCTCGCTTTCGCCCAGGATCACCCTAAGCGGCTGGTGCTCGAAATAGCCGCCGTCTGCAGTGCGGGCAGTTAGCTCCGGGTCATCAGCTAGCACGGTGCCGGTGCCTACCAGGATGGCGTCGACCTCACTTCTTCTGAGGTGGCCGTCCGATCGGGACTGCTCTCCCGAAATCCACTTGCTACTGCCGTCGCTTGCGGCCGTCCTGCCATCGAGGCTACTGGCCCACTTGAGTGTCACGAAAGGTCTGCCAAGCCGGTTTGCAGTGAGCCAGATGCGCCCTTGTTCCTCTGCTTCTGCCTCGCAAACTCCAGCGACTACCTCGACACCTGACTGGCGCAGAAACTCTCCACCACCACTGGAGTCCTGACCTGGATCGGCAACTGCGTAGACCACTCGACTAATCCCTGCTTCCAGAAGCGCTTTTGAGCATGGTCCGGTTTTGCCGGTGTGGTTGCAGGGTTCCAAAGTCACCACTGCTGTGTGGCCAGGAGGGAAAGTGCTGACTCCAAGTTGTTCCTTGAGGGCTCCAATGGCCATGACCTCCGCGTGGTTGGTCCCGGAACCTTGGTGGTAGCCCTCTGCGACAATCTCGTTATCCGGGTTCAGGATCACTGCTCCCACCTGGGGATTTACCCCTTGGGCCGGACCGAGCAGGGCGAGCTCAAGCGCGCGGTGCATTGCCGCATCGAATTGTCTTGTCATCCTGCCCTCTTTCTAAGCGCAGGACAGGGCAGGGAATACGGGAGCGCGAAGCATCCCGAGCTCTTCTCCCATCCGGACTTTACCGTCGGTATCGGACTTTCACCGATTCAACCGCCTGGGGTCTAACCGCTGGCTGCGGAGTTCCCAGTCGGGTCGCGGACTTTAACCGCCGGTTCAGAATTTCACTGACCCCGAAGAACTGTGCTTATTTAGAACAATACTCTTTTGGGCTGATAAATTCCTCAGCGCCTGGGGATGAAGCCGAGCTTCTGATACACATCCGCAAGGGTTTGTTCGGCTATTTCGCTTGCCTTTTCAGCTCCGAGCGCGAGTAGTCTGTCTAGCTCCGCTCTGTCGCTAAGTAGCTCTTTGGTTCTGGCCTGCATGGGTTCGGTAAGAGCGACAACCGCATCGGCAACAGCCCCCTTGAGATCCCCATAGCCCTTGCCTGCAAACTCTGCCTCGATACTCTCCATGCTCTTTCCGGTGACAGCGGCGAAAATGCCCAAGAGGTTTGAGACTCCAGGCTTCGTTTCTCTGTCAAAACGAATCTCACCGTCTGTGTCTGTCACGGCGCTCTTAATCTTTTTAGTGATCTGAGCAGGCTCGTCCATTAGGTTGATTAGCCCCTTGGGGTCCAGGGTTGACTTGGACATCTTGGCGGTCGGGTCTTGGAGGTCAAAGATCTTTGCGGTCTCTTTGAGAATATGCGCCTCGGGGACCTCGAAGGTCTTACCGAAGCGGCTATTGAAGCGCATAGCGAGGTCCCTAGTGAGCTCGAGGTGTTGCCTCTGGTCCTCGCCCACTGGGACGCTCTTCGGTTGGTAGAGCAGGATGTCTGCGGCTTGGAGGATTGGGTAGGTGAAGAGCCCAACGGAGCTAACCTCCACACCACCCTTTTGGCTCTTGTCCTTGAACTGGGTCATTCTCGATGCTTCACCAAAACCGGTGATGCAGTTCAGCACCCAGGCCAGCTGAGCGTGAGCTGGGACATGGGACTGCACAAACAAAGTCGCCCGCTGCGGATCCAGTCCGGCTGCTATGTATTGGGCGGCGGTCCTTCGAGTGTTTTCAAGTAGCTCTTTTGGATCCTGCGGGACCGTGATGGCGTGAAGGTCAACTATGACGTAGTAGGCGTTGTGGGTTTCCTGCATTGCCACCCACTGCCTGAGAGCCCCTAGGTAGTTGCCTAGGTGAAGGGACGATGCGGAAGGCTGCATGCCGCTAAGCAAATTTGGTTTCGCCACATCTTCTCCTAAAGGTCGTAGTCAACAACCACGGGGGAGTGGTCGCTCCAGCGGGCGTCATAGCTTGGCGCCCTGTCTACTCGATAATTCTGCCCCAGCTTCGCAAGCTCAGGGGTAGCAAGCTGATAATCAATTCTCCAACCAGCATCGGTATCGAAGGCCTTGCCGCGATATGACCACCAGGTGTAGGGGCCGGGGATGCCGGGGTGGGCAGCCCTTCCCATGTCAACCCAGCCCTGCTTTGCAAAGTCATCAAAGTAGGCGCGCTCCTCGGGTAGGAAGCCTGCGGATTTGAGGTTGCCTTTCCAGTTCTTTATGTCTAGCTCTGTGTGACCGACATTTAGATCTCCCACAATTACCGCGAGTTTTTGCGAGGCCATAAGCTCAGCCATGCGCTCACGCATTGCATCCAAGAACTTGTACTTCTCAACCTGTTTTGGTGTGTCGGCCTCCCCGGAGTGGACGTAGCAGCTCACCACGGTGAGAGTCCCATTTTTGGTTTCAATGTCAGTTTCCAACCAGCGACCTAGAGAGTCGAATTCGTCTGGACCGATGTCAGTGCGGTGGTTTAGAACCTTGGCTGTCGTGAGAACTGCCACCCCAGCTCTTCCCTTCGCGCTAGCCTCCTGGTCAAAGATGCTCCAGCTTCCACCTAGTGGACCGTCTCCCTCTGCTAGCTTTCGAAGCTCCTCGCCCGGGGCACGAACCTCCTGAAGGCAGAGAATGTCGGGCTTGGTTTGTTTTAGCCACCCATCCATTCCCTTGCGGGCTGCGGCCCTGATGCCATTTACGTTTACGGTTGCGAGTGTGAGCACGGAACTAACTTAGGAGCTAGAGCAGTGCATAGAGGTCACTGCCCCGCACTTCGAGCTGAATTTTCCCCAGCGGGCTCTTCGCAGGCCCCGCAACTGGTTCTCCGTTATCGGGGTTAAACCTGGCTCCGTGACAGCCGCAGGCAATTTCGTCGTCCCGAATGCCTGTGACTATGCAGCCTGCGTGGGTGCACTTTGCTGAGAACGCCCTGAAGACACCTTCTTTTGGCTGGGTAACAAGAATGGTCAGGCTTTCATCCACCATGAACTTGGTGCCCAAGCCAACCATCACTTCTTCGGTGGTGCCAAGAAGAACTTCACCAGCCAGCTCCGCGGGAGCTTCATCTACGGTGGCAGAGGGTGGAGTGGTTTCTGCGGGCTCCGGTTCCACCTCAGCGGCGCAAGCTGCCAGGGTGACTGCGCCCGTCGCGGCAATACCCGAAGCGACAACGGTTCTTCGTGTTAGGGACATAGCCTGTCCAACAAAAAAGCTGCTTAGGGTCTTCCCCGCAAAATGGCCTGCTTTACCTCGGCAATAGCCTTCGTCACCTCGATGCCCCTGGGGCAAGCCTCGGTGCAGTTGAATGTGGTGCGACAGCGCCAGACACCCTCTTTGTCGTTCAGGATGTCGATCCTCACCTGAGCACCCTCATCACGGGAGTCGAAGATAAACCGGTGAGCATTGACGATTGCGGCTGGACCGAAGTACTGACCGTCGGTCCAGAACACTGGGCAGCTGGTTGTGCAGGCAGCACACAAAATGCACTTCGTGGTGTCGTCGTAGCGAGCTCGGTCCTCGGGGGACTGCAGCCTTTCCTTTGCCGGAGTATCTGACGCCATCAAGAATGGATTGATGTCGCGGTAGGCCTGGTAGAAGGGCTCCATATTGACAATCAGGTCCTTCTCAACCGGAAGACCCTTAATTGGCTCTATGTATATGGGGTTTGAAATGTCGAGGTCCTTGATCAGCGTCTTGCAGGCAAGACGGTTGCGACCGTTGATGCGCATAGCATCCGAGCCGCAGACTCCATGAGCACAAGAGCGACGGAAGGTCAGCGAGCCATCGATTTCCCACTTGATCTTGTGGAGGGCATCGAGAACTCGGTCAGTGCCAAACATCTCTACGTCGTAGTCAACCCACTTCGGCTCCTCGTCAACCTCAGGATCAAATCTTCTGATCATGAGAGTTACGGTGAAGCTCGCTACCTCAGCGATTGCCTTGTCCATTAGTACTTACGCTCCATGGGCTGGTAGTTGGTAATTACGACCGGTTTCCAGTCGACCTTGATGTCGATGCCGGTCTTTTTGTCAATCTTGTTCTGCTTGTAGGCCATGGAGTGAACCATGAACTTCTTGTCATCGCGCTCGGTGTAGTCCTCGCGTAGGTGTGCACCCCTACTCTCTCGGCGCTCGCGGCAGGTAATGACCGTTACTTCGGCCAGGTCGAGCAAGAACCCAAGCTCCACGGCCTCAAGCAAATCGGTGTTAAAACGCTTGCCCTGGTCTTGCACCGAGATCTTCTCGTAGCGCTTTCTCAGCTCGGCAATCTTTGCTAGCGCCTCGTTTAGAGTCTCTTCGGTTCTAAACACCTGAGCGTTTTTGTCCATGGTCTCCTGCAGCTCCTTGCGAAGCTGAGCTACCTTCTCCTTGCCCTTGGCGTTTCTAACCTTTTGAAGTAGCTCCAGTACGTCCTTTGCAGCATCCTCAGGCATCGGGACCTGCTTTGCAGTCTTGGCGTACTCCACCGAGTACTTGCCAGCCCGCTTGCCAAAGACATTGATGTCTAGCAGCGAGTTAGTACCCAGTCGGTTGGCTCCGTGAACTGATACACAGGCACACTCCCCGGCGGCATAGAGTCCCGGGATAACCGTGTCGTTGTCGCTGAGCACCTCCGCTTTGATGTTGGTGGGGATGCCGCCCATTGCATAGTGAGCAGTCGGGAACACCGGCACTGGTTCGGTGTAGGGCTCCACACCTAGGTAGGTCCTTGCAAACTCGGTAATGTCAGGAAGCTTGGCATCGATTACGGCTGGCTCCAGGTGAGTCAGATCAAGCAGCACGTAATCCTTGTTTGGACCTGCACCACGTCCCTCGCGAACCTCATTCGCCATAGCCCTTGCGACCATGTCTCTTGGTGCGAGGTCCTTAATTGTTGGTGCGTAACGCTCCATGAACCTCTCTCCGGAGGCGTTTCTGAGAATGCCGCCCTCACCCCTAGCAGCCTCACTGAGCAAAATGCCGAGACCTGCAAGGCCGGTTGGGTGGAACTGGTAGAACTCCATGTCCTCCAGCGGGATGCCCCTGCGGAATGCAATCGCGACGCCATCACCTGTGAGGGTATGGGCGTTGGAGGTGGTCTTGTAGATCTTTCCGAAGCCGCCGGTTGCAAACACGATGGACTTGCCCGCAAAAACGTGAATCTCACCGGTAGCCAGCTCGTAGGCAACAACACCCGCTGGCTTTCCCTCGTTCATAACCAGGTCCAGAACATAGAACTCGTTGTAGAACTCGATGCCGAGCTTGACGCAGGTTTGGTAGAGAGTCTGGAGAATCATGTGGCCGGTGCGGTCAGCTGCGTAGCAGCTTCTTCTAACTGGAGCCTTGCCGTGGTCTCTGGTGTGACCACCAAACCTTCGCTGGTCGATCTTGCCGTCAGGAGTTCTGTTGAAAGGCAAGCCCATGTTCTCTAGGTCAATTACCGCCTGGACAGACTCCTTGGCGAGGATCTCTGCGGCATCCTGATCAACAAGGTAGTCGCCACCTTTCACGGTGTCGAAGGTGTGCCACTCCCAACTGTCCTCCTCGACGTTCGCAAGAGCCGCCGCCATGCCGCCCTGAGCGGCGCCGGTGTGGCTACGTGTTGGGAACAGCTTTGAGATAACGGCAACGCTAGCCTCACCACCGGCCTCAATTGCGGCGCGCATTCCAGCTCCGCCAGCACCGACGATGATGACGTCGTGCGAGTGATAGGTGACGTTGTCAGTAGAGCTCAAAGAAAAGTTCCTTTTTAGTTCGCTGGGCAGAATGAGGGGAGCAGCTCTGCTGCAGCTCCCGCGGGGCATGGATCGAAGGTAAAAATCACGAGAGTTCCAAGCAGAATCAGCAGCCCACCAACCGCCCAGAGAGTGGTCACAAGACCCTTACGCAAGGTTTCTTTTTCGACGTAGTCGTTAACGATGGTCCGCATGCCGTTGGTGCCGTGAATCAAAGCCAACCAGAGCATTGCCATGTCCCAGACCTGCCAGAACGGATCCGCCCACTTGCCCGCCACAAAAGCAAAGTCAATTGCTTTGATGCCATCGCCAACCACAAGGTTTACAACCAGGTGAGTGAAAATCAAAACAATTAGCAGCGGACCGGAGACTCGCATGAACAGCCAGCCATACTTTTCCCAGTTAGCCTGCTTGCGAGTTCTCGGGGAGTTAGGTGTTTCAATAACTACAGCCATGACTACCCCCTAGTGCCCAAACACTCTTGCTAGATGCAGCGGAGTGAACGCCGCCACAGAAACCACCGTGATAACCATTACCGCCCAGAACATCAAGTTTTGGTACTTGGTGCCCTTGGACCAGAAGTCCACGGCTATAACCCTTAGGCCATTGAGGCCGTGAAAAAGAATCGCACCCACTAGCCCCAGTTCGGAGATGCCAATAATCGGGGTCTTGTAGGACTCGATAACTACGTTGTAGGCCTCCGGGCTAACGCGCACCAGAGCGGTATCGAGAACATGGACCAGCAAAAAGAAAAAGATTCCGACGCCGGTGATGCGGTGAAGAACCCATGACCACATACCAACCTTGCCTCGGTAAAGAGTTCCTGCGGGCATCGAAGCCAAGGGTTCCTCCATGGAAAATAGGTCAATTGGTGCCTTAAGTGTAACCGAGCCGAAGGTACTCTTTTGTAAACACTTCGAAACATCTAGGGTGAGAAGGTTATGGATTCCGAAAAAGCAGAAATGCAGAGATTTTTCGCGGTTATTCCAGCCGGCGGAATTGGCTCAAGGCTTTGGCCAATGTCCAGGGCAAACGCTCCAAAGTTTTTGCATGACCTAACTGGCAATGGCCAGACCCTGCTTCAGGACACCTGGGACCGCCTGCAGCCATTAGCCGCCGGTCGCACAATGGTCGTCACTGGCGACGTGCACGCAAGAGCGGTTGCCGATCAGCTTCCTGAGCTCGACTTCTCCAATGTCATTTTGGAACCATCGCCAAGAGATTCAACAGCGGCAATTGCGCTTGCCGCTGCAGTTCTTGCCCAGCGCGAGCCTGATGTGATCATTGGCTCATTTGCAGCGGACCATGTCATAAATGATGCCGCGGCATTTCACAAGACAGTCGAAGAGGCCGTCAAGGTAGCAGCAACGGGAAAAATCGTCACAATAGGCCTAAAGCCAACCGAGGCGTCGGTTGCCTTCGGGTACATCAAAAAAGGTAAGCGCCTTGCAACCGACACAGCCTGCGAGGTCTTGGAGTTTGTCGAGAAGCCGGACATTGCAACCGCTCGTCGCTATGTCGCAAGCGACGACTACCTCTGGAACGCTGGCATGTTTATCGCTCCGGCAGCGAAGCTTTTGGAAGTCTTGGCAAAGACGCAGCCGACCCTCCACAGCGGAGTAATTGAACTGGCAAAGGCCTGGGACACCGACGAGCGCGACAAGGTCATGGAAAAGATCTGGCCGACCCTCACAAAGATTGCAATCGATTACTCCGTCGCAGAACCTGCTGCCCGCGACGGGGACGTCGCGGTAGTCCCTGGGGATTTTGAGTGGCATGACGTTGGCGACTTCGCTGCCATCGCAGAGTTGCAGTCGCAGGGTCGTAAAGGCCACCTTGCAGTTCTAGGCTCGGCGCGGGTGCTATCCGATTCCTCCAGCGGCATCCTCGTGAGCGACACCGGCAGGCTCGTTGCACTTATTGGACTCGAGGACGTAATCGTCGTCGACACTGCTGATGCATTGCTCGTAACCAGCAAGGAGCACGCTCAAAAAGTTAAGAGCCTTGTGGATTCCTTGCGCGAATCCGGACACTCTGAACTTCTCTAAATATTTAAACATCTCAGATTGGTAAATCTGAGTTTTCCGGCGGTTTGCCCATTGTTTGCGGAGTAGAGTTTTCACAACTCGGTACCTACTTAGGTGCCACTTTCATCTCATTCAGGAGGAAACCTTGAAGCTAAAGAATGCATCAGCAGCATTCGCTCTTCTGGGCGCATCCGCTCTTGTTCTCTCGGGCTGCGCTGCAGCACCAGAGGAAGAGCCGGCCGCGACCAGCACTGCAACTGCAACCGAAGAACCAGCTGCCGAAACAATTGACTTCCTAGCCTGCGCCGTCTCTGACGAGGGTAGCTGGAACGACAAGTCATTTAACGAGTCAACCTATGACGGACTTGAGGCTGCACAGAGCCAACTGGGCGTTCAAATCGATGACGCAGAGTCCAACACACCAGAGGAATTCACACCCAACCTAGAGGCGATGGTTGCGGCTGGCTGTGACATCACATTTGCTGTGGGATTTGGGTTGGCTGACCCAGTCAACCTAATCGCTGAGGCGAATCCAGGCATGAACTTCGTAAGCATTGATGGGTACTCAGCTCACCCCAACTTGAAGCCTTTGCTCTACAACATGGCTGAGTCGAGCTACCTAGCTGGTTACTTGGCTGCCTCATACTCAACAACCAAGGTTGTCAGTACCTATGGTGGTATTCCAATTCCTGCTGTTACCGACTTCATGGATGGCTTCTACTACGGAGCTATGGCATGGGGTATGGAAAACGACGTTGAGGTGACCGTAGTCGGCTGGGACCCAGTTGCGATGACGGGTGACTTCATGGGTGACTTCACGCCGAACTCACTAATTTCGAAGGGTATCGCTCTGTCTCACATCGAAGCGCAAGCCGATGTTGTCTTCCCAGTCGCTGGTGACCAGTTCGGTGCAGTTTCCGAGGCAATCAAGGAAACCGGTGTTGAAGCAGTAATGATCGGCGTTGACAAAGACATTGCTCTTACCAGCCCTGAATATGCCGACCTCGTGCTGACCTCAGCGGAGAAGCGCATGACCAATGCTGTTTACGACATCATCGCTGAACTATCTGCAGGCGGAGAGTTCAGTGGCGAGCAGTACACAGGCACTCTTGCTAACGGTGGAACCGGCCTAAGTCCGTTCTACGAGTTTGACGCAATGATTGATGACGCCACCAAGGCTCGCCTAGCTGAGCTAGAGGCCGGCATCATCGCAGGTGAGGTAGACCCTAAGGCCTAAATCACCTAGCAAACTCAGCGAAGGGGGCCGCAGGTAAAACTGCGGCCCTTTTCTTTGCCAAAATAGAGTGTTCGCACAAAGGAGTGCTCAATTGAAACTAGAACTGCGTGGAATCACAAAGCGCTTCGGCACGCTCGTCGCCAATGACGCCATTGACCTTGTAGTCGAGCCCGGGGAGATTCACGCCCTGCTCGGGGAAAACGGTGCCGGCAAGTCCACCCTGATGAATGTCCTATACGGCCTCTATGACCCCGACGAGGGTGAGGTCTTGCTGGATGACAAACCTCAAAGCTTTGACGGTCCCGGCGATGCCATGGAGGCGGGCATCGGAATGGTGCACCAACACTTCATGCTGATTCCTGTCTTTACCGTGGCGGAGAATGTTGCCCTGGGTCAGGAGCCAACTAAGGCTCTGGGCGCTCTCGACATAGCAGAGGCAAAAAAGCGCGTTGAAGATATTTCCGAGCGCTTCGGGTTCAACGTTGACCCTGATGCGCTCGTCGAGGATCTTCCGGTGGGCGTGCAGCAGCGGGTGGAGATCATCAAGGCGCTTTCTAGAGATGCCAGAGTGTTGGTGCTCGACGAGCCGACTGCAGTCTTGACTCCGCAGGAAACCGATGAGCTTATGGAAATCATGCGGCAATTGGCTTCGAGTGGGACATCAATCGTCTTCATCACTCACAAGCTTCGTGAGGTAAAGGCCGTAGCCAACAAAATCACTGTGATTCGTTTGGGCAAGGTTGTGGGCACCGCAAAGCCGGATGCCTCAACCTCTGAACTTGCCTCCATGATGGTGGGTCGTGAAGTCGGTCTTACGGTGGAGAAAAGTTCAAAGCAGGTGGGCGATGTTGTTCTCAGCGTTGAGAACCTGGCTGTCTTGGATGATCGTGGCCAACGCGCGGTAAACGGCGTGAGCTTTGATGTGAGAGCTGGAGAGATTCTTGCCGTTGCTGGTGTTCAAGGTAACGGGCAGACCGAACTGGCAGAGGCAATTATGGGTTTGAGATCAGCCTTGACAGGCTTTGGCAAAATCACGATCAAGGGCTCGGATATGACTGGGTCATCTGTCCGGCAAGTGCTGGAAAGTGGAGTCGGTTACATACCTGAGGACAGAACCTCAGATGGCGTTGTTGGCGCCTTCACAATTGCCGAGAACATGATGATCAACTCCTCTTACACTTCGCGTTTTACAAAGGGAGTCAATATCAACTTCTCCGCTCGCAGGAAAATAGCAGACGAGTTGGTCAAGGAGTTTGATGTGAGGACTCCATCGGCTGAAACGCTTGCTGGCAAGCTATCTGGTGGCAACCAGCAAAAGGTTGTTGTTGCCAGAGAACTCTCTAGGGATGTTGATCTCCTAATTGCGTCGCAGCCCACTCGCGGCGTGGATGTTGGCTCAATCGAGTTCATCCACGAGCGCATCGTTATCGAGCGCGATAAGGGCAAGGCTGTTGTCCTGGTCTCCACCGAACTAGATGAGGTGCTGGCTTTGGCAGACAGAATTGCTGTCATGTATCGAGGCAAGATAGTTGACATTGTTAGCCCCGAAACTTCGAGAGAGCAGTTAGGAAAGCTAATGGCGGGAGTAGCAGCATGAGCGAATCACCAGACCGCTTTTCTCAAGCATTAAAGGAAATTCTTTCCGGCGGCTTCACCCGCACGGTGCTTTCGATCATTCTGGGTTTTCTAGTCGGTGCTCTGTTCATGATTGGTTCCGATAAGGCATTCATCGAGTCCTTGGGTTACTTTTTCTCCCGTCCCGGTGACGCTCTCGGTGCGGCATTTGCAGTGGTTACCGAAGGTTACGGTTCGCTGTTTCGAGGGTCAATTTTTAATGGTGAGGCGGAGACTTTTGAAAAGGCCATTAGACCGCTAACCGAGACCCTGCGGCTAGCCGCGCCGCTGATACTGGCTGGGCTTGGAATTGGGCTTACTTTTAGGGTCGGAATGTTCAACATTGGTGGAACGGGCCAGATCATCTCAGGAATGATCTGGGCAACATTTGTAGCAACAAGGCTTGAGTTGCCTTTTATCATTCACACCGTTGTAGCAGTGATTGCGGGAGTGCTGGGAGCCGCTCTACTGGGAGCTCTAACGGGCTTTCTTAAGGCGCGCACAGGGGCGCACGAGGTGATTTTGACCATTATGTTCAACTACATAATGTTCAACTTCTTCAATTTCCTTTTGAAGGACCCTCTACTACTCGGCGAAGAGGCTTCAACTGGAAATGCCAAGGCAGACCCCGCAGCTGCTTCGGCCGTGTTGCCCAAGATTCTTGGGGACAACTACAACTTGCACTGGGGCTTCATTCTGGCCTTGGCGGCAGTCTTCGCATTCTGGTGGCTAATGGAGCGATCAACAATCGGCTTTAGATTGAGGATGGTGGGGGAAAATCCCGATGCGGCCAGGTCGGCCGGCGTAAGTGTGGAACGGGTATACATCCTTGCGATGGGTCTTTCCGCTGCTTTTGTTGGGCTGGCAGCCGCCAACCAGTCACTTGCCTCACCTCTTGGCCTTTTCCCAAGCGCTCACGCGAACATTGGATTTGACGCCATTACAGTCGCTCTCCTTGGGGGCTCTAATGCCCCTGGAATTTTGCTGGCGGGCCTCCTCTTTGGCGCTTTCAAGGCCGGGGCGCCATCGATGCAGGTGTTTGGTGTCTCGCCTGAGGTTCTAGGGATTGTTCAGGGGGCCATTGTCCTCTTCATTGCGGCGCCTCCCTTGATTCGAATGCTCTTCAGGCTTCCGCCTCCCCAAACTACTTCAGTTCTGTCAGACATCCGACAAAAACTTATGAGGAGAGGGGGTGCCAAGTGAGCCAAATTCAATTAGCAAAAGAAGAGCGAATTGGTTTCAAATCGCCAATCACAATGGCGTCCATCGGTGTATTCGTAATTATCTTCTTCGGAGTACTCGGCCGCGAGGGCGAGACAGTCTTTGAGATTTCACGCCGAGCAGACCTAATCCAGTTGCCATCGATTTCAATTGGGTCTTCCAGTCTGGGTTGGGTCTCTGGGATATTGCTGCTTCTAATTGCGGGCTATTCGCTCAGCTCGTCGCTCAAAAACCGTAAGACTCCGCTGTGGGTCTCGGTGCTCTACGGAGCTATTGGTGTAATCGCACTACTGGGCTGGTTAGCTGCCGGTAATCAGGTCCCCCTCACTTTCATAATTGGTACCTCGTTGGTCTTGGCAGTACCGATTGTCCTGGGGGCAATGGGTGGCTTGATGTGCGAGCGAGTGGGTGTGACGAACATCGCGATTGAGGCACAGCTGCTAGCAGGCGCCTTCATGGCAGCGGTTGTCTCATCCATTACAGACAATTTCTTCCTTGGACTTATTAGCGCCATGATCGGAGGTGCACTCGTTTCGTTGGTCCTAGCAGTATTCGCAATTAAGTACCTTGCTCAACAGATCATCGTGGGTGTTGTCCTGAACGTTTTAGTTATAGGCATAACAAGCTTCCTATTTCAGCAGTGGCTTACCCAAGACGCCGAAAACGTGAATTTTCCAGGCACGCTAGACATCATCAAGATTCCTTTCCTGAGCGATATTCCAGTCATCGGCCCGGTGATTTTTGAGAACCGAATTACAGTTTTTGTGGCCCTGATTTTTGTTCCCACCCTCTACTTCATTCTCTTCAGGACCAAGCTGGGCTTGAGGGCGAGGGCAGTGGGTGAGCATCCGCTGGCAGCCGACACTGTGGGAATTAACGTTGGCAGAACAAGATTCTGGTGGGTGACCATGGGCGGCATGTCGGCAGGTCTGGGAGGCGCGGCGCTAACAATTGGAAACGCTGGGGCCTTCGGTCGGGAGATGGCTGGTGGCTTCGGGTTTATTGCTCTCGCGGTTGTAATTCTCGGCCGCTGGCACCCAATCTCGGCGGCGCTTGCTGCACTGCTTTTCGGCTTCTCAATAATTCTGAGGGTTTGGGCAAATCAGGTGAGCCCAGGAATACCTACCGACTTCATAATTATGGTTCCCTACGTTGTCACAGTTATTGCGGTTGTCGCCTTTGTCGGCCAATCCAGACCGCCGAAGGCGCTCGCAATTCCTTACACGAAGGGGTAATTGTGGAGATCGACTGGGTAGAGCTAACAGATTCGGCGAAGGCCGCAATGGCTAAGGCCTATGCCCCCTACTCGAAATTTCCGGTGGGGGCCGCTGCTCTCACAACCGACGGCCGCATTATCAGCGGAGCAAACGTTGAGAACGCTTCCTACGGCTTGGGTCTGTGTGCTGAGTGCTCGCTCGTTAGCGAACTCTTTCGCACCGGCGGCGGCAAGCTTGCCGCTTTTGCCTGTGTCGACGGTAACGGCGAGCCGCTGATGCCCTGCGGAAGGTGCAGGCAGCTGCTCTACGAACACTCCGCGGAGGGAATGCTCCTGCAGACAACGGTTGGAATCAAGACAATTCAAGAGGTGCTGCCAGAGGCCTTCGGACCTGAGGATCTGAATCGATGAGTTTTTCCGCAGTCGAGCTAATCATCAAAAAGCGTGAGCACGAAGTGCTGACCACCGATGAAATCAACTGGCTTGTCGACGCCTATACAAAGGGTGTGGTTGCTGACGAGCAGATGTCTGCCATGGCAATGGCCATCCTGCTCAATGGCATGGAGCGCAGGGAGATTCTCGACCTGACCATGGCGATGATCGCTTCGGGTGAGCGCCTGGATTTCTCCGGTCTTTCAAAGCCCACTGCTGACAAGCACTCAACAGGAGGAGTTGGGGACAAAATAACCCTGCCGCTTGCTCCGCTGGTCGCCTCCTATGGGGTAGCGGTCCCTCAGCTCTCGGGCAGGGGCCTAGGTCACACCGGTGGCACGCTGGACAAGCTTGAGGCTATTTCGGGCTGGCAGGCAGGCCTATCGAACACGGAGCTTTACAGCCAGCTCGCCGAGGTTGGAGCTGTGGTGTGTGCGGCGGGCAGCGGGTTGGCGCCTGCTGACAAGAAGCTCTATGCACTTCGAGATGTAACTGGAACGGTCGAGGCGATTCCGCTAATCGCATCATCAATCATGAGCAAGAAGATTGCCGAGGGAACCTCAGCTCTGGTCTTGGATGTAAAGGTTGGTTCTGGCGCATTCATGAAGACTCTCGACAGAGCCGGCGAGCTTGCTAAGACCCTTGTGCAGATTGGGCAGGACGCGGGGGTCAAGACCTCGGCGCTACTGACCGATATGTCAACCCCGCTTGGCCTCAAGATTGGTAATGCCCTGGAGGTTGAGGAGTCCATTGAGGTGCTGACTGGCGGTGGCCCAACGGACGTGATCGAGATTACGGTGGAGCTGGCAAAGGAGATGCTGGCTCACAGCGGCATCAATGATGTTGACCCCGTAGAGAACCTTCAAAATGGGAAGGCCATTGATGTCTTCCGCAAGATGATCTCGGCCCAGGGCGGAGACTTAGATGCCGAGCTACCCAAGGCGAAAGAATTCCACACCATCCGCGCAACAGGATCGGGCTTTATTTCCCGTCTGGATGCGCTAGCTGTCGGCGTCGCATCCTGGCGCCTAGGTGCCGGAAGAGAGCGCAAGGAGGACGCGGTCCAGTTTGGGGCAGGTGTTGAACTCCATGCACAGCTGGGCGACACCATAGAAGAGGGCGATGCCCTGATGACCCTCTACACTGACACTCCTGAGAAGTTCGAGAGGGCAATCGAATTGGCCTCCAGTGCCGTTGATTTTTCTCAGCAAGCCCCGCCGAAGCGCGAGATGATTCTCGGGCGAGTTAGTTAGGAACCCATTGGACATTCAGTCGCTACCCAAGATTTCGTTGCATGACCACCTAGATGGCGGCTTGAGACCTCAGACCATTGTTGAACTGGCAGATGGTGTCGGCCACAAACTCCCGGCCGAGTCGGCTGTGGAGTTGGCGAATTGGTTTTCTGAGGTCTGTAACTCCGGCTCGCTTGTGAAGTACCTTGAGGCCTTTGATCACACCGTTGCCGTTATGCAGACCCGTGAGGGTCTTGAGCGGGTCGCCTATGAGTCGGTCATGGACCTTGCAGAAGACGGCGTCATCTACGGTGAGTTGCGCTGGGCTCCAGAGCAGCACCTCGCAGGAGGACTCTCGCTAGATGAAACGGTCGAGGCTGTGCAGGATGGTCTCGAACGGGCCATGGAAGAGATTAGCGACCGCGGCGGATTCATCCGAACCGGGCAGCTTGTGACCGCAATGCGTCATGCCGACCGCGGCCTTGAGATTGCAGAGTTAGCAGTCCGACACCGCAACAACGGTGTTGTCGGCTTTGACATTGCAGGTGCGGAAAAGGGCTTTTTGCCATCAAGACACAAGGCGGCTTTTGACTATCTGGCATCGGAGCTCTTTCCCGTGACTGTTCATGCCGGCGAGGCTGACGGGGTTGAGTCCATCAAAGACGCAATAGTCTCTGGGCGAGCGCTCAGGCTGGGCCACGGTGTGCGTCTGATTGAGGACATCATGTTCTCGCGCACTGAGGGCGACACCGATCTGGTTGTTTTGGGGCCCGTTGCCCAGTGGGTCCACGATCGCGAGGTTGTTCTCGAGACCTCTCCCTCCTCAAACCTTCAGACCGGGGCTTTTGCGATGATGGGGGACACAATGGGGGACCACCCATTTGATGTGCTCTATGACCTCGGCTTCAAGGTGACAGTGAATACCGACAACCGCCTTATGAGCGGCACGAGCCTTACAAGGGAGCTTGAGATTCTGGTGGACACCTTTGGATACACCATCGCAGACCTAGAGCAGTTCCAGCTAAATGCCGCTCAGGCAGCCTTCCAGGGCCTGCCCGAGCGCGAGGAACTCATGGACATGATCGAACTGGGTTTCGCTCGCGCCTAAAGCCAAGATGAACAGTGTGTTTACTCTTCTGGGGTTGGGCATAAAAACCGCAGCTAGCTGCTTGTATTAGATGTGCTTATTTATACAGTTTGCGGAGCAGGGATTGGTACGTCCGTCTTGCTCAAGGCTAACGTTGACAGGGTGCTCAGTCGTCTAGAGGTTGAGGCCGAGGTTCGCGCTGTCACTGTGGATCATGTGGTCACTGGCCAAATCGAGGCCCAAGTGGTTATCGCAACCCAGGAGGTTGCAGATCTTCTAACGGGTGTTGCGAGCGAAGTAATCGTTGTGAAGAACATCTTTGATCTGGCCGAATTGGAAGAGAAGCTTTTCGTCTCAGTCGGCTAGCATCTTGGGATGAGCCAGCCCGGACAAAGCGGTAGAACCGAACTCAAAAGATTGCCCTATAAAGCCTCCTTCGAGCTCTCAGATCTTTACTCAATAATCGACGAGAATCTCGTCGCTCATGTTGGGCTTGTGGAGAATGGCCAGCCACTGGTAATTCCCATGACCTATGGCCGCGACGACGACACTCTTTTTTTGCATGGCTCCTCCGGTTCAAGACTCATGCGGCTACTTGCAGATAATCCAAGCGTTTCCGTGAGCATCACCGAGCTCAATGCCCTTAAGGTCGCAAGAAGTAACTTCAACTCTGGAATGCACTATCGCTCCGCCGTAATCTTTGGCACGGCGAGGCTCTTGGAGGACGATGAAAAACTTGCAGCCCTGGATCTAATTAGCGACTCGCTGATTCCTGGCCGCGTAGCTGAGGCGAGGCCAATGACCAAGAAGGAAGTGGCCGCCACAATCATCGTCGCGTTGAAGTTGGACGAGGCCTCAGTGAAGATCTCAGTGAATGAGGTCGACGACCCCGAGGAGGACATGAATCTTGGCTATTGGGCGGGGATTGTGCCGCTAAAGAGGGGTGTCGGAGAAGTAATTCCGGCAGATGCCGAGTCACAGTCTCTGCCGATTCCCGAGAGCATCAAACGCTTTATTGAGCGTCATCAAGCAAAGCGCTAGCGAAGATTCGAAGTCTTTCAAGACCAGAGGCGGCCGATGCTGCGCTATCGGCCTGGAATTGCAAGTAGCACTTGAGCTTCGGCTCGGTTCCGCTCGGCCTAAATATCAGCTTTGCTCCACCGCCTGTCACCACTAACGCGTCAGTCGGGTTTTCAGCGTTTAGAAGGTCCTCGGTTTCTAGCTGCGAGCCAGAGAACTCCTTAGGCGGATTTCGTCTGAGGTTTGCCATGGTCGTTGAGATGATCGAAAGATCTGTGACTCTGATTGAAACCTGCGAGGTTGCGATGTGGCCATAGCGGTCTAGCAGTCCGGCAAGATGCTCGGAAAGGTTTGAGCCCTGAGCCTTTAGCTCCACTGCGAGCTGGGCAATAAGAAGGGCTGCAGTGATGCCGTCTTTGTCTGGGGTGTATTGAGGGTCGACGCAGTAGCCGAGGGCTTCCTCATATCCGTAGACGAGATCGGGCACCTTCGATATCCACTTGAAACCAGTCAGGGTCTGCTGATACCCAAGTGAATGAGATTTTGCGAGATTGGTGATATCTGCAGAGACTATTGAGTTTGCGAGGTTGCCGGCAGTTGCGTCTTTTGCGCACAACTCAGCAAGAATCAACCCAACCTGATCGCCGGTGAGCATCCTCCAGCCCTCGCCTTCGGAAACCGCTACGGCCAACCGGTCAGCATCTGGGTCATTGGCAAGTATTAGTTCGCTGGAAGTTGCGGTTGCGTGTTCAAAGGCTAGGTCCATAGCGCCAGGCTCTTCGGGGTTTGGAAAGCTCACGGTTGGAAACTTGGGGTCTGGATCCATCTGCTTGGCAACTGGAGTTAGCTCAAAACCGAGCCCGGTGAACAGTTCGCTGACAACCTTCCAGCCCACTCCGTGGAGCGAGGTGTGGGTGATCTTGAGGTTCTTCCTTCGCTCGTCGCGCGCTTCGACCAGTGAGGCAGCTCTTTGGATGTAGCTGTCGATAGCTTGACTGCCGGCAAGCTCGTAGTTTCCAAGCTGGGGCATCTCGTCGAAGGTGTAGTTTGCTGCGACCTCGGCAATTTCCTTGGCAATCTCCGCATCTTGGGGAGGTACTAGTTGAGAACCACCATTGGGGCCGCCGAGGTAGACCTTGTAGCCGTTATCGCGCGGAGGGTTGTGGCTTGCGGTGACGATGATGGTCGCACTCGCACCCAAACGTTTGCCGGTGAATGCAGCGACCGGTGTTGGAACCATGGAGTCAAAGAGCACGACTCGAATCCCCTGAGCCGAGATGATTCCGGCGCTGTCCTTTGCAAACACCTCGGAGTTCTCTCGCCCGTCGTAACCGATGACAACTAATAGCTCAGAGTCCTTGGTTTGATAGGTGGCTAGGTTGTTTCTAAGAAACTTTGCAATTGCCATTGCGGCTCTTGCCACCACAACCCGATTCATCCGGTTGCGGCCAGCTCCAAGCTCGCCTCGAAGCCCAGCTGTTCCAAACTGCAATGTGGTGGAGAACCTGTTTTCCAACTCAGCAAGGTTCTGCTCAGCAATGAGCTCTTCGAGCTCAGCCCTTGTTTTGGGGTCAGGATCCTGAGCTAGCCAAGACCTTGCGGCTTCGAGATGATTCATTTAGAGCTTGCTGACTATCTCTGCTAGCAGTTTGGAGATTTTCGCCTCTGCCGCTTTACCAGCGGCAATGACCTCTTCGTGACTCAAAGGAGTCTTCTGGACACCGGCTGCGAGGTTTGTAATCAGCGACATGCCAAGGACCTCCATGCCTGACTCTCTGGCAGCTATTGCCTCGAGAGCTGTTGACATACCGACGATGTCGCCGCCCATCTTCTTGGCCATTTGGACCTCTGCGGGAGTTTCGTAGTGGGGGCCGCGGAACTGGACATAGACACCCTCGTCCAGCGAAGCATCGACCTCCTTAGCGAGTCCTCGAAGCCTCGAGGAGTAGAGGTCCGTGAGGTCGACAAAGTTCGCACCCTCTAGCGGGCTGGAAGCTGTGAGGTTGATGTGGTCTGAAATCAATACCGCTGCACCACCGTCCCACTCGGGACGGATGCCTCCGGCACCATTTGTGAGCACCATGGTCTTTGCACCAGTTTTGGCAGCGGTTCGGACGGAGTGGACCACAGCTCTCACGCCGTGGTTTTCATAGAAGTGTGTTCTGGCACCAATGATTAGCGCGTGCTTCCCGCTTGGAAGCTTGATGGAGCGAATTGTGCCGATGTGGCCGGCAACGGCGGGCTTGTGGAAGCCGGCGATGTCGTTGGCTGGAATTTCGGCGACAGTCTCGCCGATGAGATCGGCGGCTTTTGACCAACCGGACCCCAGGGTCAGAGCGATGTCGTGATGCTCAACCGAGGTCTTCTGCGCTATTTGGTCTGCTGCCCGCTGGGCGAATTCAAAAGGGTCTACGCCCTCGACATTGAGTGGATGAACCATAACTTTCAAGTCTAGTTGTGCTGACGCTGAGCAAATTTGCGGGACAATGGTGCGGTGGTAAACAAACTTGGGTCAAAACATCGCGTCGTAATTATTGGTGGTGGCCCAGGAGGCTACGAGGCCGCTCGCACCGCAGCCCAACTCGAGGCCGAGGTAATCCTCATCGAGGAGCGAGGCGTCGGTGGTAATGCTGTCCTCACAGATGTCGTTCCCTCAAAGACTTTGATTGCAACCGCCGAGGCAGCGCAGCGTGTAGCTGTGGCACAGAGTCTGGGACTTGAATTCTCGGTCGAAGGAAAGCGGGTCAACCCACACGTCGAGGTTGACCTAAAGACTCTGAACCAAAGTCTTCTCTCGCTAGCCCAGGACCAATCTCAGGACATGAGAGAGGCACTTGTCGAGGATGGGGTCCGCATTATCGACGGGCGGGGACACCTAGACGGTAACCATCACGTGGTGGTCGAGCCTTCGGCTGGTGGCGAGAGCGAACGCATCGAGGCCAAGACAATCATCGTGGCGGTAGGGGCTTCCCCCAGGGAGCTTCCGGATGCAAGGACTGACGGCAAGAGAATTCTCAACTGGAAGCAGCTCTACGACCTTGAGGAGCTGCCTGAGCACATGATTGTTGTCGGTTCTGGTGTCACTGGAGCAGAGTTTGCCTCCGCCTACCTGCAGCTGGGATCAAAGGTGACCTTGGTCTCATCAAGAGACAAGGTCCTGCCAGGAAACGATTCTGACGCAGCCGAGCTAATTGAAAAGGTCTTCACCTCGGGTGGAATGAACCTGCTGAGGAACGCCCGTGCGACCAGTGTTAACAACACAGGTGACGCAGTTGAGGTTGAGCTCGCCGACGGCACCACTCTGACAGGCTCGCACTGCCTAATGGCGGTTGGGGCGATCCCAAACACCCAAGGCCTGAACCTAGAAGAGGCAGGCATCGCTCTAAACGAAACGGGCCATGTGGTTGTGAACAAGGTCGCAAGGACCTCAAGAGCTAACGTCTACGCCATCGGTGACTGCTCCACATCAATGCCCCTAGCATCGGTTTCAGCCATGATGGGCAGGACTGCGGTTTATCACACTCTCGGTGACGTCGCTACACCAACCAGACTCAGGAATGTCGCATCCAACGTCTTCACTTCCCCGGAAATTGCCCAGGTTGGCTGGTCTGAGCAGGAGATCAAGGACGGTCTGGTCCGTGGTGAGGTAGCGACAATTGAGCTTGAGACTAACCCCAGGGCAAAAATGGAGGGGATCTCCGAGGGTTTCATCAAGCTATTTGCGTCAGTGGGGAGCGGCACGGTCATCGGTGGTGTGGTGGTTGCCCCAAGGGCATCCGACTTGATCTATCCGATTGCGGTCGCAATAGAGAATAGGCTCACGGTCGACCAGCTGGCAAAAACCTATACCGTCTACCCATCGCTCTCAGGCTCCATTGCCGAGGCGGCCAGCGAACTTCACCCAGCTATCGACTAGAGAATGTCTAGAATCCGCGTTCCTGCGGAGATCGTTGCTCCCGCAGTTACGCCAATGCTCTTTACTGTTCCGGACTTGTGAGCCGCTAGCGGCTGCTCCATCTTCATGGCCTCGAGAACCACAACTAGGTCTCCCTGCTCAACCTTCTGACCCTCGGTTGCAGCGAGCTTCACGACCGTCGCCTGCATGGGGGCTACCAATGAGTCACCCTTGGCGCCGGTGCGAGAGGAAGTCTCAGCTCCTTTTTTGCGTCTTGGGGCGTGCCCCTCGGGGGAGCCGATCTCACCAACCAGCAGTCGCTTTGGGACGCTCACCTCGAGGCGTTTTCCCGAAACCTCGACAACAATTTCCCGCCTTGGCTCCGCTGCGATCTCAGGTTCTGCCTGGCCCGTCCAAGGCTCAATGGGGTTATCCCACTCAGTCTCGATCCACCTGGTAAACACCTTGAAACCTTCTTGAGCGGTGAATGCCGGGTGATCAACCATGAGGCGGTGGAAGGGGAGAACTGTGGGCAGGCCGTTGACGTGCATCTCCGCCAGAGCTCGGCGAGAACGCTCAAGTGCTTCCTCGCGGCTACTGCCGGTAACAATTAGCTTGGCCATCATCGAGTCAAAGTTTCCAGAGACCCTGTCTCCCGATACCACTCCAGAGTCGACTCGGACCCCAGGTCCTGACGGAGCCAAGAACTGGTGGACGGGTCCTGGAGACGGAAGGAAGTTTTTGCCAGCGTCCTCTCCGTTGATCCTGAACTCGAAAGAGTGACCTCGAATCTCTGGGTCATCAAAGCCGAGCGCCTCTCCCTGCGCAATCCTGAACTGTTGGCGGACTAGGTCAATACCGGTTACCTCTTCGGATACCGGGTGCTCGACCTGGAGCCTGGTGTTAACCTCCAAAAAGGAGATGGTCCCGTCACCGGAAATAAGAAACTCGCAGGTGCCAGCACCGACATAACCAACCTCTTTGAGGATGGCTTTGGAGGACTCGTAGAGCTCGCTCTCTTGCTCCTTGGAGAGAAATGGCGCGGGAGCCTCTTCAATTAGTTTTTGATGTCTGCGCTGAAGCGAGCAGTCTCGGGTGGAAACCACGACGACGTTGCCGTGGGTGTCGGCAAGACATTGCGTCTCAACGTGACGAGGTTTGTCCAGATACTTCTCAATAAAGCATTCGCCGCGCCCGAATGCCGCAACGGCCTCTCGAGTCGCTGACTCGAAAGCCTCGGTAATCTCGCCTTTTTCGCGAACAATCTTGATCCCTCTACCGCCACCACCGTAGGCGGCCTTGATGGCTACCGGAAGGCCGTGCTCCTTCACAAACGACTCCACCTCTGAGACATCTGAGACCGGGTTGATGGTTCCTGGGGCTAGCGGTGCACCGACCTTCTGGGCCACTTTTCTGGCGGAAACCTTGTCTCCGAGCTGTTCAATTGCCTCTGGGCTTGGCCCGATCCAAATGAGACCTGCCGCGATCACAGCCCTGGCAAAATCGGCATTCTCAGAGAGGAAGCCGTATCCGGGGTGCACAGCGTCGGCCCCTGATCGCGAGGCGATGCTGAGAAGTTTTTCGATTACAAGGTAGGTCTCGGCAGCGGTTTCACCCTGCAGCGCGTATGCCTCATCGGCGAGCTTGGAGTGCTGGGCGTCGCGGTCGGAGTCTGCATAGACGGCAACGGTCGAAATACCGCTATCCCTGGCTGCACGGATAACCCTGACCGCAATCTCACCTCGGTTGGCGATGAGCACTTTGGTTATCCGCTTCTGAGCCATAATCGGATAGCTTATTGCCACTTTCCAGCTGTGATTTATGAGGACTCAACAAAAAAACTGTGGTTTTGTTGCGTTTATCTCCAGAGGCTCGTGATGTCGTGACCCAGCTCTCGGAGCATCTTGCGAAGCTCAACCAGTGAAAGCCCGACCACTGTGTGGTAATCGCCTTCAATCCGCTCGATGAAGGGCCCACCGCGACCATCAATTGTGAAACTTCCAGCAACGTTGAGCGGCTCACCGCTTTCTACATACGCTTCAATTTCGCTGTCGCTGAGATCGGCGAAGAAGACCAGGGTCTTGGAGCAGACCGATCTCGACTCCCCGCTCTCTTTGTCGATCAGGTGATGGCCGGAATGTAGATAGCCAGACTTGCCCCGCATTTCTTGCCAGCGCTTTGTGGCTAGGTCCGTCGTAAGTGGTTTACCAAGATTCTGACCTTCAAATTCGAGGGCGCTATCGCATCCGAGCACAAGTCGCGTGCTCGCACTCTTAGCTCCCGCGATCGCCTTCGCTCTTGCAAGCAGCAGGGTCATCTCGCAAACACCTGCGGGCCTCTCCTTCTCAACAAGAGCCTCCTCGTCGACGCCAGGAGCAAGTGTGAGAAAGTCAAGACCTGCGTCTTCGAGGAGCTTTTTTCTTCCAGAGGAGGTAGAGGCAAGGGTTATTAGTGGCACGGTTCAAGGCTAGCTGTGGAACACTTAGCCGGTGACCATAACTCTCCGTATCGAAAAGGCCGCGCATGGCGGCGTCTTTGTTGCAAGGCCGGAGGGCAAGGTGGTTCTCGTTGAAGGGGCTCTGCCGGGCGAACTCGTTGAGGCTGAGATAACCGAGGAGGCCAAGAGCTTCCTTAGGGCGCGGGTCACCAGGGTCATAGAGGCCAGCGAACACCGCAGGGATCATTTCTGGCCTGAGGCGAACTCAGGGGCTGGTGGTGCCGACTTCGGTCACATCAAGCTTGAAGAGCAGCGGCGCATCAAGTCAGAGATTCTCTCCGAGGCTCTCTCACGCATGGCCGGAGTTGACCTCTCACGCAAGGTTGTGGCCGTCGACGACTCAGACGGTCTTGGCTACCGAACCAGGGTTCAGCTCCACGTCGCACCCGACGGCACCGTTGGCGTGAAGGGATCGCGTTCAAATGACGTAATCCCAGTTACCTCATTGCCGCTTGCAAACCAGGAGATAAATGAGCTCGGGCTTCATACAAGGCGCTTCCCCGGTAAAAAGAAGATTTTCATCGCCTCCTCGCCAGACTCCCTGCAGTGGTCTATTGATGGTGAAATCGGCGGGTCAAAGGTTATTACCGAGGTAGTAGGCGGCCGAGTCTTCGATCTCAAGCCAGGGGTCTTTTGGCAGGCCCACGGACTTGCCCCCAAGGTTTTACTCGATGGCGTTCTTGCACACCTAGGTGAACTCGAACCTGGTTCTGAGGTTCTTGATCTCTATGCGGGAGCCGGATTGTTTGCCGCAAATATCGCAGCGCGTTTTCCGGAGTCTAAGGTTCATGCCGTTGAGCTCGCAGAGGCCGCAGTTCAGTCGGGCAAGAGCTCCGCTAAGGGAATGAAGAATCTTAGTTTTGAGAAATCTGATGTCCTTGTTTACCTTCGCGCAAGGGAAAAAGAGATATCCACCGTTGTCCTAGACCCGCCTCGATCGGGAGCGGCAACCAAGGTCATTAATCAGCTGGTTCGGCTAAAGGCAAAGCATATTGTTTATGTGGCATGCGATCCGGTGGCCCTAGCCAGAGACATTGGACTGCTTCGCGAGGCTGGATACGAGCTTGAATCTCTCGAGGCCTTCGATATCTTCCCCCACACCCACCACTTCGAAACTTTGGCAACACTTAGGCTCAGTAATCTAAGAGCATGAGCGTCCAGGTTGCGATCGTTGACGACCACGAGGCAGTTCGCCTCGGATTCGCAGCCGCCTGCGAGAAAAATGATTTTGACCTAATTGGTTCTGCACCAACCGTCACTGAGCTTCTGGAGCAGATTGGTGCTCGCGAATGCCAAGTGGTGGTTACCGACCTCAGCCTTGCCGATGGCTCACTGGTCGCAGAAAACGTCGAACGAATTGTCGCAACTGGTGCTGCAGTCTTGATCTTCTCAATTGCGGACAAGCCAAACCTGATGCGCGCAGCGGTCAGAGCCGGCGCTACGGCGATTGTCCCCAAGTCGCAACCGGTCGAGGACTTGGTGGAAGCCATTCGGCTGGCTGCCGATGGTGCAATTTTGAATAACGCCGAAACCAGTGCCACCATCGACGCAGACAGTCTTTTCAAAGAGGCAAACCTTTCAGCCCGCGAAACAGAGGTGCTCTCGCTCTACGCGTCGGGGATGAGCCTCAAGCAGGTTGCCTTTCAACTTCAGATAAAGCCCAGCTCGGCAAAGGAGCACATCGATCGGGTGCGGGTGAAATACGCAAAGCTTGGCAGGGAGGCCGCCACCAAAGTCGATCTGTTTAAGCGTGCGGTTGAAGACGGCCTGATATCGGGAGACTTGCTTTAGTGAAACCGCTGGCATCCATAGCTAGTAACCGTCTCGAGACGTGGATTCGCAGAATCTCTTCTGCTGCCCTATTTGTCTCCGGCATTGAAGTGGTGGCAAACGCGATAGGTCAGTCTGGCTTCACGAATCCAAGGAGTGACTTGGTTCTGGCGATAGTCATTCTCAGTGCAGCCGCCTTTCTAATCTCAGCCGTGCTGTTTGATCGCTCTCGACCCTGGGGTCTGGTGCACGGACTTGTGGTTCTTGTCGCAATTTGGCTGGTTCCGCTAACTCACGACCCGGACTTTCATGAGAGTGGGTTTGAGCGTCCCTGGGTCTGGTGGAGTGTGGGCATGGCCATGATTCTTGTGGCAACCTCTCACTCACGAAAGGTGTGGCTTTGGTACCTTCCGCTCACCTCGGGCAGCTGGGTTTGGGTAAGTCTTCAGAGCCCAGTGCTGGCCGGGGATCTGGAAGCTCTGCTAGACGGTTCCTACCTGCTGGTCTTTAGTCTGGCAATCGTTGGTCTTGTCGCATTAGTTCGCGAGGGGTTCGCTTCTGTTGACAAGGCAAACTCAGATGCCATCATGAGCGCGCTAACCCAAGCCAAAACTGATGCGGTTGAGAGGGAACGACAGCGGCTGGATGCGCTGGTTCACGACCAGGTGCTTCACACGTTGATTCTTGCTGCAAGGGCCGACTCCCAAGCGGCGCAAGAGGATGCGGCCAAGAGTGCGACAAATGCAATTACAGCTCTGCTAGAGGCCAGGGAGCCAGACACAACAGAAACCGAGGTGAGCTCGCTTGGCCTCTTCAAGGCTCTTGAGAGCGCCGCCAGCAAGCTCGATGGGCGAGTGCAGACTCACAGCAGTGGGGCCAGTGCCGCAAAGCTAAACCCTGAGGCTGCACAAGCCCTCACGGAGGCCAGCCTTCAGGCAATAGACAATGCCATCCAGCACTCCAAGGCTAAAGAAATCACCCTCACTCTTGAGGCTCTAAAAAAGGGGGGACTTAGGTTCACGGTGGCAGACGATGGTGCGGGCTTCAGGACTGATCGGGTTTCAAGAAACCGTATTGGCATCAGCACCTCAATCAGAGCTCGAGTTGAATCTGTTGGGGGCAAGGTGGAGATCGACTCGGGTCCAGGAAAAGGAACTCAGGTAGTTATGAGGTGGCCGCGTGATTAGGCTCTCGAGGCTGGCTCTGGCAGCAGTTGCAATTCTTTTTGGGCTCTACCACGCGCTCCTGGGTTTTCTGTTTTTGGGTGAATACCAGAATCCGGCCTTCGCCATTGTTGGACTAATCGCATACCTCTCTGCGCTTATATTGGCCACCTTTGACAAGAGTGGCCTCAAAATGAGAGCGGTCTCGGCCGCAATTGTGCTTATCGTTTCGATTTCACTGCCGCAGCTTATTTTTGCGGCCCTCGGAGAGGTCAGACAGGGAAGCTACACCACCTGGCACATAGCCGCGATTGGAACACTGCTAGCAATCGTGACGATTCGCAAGTTTGCGGTTCTCGCATGGATTGCTCTAGCTATCACCTCGCTTGAGGTCATTGAGTGGGGCGGGGCGGATGTGATCTTCAACTCAGGTCTAGTCGGAGCACTTCTGTTGGTCGCAACCGCTCAGGCTGCATCCTGGGCGCTGGGCTCAAGTTCCAAGAGTGCAGAGGAGTTTCGAAGGAGGGCGCTGGCCATTGATACCGCAACCGCAGCCTCAAGCGCTGCGCGAACAGAGCGAACTGAGCGACTAAACCAAACCCTAAAGGAAGTGCTGCCCCTGCTAGAGAAAATCTCCGACTCTAAAGGCAACCTAACTAAGGCTGAAAGGCTCAAGGCTCAGCTGACCGAGGCCGAGCTGCGCGACCAAATTAGAGGCAGAAACCTCCTATCAATAGATGTTGTCAGCGAAACCAGAAACGCAAGAATGCGTGGCATAGAGGTGCAGCTCCTGGACGATGGGGGACTTGACGATCTAAGCCAAGAGGACCGCACGCCCTACCTTTGGGAGGTTGCATCGAGGCTCAAAGGGGTGAAGGCCGGCAAGGTCGTGATCAGAGCTGCGAAGGGAGACTCCTGGCGGGTCAGCATGGCAGCCATTAGAAAAGAATCTGACAGCCCCGATTTGTTTATCCGAATCTAGGCGCCTGCTCTGCAAAAAAATGTAATGGGGCGACTAATGTCGCCCCATCTACCCCCGCACTAGGTGCGGAACCTCCGGCCCCTTGCAGCCGATCGAGGTTCGTGGTTCAAGAAAACCACTAAGCGCCTGAGCGCAAAAGACTTTGGACCAAATTTGGCTTCATCACTTTGGGGGACACGAACCTAGCGAAGCTTTTTGCCCCACTTGGCGTCCACGCCTGTTCTAAGGAGACCGGAGTCCTTATGCCAGGAGGTCTTTGGGGAACCCAGGGCAACTCTTCCAAGCTTTCTAGACTCAATGATTGCCGCCTCAACAACTGCAAGCGCGGCAGCCTTTTCTTCCGGCGTTCCACCTTTTACTCTTAGGAGCAGCTGGATTTCTTGCGGTGTGTATTGCTTCATTAGAGAGGGATGTTTCCGTGCTTCTTGGGAGGAAGCGTTGAGCGCTTGGTCTTGAGTGCACGCAGTGAACGAATGATTGCCCCTCTGGTGCCGGCCGGTTCGATGATGCCATCAAGCTCGCCGCGCTCTGCAGCGAGGAATGGGCTTGCAACGTTGTAGGTGTACTCCTTGGCCAGCTCATCTCTGACCTTGGCAATGTCGGCACCTGAGGCCTCGGCCTCTTTGATCTTGTCTCTAAAGAGAATGTTTACAGCTCCCTGTCCGCCCATCACCGCAATCTCTGCGGTTGGCCAGGCAAGGTTGATGTCTGCTCCGAGCTGCTTAGAGCCCATGACGATATATGCGCCACCGTAGGCCTTGCGGGTTATGACAGTAATCAGCGGCACGGTTGCCTCCGCATAGGCGTAGAGCAGCTTGGCACCGCGACGAATCACTCCCGCCCATTCTTGGTCAGTGCCGGGGAGGTAGCCCGGCACGTCCACGAAAGTCAGAATCGGGATTGAGAAAGCGTCACAGAAGCGCACAAACCTGGCTGCCTTTTCTCCAGCATTAATGTTCAGCGTTCCCGCCATCTGCAGCGGTTGATTTGCCACTATGCCAACAGACTGTCCGTCTACCCTTGCAAACCCCACGATGATGTTTGGCGCATAGAGCGGCTGAATCTCAAGGAATTCTCCCTCGTCGACTACCGCTCTGATTACGGTTTGCATGTCGTAGGGCTGGTTTGGAGAATCTGGAATCAGGGTGTTTAGCGCCTGGTCCTCGTCGGTGATCTCAAGCTCTGCCTCAGATTGGTAGGTGATGGTGTCGGAGAGATTGTTCTCTGGCAGAAAGCCAACTAGAGACTGAACATAGTCAATGGCGTCATCCTCATCGCTTGCGAGGTAGTGGGCAACGCCGCTGGTCTCGTTGTGTGCCCTGGCGCCTCCGAGCTCCTCCATGCCAACGTCTTCACCGGTGACGGTTTTGATCACATCTGGTCCGGTCACGAACATGTTCGAGGTTTTGTCGACCATGATCACAAAATCGGTGAGGGCTGGTGAGTAGACGGCGCCTCCCGCAGCGGGCCCCATGATGATTGAGATCTGCGGTATCACGCCGGAGGCGTGAGTATTCAGACGGAAGATCTCTCCATACTTACCAAGGGCAATTACACCCTCCTGAATTCTCGCGCCACCTGAGTCGAGTAATCCAATTATTGGAACTCCAGACTTGATGGCCAGCTCCATAATTTTGATGATCTTGTTTCCGGCTGCCTCACCGAGGGAGCCGCCAAAGATTGTGAAGTCTTGGGAGTAGACGGCCACCTGGCGGCCGTGAATGGTTCCAAAGCCAGTGACCACCGAGTCGCCGTAGGGACGCTTTGCGTCCATGCCAAAGGAGTTAGCGCGGTGGCGAACGAACTCGTCAACCTCGACGAAAGAACCATCATCGAGCAGCATCTCAACGCGCTCACGCGCGGTCTTCTTGCCTTTTGCGTGCTGCTTTTCTGTGGCCGCCTCACCGGCTGCGTGAACGGCTTCGTGATAGCGCTTTTTTAGGTCGGCTATTTTTCCGGCAGTGGTGCTTAGATCTGGCTCGCTCAAATTGCTCCTTACTAGCCCTCCTACTTTATTGCTGATATTTGGCCATTTCTTGCATGGATTCAACAAAGAGATTGACCATTCGTCTTGAAAACCTACAATTTTCAGCCTTGCGATATCGTTTAGTTGTGAATCTCGAGAAGTCGCTAGCAGTTGACCCTTCGCTGGTGTTCCTAGAAAGCGTCGACTCCACCAACCTTGAGCTGGCGAGACTAATGACGACATCGGTGAAGCCAGATCTTTTTGCGGTGGTTGCAGCGGAGCAGACTGCAGGCAGAGGTCGCCTCGAGAGATCTTGGGTTTCTGAAGCGGGCACATCGATATCGCTGTCTGTGCTGCTTGAGCCAACCAAAAATGTTGAGCAGGGACTTGTTCCGCTGTTTGTCGGAAGCTGTGTTGCAAGAGCGCTTTCGACAATTACCGGAAAGGACGCCGGGGTGAAGTGGCCAAACGATGTGCTGATTGACGGTAAGAAAATTTGCGGAGTGCTCTCTGAGCTGACAGACCAAGGGGTAATTGCGGGAATCGGCATCAACCTAGAGCGGCAACAGGGTGCGCCCGATACCGCATGTGCGGTAGGTGACCTTGCCAGTGCAGACTTTGACGGCGCGTTATCAATGGTTCTGGCGGAGCTCCGAGCAGGTTGGTCTGATTGGCTTTCAGAGGGCAACGACTTTGCCCTTGGGTTGATTCGCTCAACATCGTTGACAGTCGGCATGAAAGTCAGGGCCATCATGCCCTCCGGCGAAGAGGTTGTCGGGACCGCGGTTTCGATTGAGTCGGATGGCCGGCTTCTTATTGAAGGGTCAGAAACGCACCTTGTCAGCGCGGCAGACGTTTGGCATCTGCGAAACTAGCGGTCGGAGGCTAAATGCAAACAGTTGGGGTCATAGGCGGTGGCCAGCTCGCGCGCATGATGCAGCCTGCCGCGATCGCACTTGGAATAAACCTGGCAGTTTTCGCGGAGTCTGAGGGTTCGGCTGCGCACGGTGCTGTGACAAAGGTGGGCGATTACACCGACCTCGCCCAGCTTCGAGAATTTGCCAAGGACGTTGATGTCATCACCTTTGATCACGAGCACGTGCCAACCGAGCTTCTACGCCAGTTAGAGGCCGAGGGCGTGAATGTTAGACCGGGTCCGGCAGCGCTGATTCACGCCCAAAACAAGCTTGTGATGCGGAAAAAACTAGCTGAACTTGGTTTACCGCAGCCGAATTGGGCCGAAATTACCTCACCCCAGGAGCTTGAGCAATTCATAGGAATCCATGGACCCAAGATCGTTGTCAAGACGCCGATTGGCGGCTATGACGGCAAGGGAGTAAGAGTTGTTTCCTCGGCAGCTGAGGTCAGCGACTGGCTTGAGAATTTGGAGAGTTTTGGCGGCAGCCTGCTGGCCGAGGAGAAGGTGGATTTTCTCTCCGAGGCAGCTCAGCTGATCGCTAGGCGACCCTCGGGCGAGGCAAAGACTTGGCCGCTGGTGCAGACGATACAGTCCGGCGGAGTCTGCTCGGAGGTTATCGCCCCCTACCCCTCGCTCTCGCTCAGCGAACCAGCAGCCGATATTGCCCACTCGATTGCGAACGGCTTAGGTGTCACAGGAGTGATGGCGGTCGAGATGTTTGTTCTAGCCGATGGCTCGCTATTAGTAAACGAGCTTGCAATGCGTCCTCACAACTCTGGCCACTTCTCCATTGAGGGATCTAATACCTCCCAGTTTGAGCAGCACCTCAGGGCGGTATTAGACCTGCCTTTGGGGGACACGGGCATGCGGGGTGGCTTTGCGGTGATGGTGAACCTATTGGGAGTGGATGATAAGAACTCCTTCTACGAGCACTACCCAACCGCTATGGCCAGGTATCCCTCGGTGAGCTTCCACCTTTACCAAAAGACAGCCAGGTTGGGTCGCAAGATGGGTCACCTGACAGTGCTGGGTAGCAATCATGAAGAGCTTTTGGAGACTGGCCGAAAGGCCAGAAGTCTGATTTACGGAGAGGCTTAGACTTAGCAAATGGCACTTGTAGCAATAGTTATGGGCTCCGACAGCGACTGGCGGATCATGGAGCAGGCCAAGATCGTGCTCGATGAATTTGGTGTTGAGTCCGAGGTCGAGGTCCTAAGTGCTCACCGAACCCCTGAAAAGATGCTCAGCTGGGGCAAGGCCGCAGCCGACAAGGGCACCAAGGTAATCATCGCTGGGGCGGGCGGTGCCGCCCACCTTCCCGGAATGCTGGCCTCAATCACCTCACTGCCAGTGATTGGCGTGCCTGTTGCACTGAATCACCTTGAGGGTATGGACTCGCTGCTGTCGATTGTGCAGATGCCGGCTGGGGTTCCAGTGGCAACAGTTTCCATCGATGGGGCCAAGAATGCAGGACTATTGGCTCTGAAGATTCTCGGCACCTCAGATGCCAAGCTGCTCGCCAAATTAGATGACTATCGAGCTCAGCTCGAAATCCAGGTGGGCGTAAAGAACGAAAATCTGAAATCCAGCCTGTAATCAGGGCGTTCTCAGCCATTTCTCATTAGTTCAAAACACCAAATCGCATCAGCGTTTTTTCAGAATCTCAACCTAAGGTTGAAGGTGGCTGGAGGTGAGCTATGCCTAGGTTACGCGCACTCGCGCTAGCTAGCGCTACCCTCCTGATTCTTTCGGGGTGCAGCGTTTTTTACCCGAACTGGGGAGCAACTGAGCTGCCAGAGGAGCCGACAATGTCGGCTGTTCCTGCAGAGACAGAAACCGTAACAGCTGAGCCGGAGCCGACGGATACAGAGATGGAAGCTTCGGCAGAGCCAGAGCCGACCGAGACCGAAGAGCCCGAGATTGAGAAGGTCCAGACCGAAGTGACAATCATCATGGCGGTAGCCGAGCCTGACTTTGGTGTGCTCACGGTTGTAGCACAGATCCCCGGTCTCAGCGAGTCTGGCGGAATGTGCAAGATGCGATTTATTGGTTCGGATGTCGAGAAGGAACTTGAGGTTCGGGCGGAACCCTCCTCGGACTACACCCAGTGTTTCCCAATTGAGTTCCCACTAAGTGAACTGCCGAGCGGAAATGGCGTAGTGACTGTGAGCTATGACTCCGAGTTCCACTTCGGCACTTCACCCGCTACATCGGTGGTGATTCCCTAGTGCGTAGGCGCTTTGCAATGTTTACCGCAGCCTTCATGGTTGCGGTCGGCTTTGTTGGCCTTTCGGCTCCCCAGCCTGCCGAGGCTGCTCCTCCGGGCAGCGCCTTCGATCCTGGGTTGATTATTAGTGACAGCGTGTTCTTTGACTTTGGCTCTATGACCGTTGAGGAGATTCAGGCATTTTTGGACTCCAGGGTTGAAACCTGTCGTGCAGAAGATCCGGCGATTGACTGCCTAAAGAACATTCGCATCGACATTCCTGAGACTCCTGCGACCACGCCCGAAGAGGTGGGTCCTTGTGCGGCAATTCCTGCAAAGCCTCAGGCAACCGCTGCAGAAGTGATTCACGCGGTCGCAAACGCCTGCGGCATTAACCCCAAGGTCATAATCACCACGCTCCAAAAAGAGCAGGGTCTGGTTACCTCGACCAAGCCCACCGATTACATGTATCGGGCAGCAATGGGGTTCGGCTGCCCAGATTCGGACCCCGGTATTTGCGGCAAGGTCTACGTCGGATTGTTCAACCAGATCTACCGGGCCAGTAAGCAGCTGATCTGGTACGGAAACCCAGAGGGTTCCTTTACCTACTGGAAGCCAGGCAGAACCGTCGCGATGCGCTTCAACCCCAAGTCTTCGTGTGGCACCAAGAGCTTCCTGCTTCAGAACCAGGCGACGGCAAACCTCTACTACTACACCCCCTATACCCCGAATGCCGCAGCTCTGAATAACCTCTACGGCTCTGGCGATAGCTGCTCGGCTTACGGCAACAGGAACTTCTGGCGCTTCTACCACGACTGGTTTGGCTCACCGGTTGCAGGTGGCTACCTGCTGAAGTCGGCCTCCAGCGAGACCTTCTTGATGGTCGACAACAAAAAGTACCGCGTTACAGACGCACGAGTTTTGGCTTCTCTTGCGCCACTTGGCCCTCTCGGAGAGATTTCTCAGCCTTACCTCGACAGCTTTGAAAGCTCCGGGGACATGGGCCAGATTGCAATAGATCTGAGCACCCAGCAGCGCTACCTCCTAGTCGACTCGCATAAGTACGCAATCAATGACTGCCAGGTCGCTAGTCAGTTTGGCCAGGACTGCAACCTGGCAGTTGGCCTAACCTCGCTCCAGCTCACCCAGTTCCAAGATGGGGGAGTGCTCTCAAGGCTCATTGAGCAGCCAGATGGAACCCGGTATTGGATTGAAAACGCAAGCTCACGAGTGGTCGTTGATCCTCTGGCGCTGAGCACGGTCGGAGCAGAAAACTCAGCAACGGTCTCGATGACCATCGAGCAAATCACCACCGTTCAACCAGGAAGCGCCCTGGCGTCAGAGCTGGTGATGTTTGGCCTAACCGGAACCAATGACATGCTCATTGCCTCCGGAGGCAAGACCTATCGGTTTGTGGCCAGCCTGCTGGGGGCAACTAACCTCTCGCGCTGGTTTACCCAGACCGGCGTGACTATGGAGTTGCAGGCGGTTGCTTCGACCATGCATCCAGAGACAATTCGTGGCTTCGTTTCAAGCCCAGCCGGCGATACCTACGTGATCACAGCCGAGGGCAAGCTGAAGGTTACCGACCCTGACGAGTGGACTGACTATGTGGTGCCGCTGACGCAGAGCTTGATTGACGCCTTCCCAACAGTCGAGGCCGAGCTTGCGACCCCAGCTGTTGTGACCTCGGAGGGCAACAAACTCGCCTACTTCGTGGACGCTGCAGAGCGCAGAATCTCCACAACCGCCGACATGACGAACAGGTTCTTGGGTCTCATTGACCAGCCAAGCACCGTCATCCTGCCGCAATCCGCAATCAACACCGTTGAGAGCGTTGGCCTTGCAATGGCTCCAGGCTCAATAGTCAAGGCAGCTGGCAGCTCGACTCTCTACCTGGTGGATGGCCTAACCAACAAGATTCAACTGGCCTCCTCCTCGCAGGCTAAGAGCGTCTCAGACTCCAAGACCTTCACCTTCACCAAGAGCGAGCTGCGCAAGTTAGAGACTAGAACTGGCTTCAACTCAATCAAGGTTCAGTGCAATGCCGAGACCTACCTGCTCGATCGCGGCGTGCTCTACCCGATTTCAGCAGAGGCAGCTAGCCACTTCCCCGGCACTGCCTACCCGCTCGATAACTCAACCTGCAGCGCCCTAGAGCTGTCGTCGCGCGCTGTTGGGCAGTTCATTAGAGACTCACGCGGCATTTTGTACTTCATCCAAGATGGCAAGAAGCTAAGGATCTCTAACTGGACTCACTTCGCCTCGCTAAGGGGCGATGGACCGGGGTATGTCCAGGCGACAAGCTACTTCAGCTCAAAGATCCCACTCGGTTCGAAGGCTCCCAACGAGGTTCAGCTTGCTTCAACGACCCCACTTCCAACCGGCGACTTCGGTCAGCTGACATTCGGTGGAAGTATTCCTGAGCCAGCACCAGAGCAGAGCCCTTCACCTGCTCCGGCACCTGCTCCAGCACCGACACCTGAGCCTGAACCAACTCCTGAACCAACACCTGAGCCTGAACCAGAACCAGCTCCAGAGGTTCCAAGCGAATATCGGGTGGCTCCTGGCGACACCATGAACAAGATTGCAGCAAGGTTCTCGGTCAGCGTCTCAAGCCTTCAGGCCCTCAATGGCATTTCGAACCCCAACCTGATCCGGGTCGGGCAGCTACTGAAGATTCCCGGTGGCCAGGCAATCGAGCCGGAGCCTGAGCCAGAACCAACACCAGAGCCAGAGCCCGAGCCGACTCCCGAGCCAGAACCTGAACCGCAACCCTCTGTGGTTGAGTATCGGGTGCAGTCGGGAGACACAATGCTTCGCATTGGCTACAAATTTGGAGTTTCTCCCGCCGCCATTCAGGAATACAACTCAATTTCCAACCCCAACTACATCAGGGTCGGGCAGCTGCTAAGAATCCCACTGGGCGTTGACGCAGCTTCAGAACCAGAACCAGAACCCGAGCCAGAACCGGAGATTGTCACCTACCGCGTGCAATCTGGAGACACGTTGTGGGGGATTGCAAGAAAGTTTGGGGTTCGCTCTTCAGCTCTTGCTGAGCTAAATGACATCAACAATTCCAACTACATCAGGGTTGGGCAGCTGCTACAGATTCCAAGCTGAGTCGACGATATCGGCCAGTGAGTGCTTGGTTTTAAAGCCAAGGGTCTGAGCAATCCGATCAACGTTTGCAACCAGTCTTGGAGGATCGCCAGCGCGTCTCTTGGTCACCTCGACCTCAAAGTCTTGGCCGCTGGCTGCCCTGAGTGCATTTAAAACCTCAAACACTGATGCCCCTTGGCCAGTTCCAACATTGAAGGTGTCGAAGGGTCTGTCGCTTCGCTCTAGGTAGTCAACGGCGGCAATGTGTGCCTGGGCAAGGTCCGAGACGTGAACATAATCTCTGATGCAGGTGCCATCTGGGGTTTGGTAGTCATCACCAAAGACCCTGGGAACTTTACCGCGCCTGACCTGTCCAATTGCAATTGGTATCAGGTTTAGCGCAGCAGTGTCTCCCATGCCCGCCTTGCCAGTTCCGGCAACGTTGAAATAGCGAAGGTTTACCCCTCTAAGGCCCCAATTGGCGGCGTTTTTGACCATCCACTCTCCGATGAGCTTGGTTTGGCCATAGGGGTTGATTGGTGAGGTCGGGTAATCCTCTTTCACCTGCTTGGCATCTGGCATTCCGTAGGTGGCAGCCGAGGATGAGAACACTAGAGAGTCGTGTTTGGTCTCTCGCATGGCAAGAAGTAGGTTTGCCATTCCACCGATGTTGTCTAGGAAGTAGCGCTCGGGTATTTCGACCGATTCGCCCACCTGTTTCATGGCCGCCAGGTGAATCACGGAATCAAATTTTTGGCTTGAGAGCAGTTTGGTGAGCTTTTCGCCGGCATCCGGAGCAGCGATGTCGAGCTCTACGATCTCGGCTTCGATGCGCTCCTTGATGCCTGTGGAGAGGTTGTCGACGACAACGCACTCATGGCCTGCGGCCTGTGCAGCGTGGACAACGTGTGCACCGATGTAGCCGGCACCGCCTGTAACAAGGATTTTCACAGCTAAAGGCTACCTTGAAGGTTTATAAACAATTTGCAGGATTGGTCAATCTCTCAACTTGACAGGTGCATACTTACACCAGTGTAATTACAGCAGCAGAATTCTTTTTGAGGGGAAGCAGCATGGAACAGCGTGGTCAAGTGCCTGCTAATTGGTTTGTCGATGTGCTCAAGCTGGGGGTAGCTCGAGCCTATGGAGATGACACCGAGGCAGACCCACTTGCATGGCAGGAAGATGCGCTGTGTGCCCAGACTGACCCAGAGGCTTTCTTCCCTGAAAAGGGAGGCTCTACTAGAGACGCCAAGAAGATTTGCTCCCAGTGCAGCGTTCGTTCAGAGTGCCTCGAATACGCTTTGAAGAATGATGAGCGTTTTGGGATCTGGGGTGGTCTTTCAGAGCGCGAGCGTCGCAGACTTCGCAGGCGCGCCTAATAAATCGTGAGCTCGCTCTCGGTAGCGGCCATTGTTGTTTCTCATGCCGCAGGCGAATACCTAGAGAAGACGCTCCAGGATCTCGCTAATCAAACCCACCAGCTGCAGCAGGTTGTCGTTGTTGACACCGCTGGCGACGAGCAGGCGGTTTCACTCGCTGCAAGCCACGGCTTTTCTCTCATTCAGCCTGGTGACATAAAGCTTGGTGCGGCAGTAGATGCCGGCATCATGGCGCTGGGCACCTCACCAAGTTGGATCTGGATCCTTCACGACGACTCGGCCCCGGAGCCGCAGGCACTTGAGCGCTTGGCCCGTGCCGCAGAGATTTCTCCTTCAGTTGCAGTGATTGGACCAAAGCTGCTCAGCTGGGAAAAGCCCATTGAGATTCAGCAGATGGGCCTCACACTTACCCAAACTGGAAAACCATTTTTGCTAGTTAGCCGAGAGTATGACCAGGGACAACACGACTCGACCGGAGACACATTGGCGGTCTCTACCGCAGGGATGCTGGTCTCACTAGGGCTCTGGCAAAAGCTCGGGGGTCTAAACGACGCCTCTCCAGTGTTTGCTCAGGACCTCGAGTTCTGCCTGAAGGCAAGAGCAAGCGGATTCCGGGTCATTGTTGAGGCGAGTGCAAGGGTGCATCACGCTGGGCTTTCCATGGCGGCCAAGCGTCGAAAGTCTTGGGTAGGTGGTAACAGGCGACAGGGTCTTGCTCAGGCCCACATCCACCTTGCCACCGCGACACTGCCGCTAGCGCTCGTGATACCTCTCTATCTGCTCCTGCCGCTTGCTTTCTTGGTCTCAATCCCAAAGCACCTAGTGGCCAAAGACCCAGCTCGAATTTATGGTCAGCTCACCGGTTGGCTTTGGGCATGGATCACAGCACCTAAGCGCTTTGCGGCTAGAGGGCAACTAAGAGCTAGCGGCAGTCTTTCGCCAACCAGGTCGCTTTATGCGACAAGGGCCCAACTAGCTAGGCGACGCTCGCTTCGGTTTGAGTATGAACCGGTAGCTAGCCAAGACGAGGCAAAGGGAATCCTGGCATCGGGAGCTCTTTGGTTTACCATGCTTCCGCTGGTTGCCTCAATCCCGCTGTTTCCTTCTAGCCCAATAGGCAGCGAGAATCTCAGAGCACTAGGCCGGAGTTTTGAGTCGATCTGGATATCAACAGCGGGTTCCCTGCAGCCTTATCTTGGCGGGGTAGCGCTTCCATCGGAGCCGTTTAATTGGTTCTACCTGCTGCTTGCTCTTTTCTCACCGGCAGCGCCCTCGTTGGCACTGGCCAGCTACCTCTTCATTGCACCCGCACTTGTCTATCTCTCGGCATGGTTCCTGCTGGGAACCATCAGCCAAAAGCCGCTGGTGCGGATCATGCCAGCCCTTGTCCTCGCTCTATCTCCGCTCGTCATGGAGCTTCAGCACAGAGGCGGCGTGGTCGAGCTGACGGCTCTGGTATCTGCCATGCTCACCGCGCGATTGTTGGTCAGCTCGGCTAACGCCTTCTCTCCAGCTCGCAGCTGGCGCTGGGTGGCCCTGGCAGGCCTAACTGGAGCTGTGCTGGCTGTCTCATCGCCGCCTCTTTTTCTGCTGGCGCTGCTGGGGTCAGTTGTGCTGATCGCGATGCGCCCATCAAGGGCGCTCGCTCTGGTTTGGTTCGGCCTTCCTGGCCTTTCGCTGCTGCTCCCATGGGTGGTTGCAACAGCTGAAATCGACATTCAGCTTGCTCTTGTTACCTCATCAGCGAGGCTTCAGCCCCTTCCGCTAGAGACAGCGTCTCTCGCGCTTCTGGGGTTGACCGCGATAGCCGCGGCACTCGCAATCGTATTTGCGAGGACCTGGCTGGCAGCAGGGGTTTGGGTCTTGGCGGGTGTGGTCGCAATCGGGCAGAGCCTGCTGCCGATTTCTGGCCTAGCTGAGTTGCCCGCTGTGCTGCTAATCCTTGGGCTAATTGCAACCGCTGACCTTGCGAGCAAGATCACGGGCAAGTTGGCGGCTTCGCTAGCCACCATTGCGGCCATAGGAATCGGCACATTTGGCGGTTATGTACACGGATTTGCAAGTCAGCCCGATGTTTCGGCGGTTCAGGATCGGCAGCTTCCGGCGCTTGTAGTCGCATTTGCCGATGTGGATCAGATGACCAGAACCCTGAAACTCGAGGTCAGCGAGAGCATCCAAGCTGAGCTGGTTTGGGGCGACGGCATCTCTCAGGATGAGGTAAACCTTCTCTATGAGCGCACCCTGCCAGAAAGCCAGTTGTCGGTGACCCTCGCTCAACTTGCTGGGTCGCTGGTGGCCGGTAATTCCGCTGGTGTCGCAGAGCTCACGCAGGCCACATCGGTCGACTTCATCCTGCTCGCACCTACCACCCACCCAGCTCGCGCAGAGGCAGAGGTTTCACTCTCTACTCTCGCGCTACTCCAGAGCTCAGGGGAGAGTGAGTTTGGAGTCCTGTATCGGCTCGATAAGCTGCAAGCTAGCTCCAGTGACTTATCGATCTCAGGCTTCGTAAACATCCAACTTGCGCTGCTGGCGTCCTACCTGCTGCTCGCTATCCCGACACCTGCGACCATTCGAGGCTATCGAAGGGTGCGCAGTCGATGAAGATCTTTGCGAGAGCTCTGCTGGCACTTCTGCTCCCAGCCCTGGTGGTTTCTGGCTATGTTTTCCTGCCGGCCGCCCAGGCGCCATCTCAAGAGGTAGCTGCTTCCGAGTTTCAGGTTTCGGTTGATCCTGCAGAGCTTGAAATTGTTTGTGCTGGCGCTCTGATTGAGGTCGGCGGCGAGGATGGCACCGAGCTTGATCTCATTGAGAGGGTCGGTGAGGCTGGCGTGAAGGCGTTCTCGGCTGAGGAGATTTCTGTGCCACCAACCACAGTTGGCTCGATTCCAATCGAGGTCAAGGGTTCAGAGCAGTCCACCGAGCTACTCTCGGCCATCCAGACCCAGGCCGCTTCTAGACAGCGGGCGAGCGGACTGGCTGCTTCTTACTGCGAGCAGCCCATTACCTCTGGGTGGTTCATCTCGGGTGCTAGCGGCGTTGGAAACGAATCCATCCTGAGCGCAGCCAACTGGAATGACGTCGATACCCAGCTGATTGTTGAGCTTCATAGCCCAGGTGGCATGGTTTCGGAACGATATGCCCTTGCAGCCGGCCAAGAACGGCTCATCACGCTGGCTCCGCTGGCGGCTCTGGCGGGAGTCTATGCAATCCGAGTTGAGTCAACTAGTCCAGGCGTTGCGGTTGCGCTGCAGAACAGGTGGTCAAGGGGGCTAACTCCTCTCGGTGTGGAGCTCACGACTACCACTCAGCTGCCGGCATTGCAGCACTGGATTCAACCGGTCAGCGTCTTAGCAGAGGGCTATCAGCCACCGGTACTGCGTCTTTTTTCTCCTGGTGAAGCCGCTGAGGTTGTCATTACAGCCTTCGGAGAAGAGGGGCCCGAACTGTTTAGAACGGTGGTTCCCAAGGCTGGGTTTGCCGAGTTGGCTCTTGAGTTAGCTGCTGGAACCTACCTAGTCAAGGTCGACTCCGATGTCGAGGTGTTGGCAGGAGTTAGAAACCCAGCACTGGATCCCCTGGACTATGCCTGGATATTTCCGCAGCAGCTCTTCACATCGCTGGCTTTGCCGGTCCCAAGCTATAAGACAACCCTTTGGCTCGCTAACCCCGGAGCTCTGGCGATTTCACTAACCCTCACAACCACGACCAATGATCGTCCCAGCTACCAGACCCTTGAGCTTGGACCCTTTGAATCTGCTGGCATCCCGGTTAGTTCAGATACGTTGCTTGTCCAGTCGGCAAATGAGTTTCTGGCAGCGCTTGAGCTGTTAGATGGCGCAGGCTATGCGGTTATTGGGCCTAGTGAGAACAAAAACCTAGGTGAGGACCTGGTGGTTAGCGTTCGCTAGTTGTCCGGGTGGACTAGCTCCCAAGGATCTTTGTCAATTAGGGCCGCAGCTGCGGCGAGAACCGCCTGCTCGATGTGGATGCGGGGGTCTGGAATACGTCTTTTTCCAAGCCTTTCAATAGGGAGCCTGTAGAGGGTAATGGTCATGGTTGACCGCCTAGTGCTGAAGCGCTTCAGGTTCTCTCCGGGCTCAATGAGCGGAACATCCTCAATACGGTAGTTCAGCTCAGCTAGTTCGCTAAAGGTCTCGCGCAGGTATTCACAGGTTTCAGAGACAACGGCATCAAAAAAGCTCGTTCTGGTTCCATGCTTGAAAAGCTTTGAGGGGAGGGGACGGCGCATGCCGCGGCCGTGCCTATCCCTCTTCACTGACCCCCGGCTCATAGTGGCATTGTATTCTTTTCCTCGCTCCCATCGAGGAAGAAGTAAAGCCGTGGATTTTGACAAGTTTGTAAAGACGTATGACGTGCGAGGGCTGGTTGGAAGCGAGCTGACCCCAGAACTCATCGAGTGCTTTGGGGCAGGCTTTGCAGACGAGCTAGAGCTGATGGGCAATAGCCTGGTCGTAGGTCACGACATGCGCGATTCTTCTCCTGGATTTGCAAATGCATTTGCGCAAGGAGCAATCAAGCGCGGAGCCTCGGTTGTGATGATCGGGCTTTGCTCGACGGACATGACCTACTTTGCCTCAGGCAAGTTGGAGCTTCCAGCGGCAATGTTTACCGCATCACACAATCCCGCAAGTTATAACGGCATCAAGTTCTCCAGGGCCGGCGCTCGCGGCATCAGTCTCGATACGGGGCTAGCAAATATCCGAGACAGAGCGAAAAAGTATTTTGAAGACGGCATCGACCCTGTTTCAACTCCAGGAGACTCCCAAGAGCAAAGCGTCTTGGATGACTATGCCGACTACCTGCACTCGCTTGTCGACCTGAGCGGAACCCGAAAACTAAAGATCGTTGTCGATGTCGCGAACGGCATGGGAGGGCTCACGGTCCCGGCAGTGCTGTCACGGCTCCCACAGCTTGAGATTGTGCCGATGTACTTCGAGCTTGACGGCAACTTCCCGAACCACGAGGCGAATCCGCTTGATGTGAAGAACCTGGTTGATCTTCAGAAAAAGGTTGTCGAGGTTGGTGCAGACCTTGGGCTTGCGTTCGATGGGGACGCGGATCGCTGCTTTGCAGTGGATGAAAAGGGCATGGCTGTTAGCCCGTCTGCCGTTGCGGCAATCGTGTCAAGACGAGAGGTCGAGAGGGTTAGGGCAGTTGGTGAAAAAGATGTTGTTGTAATCCACAATGCCCTCACCTCTAACTTCGTTGCCGAAACCATCGAGCTGGCTGGCGCAAAACCCCACCGCACTAAGGTCGGTCACTCGCTAATCAAGGACCAGATGGCCCAGACGGGTGCCGTGTTTGGAGGCGAGCACTCGGCTCACTACTACTTCCGCGACTTCTGGGGAGCGGACAACGGAATGCTTGCCGCCATGCACCTCATAAGTGAGCTGGGAGAGTCTGCTACCAGCATGAGTGCGATTGCGATGCGCAATACCCCGTATTTCTCCTCGGGTGAGATCAACTCCCTGGTCGATGACAAGCAGGCAGCCCTGGATAGGGTGCGGCAAGAGCTGGAATTTGAGACCGAGGAAGAATTTGACGGGAATACCTTCCACGGAAAAACGGCTGAAAACTGGTGGTGGTGCAATATTCGCCCCTCAAACACCGAACCATTGCTTAGACTTAACGTCGAATCAAATCACGAGGCCTTGATGATTGAGATTCGAGACAAAGCAATCAGACAAATATGAAACAGCTAGTTTCGAAACGAAAGGCCTCAATAATGAGCAAAACCCTGACCGCTGAGCAGTTCAGAGTAAAAGACCTATCCCTAGCCGAATACGGCAGACATCAGATCCGCTTGGCCGAGGCCGAGATGCCTGGCCTCATGGCCCTGCGCGAGGAATTTGGTCCTCACCAGCCACTTCGTGGAGCTCGCATCGCCGGCTCCCTGCACATGACCATTCAGACTGCAGTCCTCATTGAGACCCTGGTCTCACTTGGCGCTTCGGTGCGCTGGGCAAGCTGCAACATTTTCTCCACCCAGGACGAGGCAGCTGCCGCGGTTGTCGTCGGTGACGGGACCCCTGAGAACCCAAATGGCACTCCAGTCTTTGCATGGAAGGGCGAAACCCTAGAAGAGTACTGGTGGTGCACCGAGCAGATCCTGGACTTTTCCAGCGAGGGTGCCGAGGGACCAAACCTAATTCTTGATGACGGCGGAGACGCGACACTCTTGGTTCACAAGGGAGTTGAGTTTGAAGCCGCGGGTAGCGTCCCAGAGCCAACCGAGGATGACTCTGAGGAGTACCACGTGGTACTGAGCGTTCTGAAGAAGAACTTCGAGCTTGACAACCAGCTCTACACCCGCATGGCCGCAGAGATCAAGGGTGTCTCCGAAGAGACCACCACCGGCGTCCACAGACTCTACGACTTCCACAAAAACGGAAAGCTACTTTTCCCAGCAATCAACGTGAACGATGCCGTCACCAAGAGCAAGTTCGACAACAAGTACGGCATCCGTCACTCACTGCCAGATGGCATCAATCGTGCCACTGACGTCCTAATGGGCGGCAAGGTTGCATTTGTTGCTGGTTACGGTGACGTGGGTAAGGGCTCTGCCGAGGCACTGCGCGGCCAGGGAGCGCGGGTTATCATCAGTGAGGTTGACCCAATCTGTGCCCTGCAGGCAGCCATGGACGGTTACCAAGTCGCAAGGCTCGAATCGGTTATCGACCAGGTCGACATCTTCGTGACCTCGACCGGTAACGAGAACATCATTCGCGCCGAGCACGTTTTGCAGATGAAGAATCTCGCGATTCTTGCAAACGTTGGCCACTTCGACAATGAAATCGACATGGTCGGCATTGCAAAGATTCCAGGCATCGAAAAGGTAGAGATCAAGCCTCAGGTGCACGAGTGGAGACTTCCAAACGGGCGCTCGATCTTGGTACTGTCCGAGGGACGCTTGATGAACCTTGGCAATGCCACCGGGCACCCAAGTTTCGTAATGTCAACCTCGTTCTCGAACCAGGTTTTGGCCCAGATTGAGCTTTTCCAGAACCTCGAGAGCTATCCGCTCGGCGTCCACATCATGCCAAAGGATCTAGACGAGAAGGTGGCGAGGTTGCATCTGGATGCTTTAGGTGTTGAACTAACCTCGCTAAGCGACGGTCAAGCCCGCTACATTGGTGTTGACGTAGCTGGACCTTACAAGGTGGACCACTACCGCTACTAAGAGGGAGGGCGCGGTGACTCACAAAATCCTCGTTGTCGACGACGATGATGCACTGCGCGAGATGGTCGGTCTTGTCCTGTCCTCAAATGGCTATCAGCCCGTCTTTGCGAGCGATGGTATTTCCGCAGTAGAGGTCTTCAAGCAGAACTCTCCTGATCTTGTGTTGCTAGACATCATGCTGCCTGGACAAAGCGGCATCGATGTCTGCTACCAAATCCGGGCCGTTTCTGGCGTTCCAATCATCATGCTCACGGCCAAGGGTGACACCGAGGACGTGGTTGTCGGCCTCGAGGCCGGAGCTGATGACTACGTGGTCAAGCCTCACAACGGTGCCGAGCTGGTTGCTCGCGTGCGAGCAAGGCTTCGGCCGCTAACGGACGATGCGGCGGTAGTTGCAATTGGACCGCTTAGCCTGGACCCGAAGTCATTTGAGGTAAAGCGCGGAGAGGAGCCAGTCTCTCTCACCCCGCTTGAATTTAAACTGCTTCACACGCTGGCATCAAAGCCGCAGCAGGTCTTCAGCCGCGAGATGCTTTTGGAGCAGGTTTGGGGTTACCAGTACAAGGCGGACACCCGATTGGTAAACGTCCACGTTCAGCGACTTCGTTCCAAGGTCGAGGACGATCCTGAGAATCCAAAGATTGTTATGACAGTGCGCGGTCACGGTTACAGAGCCGGCTCCGATTCTCAGTGACCTCGCTGCTCAGACGTTCACTCACCGCTAGAACTGTCCTGGTGACGGTGTTGTTGGCGTCACTTTCGGTAATCGCAATCGGTGGTTTTCTGAGCTACTCACTTGCAAACAGCTTCTATCAGAACCGGCTTTCGCAAGTGCTCGGAGAGACCGAGCGAGCGGTTTCATCGGTGCAGACCACGGTTGCCGCTGCCTCTTTGAATGACGAGACGGCGCTTCAGAACCTTCTGAACTCCATTGTTCCAAGCCTTGAAATCGCAGGCGGTTCCAGCACCAGGCAGGTAGCTCTTCTAAGGTCACCTGATCAGCCTCAGCTTCAGCTGTTTCAATCTCCCATATCGCAGGATCTTGATCTTGCGTCGATTCCAGAGGACCTTCGGACCGAGGTCCGCCAGAGCGCTGGATCGCTTACCTTCACCCCTGTGCAGCTTGTGAGAGAGGATATTTTCGTCCCGGGCATCACCGTAGGAGCAAACCTGGCGATCCCAGTCGCAGGCAACTTCGAGCTTTATCTAGTCTTCGACCTCTCCGCAGAGCAGCAGGCTCTCGAGCTGGTGCAGAGCGCTTTAGCGGCCGGTGGAATCGTTCTAATTTTGCTCATCTCTGGGGTTAGCTATCTGGTCACAAGGCGCCTTGTGGGTCCCGTGGAGCGGGCTGCAGGGGCTGCTCAAAACATTTCCCAGGGCAAGCTCGACGAGAGACTTCCAGAGCGTGGTGAAGATGTGATGGCAGTGCTTGCCAAGTCCTTCAACAAGATGGCGGGTTCTTTGCAACAGCAAATTGAGCAGCTCGACTCACTTTCGAGAATGCAGCGCCGGTTTGTGTCCGATGTCTCACATGAACTGAGAACCCCGCTAACCACCATCAAGCTGGCAGGTGAGGTCATCTTTGGCAATCGCGCGAAGCTCGACCCAGCGCTAACTCGCTCAGCGGAGCTGTTGCAGGACCAGATTGACCGCTTCGAAAAGCTCTTGGGTGACCTGCTAGAAATCTCTCGCTACGACGCCGGGGCCGTGGTGGCAGACTTCGAGTCTCACGACCTCAATGCGGTTGTGGGAGCTGCCATTGAGTCCATTGAGCCGCTGGCAAAGAGCAAGGGTTGTGAGATCAACGTCGAGCTACCGGGGAAGCCTGCGATGGCTGAGCTTGATGCGAAGCGCATAGAGAGACTCCTTCGAAACCTGCTTTCAAACGCTATTGAGCACGGTGAATCCAAGCCGATTCACGTTCAGGTTGGCGAGAATACGCAAGCGGTAGCGGTATGCGTTTCAGACAGTGGGGTCGGAATGTCCAGGGCTCAACTGGAGCGCGTCTTTGATCGGTTTTGGCGAGCCGACCCGGCGCGGCAGAGGTCTGTTGGCGGAACGGGACTTGGCCTTGCGATTGCGAGGGAGGACTCCTCCCTTCACCGCGGTTGGCTCCAGGTTTGGTCCAAACCAAAGCGCGGTACCAGCTTCCGTCTTACGCTTCCAAAGCAGCGCGACTCAGTCATTGCCAACTCGCCACTTCCACTGCCGCCAAGGTCGATGGAGGCATGATGCGAAGACTTTTTGCTCTTTTGATGACGCTTACTCTGGCCGGGTGTGCAACTCTGCCAACCGAGATTGACGTTCAGTCTGGTCCCGAGCTGATTCCGCTCGAGCAGCAGGAGTTCGCTTACTACTCGCCAGCCTCGCCTGAAGAGGGCGCCTCTCCCCAGGAGATTGTTTCGGGCTTTTTGGCAGCTGGTACCGGTCCGCAGAACGACTATTCGGTGGCAAGAGAGTACCTCTCTGAGGCTTTTGCGACTCGCTGGAAGCCTGACGCCCAGACGCTGGTCCGGGTGGGGGTTCCGCTATACCAGTCAGCAGGTGAGAACCTGCAGGTCGTCGATATCACTGTCGGTGCGAGGGTTGACGAGAACGGAAGGTATCAAGACCTTGTTCCCGATCAGGTGAGCCTTCGCTTTCAGCTGGCGCAGGAAGATGGTGAGTGGCGGATAACCAGCGCTCCAAACCTTACGGTTGTCACGCTTCCCGTGTTCACCGTCGTCTTTAGCGCGCTTCCGATCTACTTCCTTGACGCCAACAGCACCCAGCTTGTCCCGGATCTGCGTTGGTTCCCATCGAGAGCCTCCACCGCTACCCGACTAGTGAATGCCGTGCTGGCAGGGCCGGCAGATTGGCTAAAGGAGACGGTGGTGTCTGCCATACCCACGGGCACTGCCCTAACGGTCAATGCCGTTCGCATTGTCGACGGTGTCGCGAGGGTGGACTTTGATGCCAACGCCCTGGAGGCCAATGCTCGACAGCGTGGCCTGATGCTCTCTCAGCTTCGCTCAACACTCCTGCAGCTTCCCGGGGTTCTAGACGTTGCGTTGTCAGTCAACAACTCAACCCAGGACATTAACCCAGCCACAATTCCCTCCCCACTTGGTCCCACAACTACATTTGCGCTTACTGCAGAGGAGGTGTTGAGGCTTTCCGGCTCGGAGGCTGGCGTAGTTGCCGGAACTGACGATTCGGTGGCAGCCAACAGGCCAAGCAGCTTAGCCGCAGTCGGGGACGGATCAAACATCGCGCTCGTCGGTGAATCCGGTCTATTCCGATTGCAGAGGCAGGGTCTTGGTTACGCCGAGCGCCAGCTCTCTGACTCCGTCTATCGGGAAATTGAGTTTGATCGTGATGGAAATCTTTGGGCCTACAACTCAAACGCCAGCTCAGTGACCATCTATGACAGGGCAGATGCAGCCAGGTTCCTAGAGACTGGGCTGGAGGGCGAACTGGTAGCCGGTGCAGTTTCACCTGAGGGGGCTCGAGTGGCTCTGCTGGTCGCATCGGGTGAGGATGTGGTGGTGCACCTGGTGGGAGTCCTAAGAGACTCCACTGGAAAACCTTTCAGACTGCAGCAGGGTTTGGAGCTCACTCCCGTCTTGGGTGATGCGATTTCGGTCGCATGGCAGGGGCTTACCAACCTAAGGATTCTCGAGCGCACAGCCTCTGGGCTAACCGCTCTCAGCGAGTATCCGCTAACCGGACCCAGGGAGCAGCTAAATATGCCACCGGCAATCGGGAAGCGTCTTGAGAGCGGCTCAACACTCATTTCCAGCTATCTACTAACCGAAAACGCTGAGGTCTGGGCATTCAGTTCTAACGCTTGGCGACGGGTCAGCACCGAGGTCGTCGACATTTCAACAGGCCGCTAGCCAGCCTCGTATTTCACAGGTTTTGTGAATGCCTGTGAGGCTCTGAGTGGTTGCGGAAACATCTAGCCATGAGCGCGCTCTTGGACCTGCTGTTTCCTTCGAAATGCGTGGTGTGTTAAAGACCACCGCAGCTAGTCTGTGTCGGTTGTCTTCCGGCCCCCAGGCCACAAAGCGAGCTTCTCAGCGGCTACCGGCTTAGTTACGCGCTAGATCTAGAGGGTGCCGCCGAGAAGCTCATTACTGGCTACAAGGACCAATCGAAGCTCGCGCTCGCAAGAGCCTTGGCCGGCTATCTCGATGAAGCCCTAGCGCTGCTCCCCGGCAAGCCTCTCAATATCTTGGTTCCGCCCTCGTCCCGCAAAAATTTTGCGCGCAGGGGATACAACCCAGTAGAGCTAATTTGCTCTAAGAGTCCGAAGCTGCGCTCACTCAAGAGAGTAAGTGCTCGCAGCATCAAATTCACCCTTGACCAAAGGGGGCTAAGCGCGAGGGACCGAAGAGAAAATCTCGAGGGGGCATTCGAGGTTGAATCTGGTAGCGGACCCCTGTTGATTGTTGATGATGTAGTTACCACCGGTGCAACGGCCCTTTCACTTGCCAGCGCCTCAGCAGCGGCCGGGTTTGAGGTAGCGGGAATCTGTGTAGTTGCTAGGAGAAATTCACCTGGTCAAACGCGAGAGAGTAAAAAGGCGTAGTTTGTAGTTAGGCAATGAAGCCTGTTATGGAGGTAATCATGGAACTAAGAATCACAGCCAAAAACCTCACAGTCTCGGACCGCTTCCGAGATTACGTCTCCGAAAAATCTGGCAAGGTTGAGCAGTTTGCTCACCGCCCACAGGAGCTAAACATCAAGGTCACAAGACACGACCATTCAAAGAATGCGGGCCAAGAGGATCAGGTAGAGCTCACGGTTTACGAACCGGGGCATGTGGTTCGAGCCGAGGCAAAGTCCAACGACAAATTTTCAGCGTTCGACATCGCATTTGGAAAACTATTGGAGCGCCTGCGCCGCTACGCAGATAAGCAAAAGGTCCACAGGGGTGGGCGCCACAAGAATCTGGGTGCGAGTGAACTCTCCGCATCCGATTTTGCATCGCTCGACATCACTCCGATTGATCACGACAAGCTGACCGGAGAAATCCCGATTATCAGCGAGGAGGAGTCAAACCCCGTCGTGATTCGGGCCAAAGAGTTTGAGAAGGTTCCGATGACTCAGCAGGAGGCGGTAGACCACATGGAGCTGGTGGGACACGACTTCTACCTGTTTCACAACTCTGAGACGAATCAGGAGTCCGTGGTTTACAGGCGAAAGGGTTATAGCTACGGGGTAATCAGCCTCACCAGCTAGAAAATGCCCCGTTAGAATTGCACGGGTCTTACTTAGGAGCTTTATTTGGCAAACGTCCTAGACAGCCTCTTGCGCGTTGGAGAGGGTCGTGTCCTCAAGAAACTTGAGAGCATCGCACGCGAGGTCAATGCACTCGAACCTGACTACCAGCAGCTCAGCGATGAGGAGCTGAAGGACGAGACCAGGGCGCTGAGAGAGCGCTACGGTGCCGGAGAGTCCCTAGATGATTTGCTCCCTGAGGCATTTGCTGCTGTGCGAGAGGCCTCGGTGAGGACCTTGGGTCTTCGCCACTTTGATGTTCAGATCATGGGCGGCGCCGCACTCCACATGGGCAACATTGCCGAGATGAAGACCGGTGAAGGTAAGACGCTTGTTGCCACTTTGGCTGCATACCTAAATGCCATCCCAGGCAGGGGAGTGCACGTCGTTACCGTGAACGACTTCCTCGCCAGCTACCAGTCCGATCTCATGGGCCGTATTTACAGGGCACTTGGAATGACCATCGGCTGCATCGTTGGAGGGCAGGAGCCCCCAGTGCGACGGGAGCAGTACAACTGCGACATCACCTACGGCACCAACAATGAATATGGTTTTGATTACCTTCGCGACAACATGGCACTTGCCAAGCAGGACCTAGTTCAGCGCGGGCACTTCTTTGCAGTCGTGGATGAGGTCGACTCGATTTTGATCGACGAGGCTCGCACGCCGCTAATTATTTCTGGGCCAGCTGCTCAGGACGTAAACCGTTGGTTTGGGGTCTTCGCAAAGCTCGTTCTAACCCTCAAGGCAGGCGAGGACTACGAGGTCGATGAGAAGAAGCGCACCATAGGTGTTCTGGAGTCCGGCATTGACAAGGTCGAAGACTACCTAGGCATTGAAAACCTTTACGAGACCGCGAACACGCCACTGATCTCATTCCTCAACAACTCCATCAGGGCCAAAGAGCTCTTCCGCAAAGACCGCGACTATGTGGTTGTAAACGGAGAGGTGCAGATTGTTGATGAGCACACCGGACGAATTTTGCCCGGTCGCCGCTACAACGAGGGCATGCACCAGGCCATCGAGGCCAAAGAGGGCGTCCAGATCAAGGCCGAAAACCAGACCCTGGCATCGGTCACCCTGCAGAACTACTTCAGGCTCTACTCCAAACTCTCGGGTATGACGGGTACCGCGGAGACCGAGGCGGCTGAGTTTATGTCGACCTACAAGCTCGGTGTCGTCCCGATCCCGACCAACAGGCCAATGATTCGCAAGGATCAGTCAGACCTGATCTACAAAAACGAAGAGGCTAAGTTCAACATGGTGGTGGCCGACATCGCAGAGCGCCATCAGAAAGGTCAGCCCGTCTTGGTTGGTACGACCTCTGTTGAAAAGAGCGAATACCTCTCCAAGCTGCTGGCAAAGGCGGGCATTCGCCACGAGGTGCTAAACGCCAAGAACAACGCCCGTGAGGCCGTGATTGTCGCTCAGGCAGGTCGGTTTGGTGCCGTCACAGTTGCCACCAACATGGCAGGTCGAGGCACCGACATCATGCTCGGTGGTAACGCAGAGTTTCTTGCCGTGCAGGAGATGCAGCGCCTAAAGCTAGATCCCGAAGAGAACCAGGTCGAATATGAGGCCAAGTGGGATGGAGTCTTTGAGTCCATCCGGGAAGAAGTAGCCAAGGAGGCCGAGAAGGTCCTCGAGGTTGGAGGACTCTATGTTCTCGGCACCGAGCGCCACGAGTCTCGTCGCATCGACAATCAGCTTCGTGGTCGTTCAGGTCGTCAGGGAGACCCAGGTGAATCCCGCTTCTACCTATCCCTGACAGACGACCTGATGCGCCTGTTTAACTCTCAGGCAGCAGCAAGTTTGATGAACAGGGCCTCGGTTCCCGACGACCAGGCGATCGAATCCAAGGTTGTGTCCAGGGCCATTGCTTCGGCTCAGTCTCAGGTTGAGGGTCGAAACGCGGAGATTCGCAAGAACATCCTCAAGTACGACGATGTCATGAACCGCCAGCGCGAGGCTATCTATGCGGACAGGCTTCAGATTCTCGAGGGCGAGGACATCTCTGGCACGTTTGCGGCATTCCTAGACGAGGTGATCGCAGCGAATGTTAGAAGCTACCTCTCCGATGAGAACAGCGCTGATTGGGATCTCGAGGGACTCTGGACCCAGCTCAAGGCGATCTACCCAATCGGGCTAGAGGTCTCAGAAGTACTTGAAGAAGCCGGTTCAAGGGCCAAGGTAAAGACCGATTGGCTAATCGAAGAGATTCTTAGTGATGCCAGGCTCGCCTACCAAAAGCGCACGGACGAAATTGGCGAGCAGCTCATGCGCGAGCTAGAGCGCAGGGTAATGCTTTCAGTTATTGACAGGAAGTGGCGTGACCACCTCTACGAGATGGATTACCTCAAAGAAGGAATTGGTCTGAGGGCAATGGCCCAACGTGATCCGCTGGTTGAGTATCAGCGCGAGGGATATGTAATGTTCCAGGACATGATGGCCGGTATTCGCGAAGAGGCTGTCCAGTTCCTATTCAACGTTGAAATCAAGAAGTCCGTCCCAGACATTGCCCAGGAGCAGCCACAACAGCTCACCTACTCAGCACCTAGTGAGCAGGGCGGAGTGCAGGTCAAGAATCAAAATGGGGAGGCTCCGAAGCAGACTAGGCCCACCCCACCACCTCAGCCACCAAAGACAGGTGGAGCGGGTTCGTCGTTTTTCAAAAGCTAGCGAAAATTGGTCACGACCTTTAGGCCACGCCTGTTACCTTCTTGAAGGCCGCCCCATTCTCCTCCAGGGAATCACGTACGAAGAGCTCAATGCCGAGTCTCGAGCAAAGTGAGACAAGGTCTTTGATGGGCTCTCCCGGAAGCACTATCGCACAGGTCACATCCAGCCCATTGGCCAGGGCAACATATTGATAGTCGAGTACCTGCCCAATTGCATTTCGAACATACTGCCTACCTGATGAACGTTTTGCCTCAAAGACAATCATCGATGTCTCATCGAAGAGATCGGGGAAAATTGTTGTGTTTCCGCTTGTTAGGGGAAGATGAAGCAGCCTGTGACCTTGCGCTAGTAACCAATTGCCAAATTGTGCCTGAAGTTGATGCTCTGACCTTGATACTTCGCTAACACTTATTCCGCGACTCTTTTGCTGGGCAAGGTATGTCTCCCAGTTCGGTTCTTTCCATGGGCTTGGTTCGATGGATCGAGACTTTTTTGCACCAAATTCAGGTAGATCAGACACGTCAGCCTCTAAGGGGGTGAGATTAAAAACAATTACCGTTCTCATCTGACCGTTACGGTCAGGAGCTCTTTCATAGGTGAAGCGTTCGTCGGAGAGAGTGAAAGAACCCTCTAGGTTGTCATTGGGGAGTTCGCAAGGAAGAGTCTGATGACTTTGCCAGTCTCGGGCGATTCGAGAATCGTCTTGTTGACTCCGGTGAAGGACATATCACCTATTTGGCCCGCCCCGGTATAACGATACGAGCCATCTTCCCCCATGCCCTCGTGCCTGTCGTAACCAAATTCGGCACCTGATTTTGGATCAGTAAATATGAGGATGTCATTTGAATTGGACGGCGTTGCAATGCCACCAAATCTTTGACCACCAAGTAAGTGGTGAATTTCAGAGCGTCTTAGCTCGTCATTTAATTGAATTGGCCATACCAACGTGTAGCACCCCCAGATCAGCTACTAAGCAATAGTTGTAAGTATCAGACTAAATGAGTTACAAGGCGACCCAATACCTCGAAGAGTAAACTCGCGGCGTGGTGGAAAACGAGCTCCAAGGACTTCCCTGGATTAGAACGCTCATGGCGGACTGGCAGTTGATTGCCGATGCCGCTTTTTCGGATCTTGTGCTCTGGGTTCCAAAACGAACAAAGCTCCACGTCTACGCACATGCCCGACCCTCGACAGCTGCCACGCTTTTCTATCGCGACATCACCGGAACCGCAGCCCGAACCGACTGGCGCAAAGCCATCGACGAGGCATGGGAGACGGGCAAGCCTGTGCTAGCCAGTGAGGTTTCCGAGTACAGCGGAACCGCCAGCAGACTGTCGGCCTATCCGGTATTTGAGCCAAAGAAGACTTCGAAATCCAAGCCAGTAGCTGTCATCACTCGCCATACCAACCTTGGTGAGTCCCGCTACCCCAACAAGCTCCAGCTTAATTTTGTGGCGTGTGCCGAGCAGCTACTTGAGATGGTGAGCGCTGGCGAGTTTCCGATTCCCGATGCTGGCAATGATTCACGTAGGGGAGCCCCCCGTGTCACCGATGGCCTGATAAGGCTAGATAAGAGTGGAAGGGTGCTCTTCGCCTCACCAAATGCGCTCTCCATGTTTAACCGCTCGGGGTTAGAGGGTGAGCTCGAGGGGCGACTGTTCTCAGACTCGGTGAAGGGGCTCAGCCCCCACTCGGGCATTGTGGACGAGGGTCTGCCTCTCGTGCTAACAGGTAAGGGTGCGTGGAAGACCGACATCGAGTTTGACTCTATGGTGCTATCAGTCAGGTCAATCCCAATCACCGCATCGGGTGAGCGCAGTGGAGCGGCAATACTCTGCCGTGATGTCACCGAACTTCGAGTAAGGGAAAGGGAATTACTGACCAAGGACCTTACGATTCGTGAGATTCACCACCGTGTTAAAAACAACCTCCAGACCGTTGCGAGCCTGCTCCGGATTCAATCGCGTCAGTCAAAATCCGAAGAGGTCAAGGACTCTCTCGCTCAAGCAATGAGAAGGGTTACCTCAATTGCGGTTGTGCATGATGTTCTTTCGGAAGGAATTGATCAAGAGATCTCCTTCGATCAAATCTTTGACCGAATCCTGCAGCTGATTCCCGAGATTGCGAGCGGGTTCCACAGCAAGGTGAAGACAAACTTTGCCGGGAGCTTTGGCGAACTAACAACCGAGCGGTCGACCACATTGGCCCTCGTACTCACCGAGCTGGTTGCTAATGCCGTCCAGCACGGACTTGCCGATGCGTCAGGAGAAATCAGCGTAGAGGCCGAAAGAGACAATCACTTGCTGAGGGTCGAGGTGACCGATAACGGTGCCGGGCTTGCCGAGGGAAAGATTGGCACCGGCCTTGGCACCCAGATAGTGAGAACCCTTGTTGAGTCAGAGCTCAGGGGAAAGATTGCCTGGACCTCGCCAATTCGTGGCGGCACAAAAGTTTCTGTGGAGATACCTATTTAGCCTGCGCGACGAGCACGGGCGTAGCGACGCTTGAGAGAACGACGCTCATCCTCGCTCAGGCCACCCCAAACGCCGGTGTCCTGGCTTTCTTTGATTGCGTACTCAAGGCACTGAGCGGAGACATCACATTGACGGCAGATTGACTTGGCTTGCTCGATTTGCTCCAGAGCCGGTCCTGTGTTCCCAACTGGGAAAAATAGCTCGGGATCTTCGTTGAGGCATCGGGCCTGATTTAGCCAGGTCATATCCATAGTTTTCTGTTATTCCTAAGGTCAATGGCGTCTTGTTTTGCAGGTAAAGTCCTACTGACAACCCCAAAATCGTTTCACAGGGAGGCCGAGAAATCAATACCCAATCTGCTGGGAGGCCCCTGCGTTTGCTTATAGCGATAGCTATTGTGTCAATGCAAGCTGTGGTGCTATGGGCCTTGGGAGTTCAGGCAATCTTGGCCTTTGTGGCAGGTTCAGTGACTTCCATCACAAGCTCACTGTTCCTAATTGGTCTGATTCTGGGCGCTGCCATTTTCGCAACAAACGTAGGTGTGGGCCTGTGGAAACTTCGGCGCTGGGCTCACACACCGGCACTTATGTTGCAACTACTGGGCGCCGCGATTGGGACAGCATCTTTCTCAGGTGAGTTTGCCGAGCCTCTGATTGGTATTTCACTACTTGCCTCATCGGCATTGGGATTTGTGCTGTTATTTGGAGGCGGAATCCGAAGCCTCTTTCACAGCGCTACTGACTGATTAGCTGCAACAGTTTCGGGATGTGGCCGGTGGCCCTGACGTTGTACATCGCCTCTTTTACTCTCCCGCCGGCCTCGATCACAATCGTCGAGCGCAATACACCCCTATAGAGCCTTCCGAAAATGGTCTTATCGCCAAAGGCCCCAAAAGCTTTGTGGGCAACTAGGTCAGGATCTGAGAGCAGCGTGAAGGTGAGCTCGTGGGAATCCTCAAAACTCTTGAGGCGTTCCACGGAGTCTGGCGAAACTCCAACTATCCGGTAGCCGCGGTTTTCAAACTCCGCAACGTGATCCTGGAAATCCGCAGCCTCTTTGGTGCAACCAGGAGTCCCGGCTGAGGGGAAAAAATAGAGCACCGTGTTCTTTGTGAACAGCTCTGCGCCAGTTATCAACTCCCCGCTCTGATTGAGGAGACTGAGCTCGGGCGCGGCTTCGCCAGGCAGCAATTGCATGCCCGACCCCGATACCTGAGCATCATCCAACATGCCAAAAGACTAATTCTTCCGGAAGGCAAGTTTCTGAGATTTCGCCGAAAGCGTGCCTGCCAATTGCTTGGCAGGCTGCACTGGATGGGTGGTAAGCTTTTGCGCTGATGCGCCTCTAGCTCAATTGGCAGAGCAACTGACTCTTAATCAGTGGGTTCCGGGTTCAAGTCCCGGGGGGCGTACCAATAGAGAGCCAGACTCGTACCCTCAAATACCTTGAAGATTCGACCTTAGGTTCGTGACAGGTGAGGCTAGACACCCATCGTTCCGAGGACGATTACCCAGCCCAGAACTGACTTAGCCACGAGGCTGAGCACGATGTAGGCCTTCTCTCCAAACGGGTAGTTCTTCCAAGGACCAACCTTCTTGTACTGCAAGAACATGTTGATTGCGAAGGTGTTAAAGAAGATAAAGGTCGCTAAGAAGCCAATTTGGGCGTAGGCCGGAACAGCATCTGAGATGTTCCCTGTCGAAACAACGAAGTAAATCGCACCCATGATCCAGGGGACGATGCCCGCTACAACTCCAATGTTGAACGGTAGCCAGCTCACCTTGTCGGTTAGCTGGTTGTAGCGCTCCATGACCAGACCCATCAGGTTCATGATGAAGTTCAGAGTGAAGATAAACACGACGGTTGAAACTTCGATAAGACCACCCAGCATCAGAAGGACCACTAACATCAGCGAGGAGCTAATTGAGTACTCCCACCAGCGAGGAGGGTTAATGCCCTTAGCAATGTTTTGCTCGTAGCGCTGAATGTAGAACGGTGCCGAGATTAGAAGGTGGGCAATGGCTGAAAGCAACAGGAAGATCGGAGCAATCAGTGCAATCGGGAAATCAAACAGAGTCTCGCTAACAGGCTGAATACCCTGGGGAGTCTCATCAAAGAACCTGGTGATAACTGGAATCTTGGTCTCGTCGTTGAGAATTAGGTATAAAACGACGGCTTGGGCTAGGTGAAAGACACCCGCAATCCTGTTGAAGGTCTGGAGCTGCTTGCCAAGGGCGGTTTCTGGTTTCATTTTTTTTATCTCCGGTTAGTCGAACTTGCTACTAGGCCAACAGGCGACAGCGAAGACGAATTCCTAGCAGGGCAATTTCGTATTTGCGAGTCACCAGGGCATCGGTATGTCGCGGATTGGGTGGGCATCATCGGGTATTGCCTTGAGCGGACCCCCTCCTGCCCTGATGCAGAGCCAACGAAGCTGAGAGGGGCTGTCTGGTTTGCATCTCCATGTCCTCATGACTCCGGTGCCGACGTGGACCACCGTGCCGGGGTGAACATCGACTACCTGATCATCAAGGCCCATTTGCCCCTCGCCCTCGAGAAAGACATAGACCTCCTCCAGTTCTGAGTGGCTGTGCCAGTAGCCTGCTTCCTCGCCGGGCTCATAGGCGGTGGCCGTGAAGCCAATCACCTCGGTGTCAAGTTCGTGATCTATTACTCTTCGACCCTGCCTGTTGGTGGCCGGCACGAATCCACCGAAGTGATCACGCCAAGAATCAAGGGGGCCTATTTCTGTAACGCTGAAGTTGCTCATGAATCTCAGGCTAGCCCGCTAAAAGCCCAGTATGAGCCTTAGCTCGACGCGATCACCGGTATTGAGTCCGTGCAGTTTGCGGATCTCGTCTTTGATAGGGATGTAATAGGTGCCGTCCTTCGGAGTGATTGCGGTTTTGTACTCCCTGCCATCGATGACGATTTTGCAGGTAATCATTCCCCAACCGTAGGTGAGCTCTTGCTTCACCTCGTCTATCTCTCGGGCGTACTCCTTTGGCAGAGCAACGAAGTAGAAAGGCGCGGGACCGCGCCACTCAAACACTTCTCCAATTACTTCAAACTCCACTGCGTCAAAACCCCGGTTCTCTGTCAGAATCTAGCTGTGGACAAGGGTATCGACCGCTTTCTCAACAAGCATGGCCAGCTTGCTCAGATACCGGTAAAAGAAGATCGCAGGCTCGAAATACTCGAGCATTTGGTCAAAAGCTTTGAGCTCGAGGAAAAGCTCAGCGAAGCCGAGGTGAACGCCAGGGTCATGGCTTGGCACCAGGACTATGTCATGCTCCGACGGATGCTTGTCGACTACAAGTTCCTCTCGAGAAGCATCGACGGCAGAACCTACTGGAGACCGAAACTTGCAGAATAATCTCATTGGCCTTGAGCCAAGACAGTTTGATGCTTACGTTGACGCCATCCGAACCACTGGCGGTCTAATTGCCAAGATGGGTCCGGATGTCGAGGCTTTGGTTTGGACCGACTATGCAAGACCAGACCTGCTAGCAGCAATGCTGGAAGAAAACCCCCAACTTCGTTTCATTCAACTTCCCTTCGCGGGCGTGGATGCGTTTAGCAAGATCATTGCTGGCCATCCTGAGATCACATTCACTTCGGCAAAGCGCTCCTATTCCGAACCGGTTGCCGAACACGCTCTAATGCTCTGCATGGCGCTAGGGCGCATAATCCCAGAGAGGGTTAGGGCAAAAAGCTGGGGTAAGAAGCATGCCGACAGCCTCTTCGATGCCGAGGTGGTAATTGTTGGCGGTGGCGGTATTGCTCAGCAGCTTGTCGAGCTGCTAGCTCCAATGCGCTCGCTTGTCACAGTGATTCGCAAGCGACCCGGAGAGTCATTTGACAACTCTCAATATTCGCAGGTTGCGGGCTTTGATCAGCTGGATGAGAGCCTTGCCAGAGCACAGTTTGTGATTCTTGCCTGTGCTCTTACACCGGAGACTAAGTTTCTATTCGATGCAGAGCGCTTCAGGATTATGCGTAAAGATGCCTATTTGGTGAACGTAGCAAGGGGTGAAATCGTAAACCAGGAAGATTTGGTTAAGGCTCTAAAGTCCGGTGAGATTGCGGCGTGCGCAACCGATGTGACCTATCCCGAGCCGTTGCCTGATGACCACGAGATGTGGGGTGTCGAGAATCTCCTTATTACGCCCCATACCGCCGACACCATGCCGATTGTGACCAGGCTCTTTGCGCTGCGTCTCCAGGAGAACGTGACTGCCTGGCTTACTGGCGGCGAGCCTGTGGGTATTGTCGACCCCGGCCTTGGCTACTAGGCGGGTAAGTGGAACTTAGTAACTGGCTGCTCTATGCGGCCGCCGCCCTAGGACTCTCGCTAACACCGGGCCCAAATGGACTGCTGGCGCTCACTCATGGCGCTCTTTTTGGCACAAAAAAGACAATCGCGACAATCTTTGGTGGCCTTACAGGGTTTTTCCTTGTCATCGCGATGTCGATGTTTGGAATTGGCGCACTGCTTGCCGCTTCTGCTTCCTTGCTCACTGTTTTGAAGTGGGTCGGTGGCGCCTATCTGGTATTTCTTGGGATTCAGGTCTGGCGCTCTCCGGCGCTCGCCGTCTCGCGTACCAAGGTTTCAGGTAAGGCGGGGCTGCTGTATCGGGCCGGACTTTTTTCGGCACTTAGTAACCCAAAGGGAATCTTGTTTTTTGTGGCCTTCTTGCCACAGTTCATAGAGCCCGAGCGGCCTCTTGTTCTTCAATTTTTGATAATGGCGGCTACATTTTTGGTCATTGAGTTTTTCTATGAGCTGACGGTCGCTGCTCTGGCAGACAGGATCACACCCTGGCTCGCGCGGGTCGGAAAGAACTTTAACCGCACCTTTGGTGCGGTGTTTATGGCTATTGGAGTTCTGCTGCCACTAAGGGGCTAGAGGCCCAGCTTGCCCCTGAGGAACTCGATGTGTCCTTTGGCTTTGACGTTCAAGAACGAGTGAGTGACCTTGCCGTCCTCGACCACGAACGTCGAGCGAATGGTTCCCATGTACTCCTTGCCATACATGCTCTTTTTGCCGTATGCGCCATAGGCCATCTGGACCTCGTTTTCGGGGTCTGAAAGTAGCTCGAAGTTCAGACCCTCTTTTTCCTGGAACTTCTTGAGCTTTGCTGGGGCATCTGGGGAGACGCCTAAGACTGTGTAGCCGGCTGACTTCAGTGAGTTGATGTTGTCGCGAAAGTCACAGGCCTGGGTGGTGCAGCCGGGGGTTGAGGCTGCTGGGTAAAAGTAGACGATTACTTTGCCCTTCTGCTCTTTCAGGGAGACGAGCTCGCCATCTTGATTGCTCAGGGTGAACTCAGGGGCTTTTGATCCAATTTCAACGCTCATAAAATTGACAATCCACTTTTCGTCTTCGCTATTCCTTTTTTCCTCGCCTTTGGGCGCTGCCTTGGTTACGTAGTAGAGCAGTGCGGCGATGCCAGCAATGGTGATTGGCCAGATAAGAAAGTCGATTGGCTGACCCTGCGGAATCCGGTTGATGTTCTCAATAATTGCAATTGGTAGCATCTTCAAAGACTATCGCCGAGAAAGGCAAAACAAGTGCTTGCTATCGGCTCAGGATTGCTCACCGGACTCTCCCTGATCATTGCCATTGGTCCTCAAAATGCTTTCGTGTTGCGTCAGGGGCTGACCAGGCAACACGTGCCGGCGGTGGTGCTCTTCTGCGCTGTCTCGGACGCGTTACTTATCGTCCTGGGCATGCTGGGTCTTGGGGTTGCGATCATGTCGCTCCCAGTTTTACTTGAGGTGTTTCGCTTTGGTGGAGCTGCCTACCTCGTTTATTTTGCAGTCACATCGTTTAGGCGGGCACTCAAGCCTCAAGCTCTAGAGGCGGGTGGGGCCAAGGCTGGATCTTTAGCCTCGGCCCTGACAACCGCCGCGGCACTTACCTACCTAAACCCGCATGTTTATATCGACACCGTTTTGCTAGTGGGTTCAATTGGAAATCAGTTCGGAGACGAGCGCTGGCTCTTTGCGTTTGGTGCGGCGGCAGGGTCGTTGATTTGGTTTTTCTCGCTTGGCTTTGGAGCGAAACTGTTGTCACGCTTTGTGACCAGGCCAAGTTTTTGGAAATACCTCGACATTTCTATTGGCCTTGTGATGCTCGCAATTGCGCTGATGCTCCTCACCTACAACTTCTGATTGCGAAAAAGGGCATAATCGCACTGTGACTAATCCAGCCGACAGCTTTGGCAATTTTGCCAATCGGTCCTCCTCTAAGTGGCTGAGGTTTCCCCCGGACGTATTGCCCATGCACGTTGCGGAGATGGACTTTGAGGTTGCAAATGAGATTCGGGACACCCTCAGCGACATGGTCCAACGCTCCGACCTCGGTTACCTCGGCCCACTTCCTGAGCTTGCGGGTGCCTTTGAGGCATTTGCCCTAGATCGCTGGGGCTGGCGTGCCGACGGCAAGCAAATCAAGCTGGCAACTGATGTTGGGGTGGTTGCCGTTGAGATTCTTCGTGCGGTGACAAAGCCAGGGGACAGGGTCCTCGTAAACTCACCGGTCTACGCGGCGTTTTTTAAGTGGATCTCTGAAGTTGGCGCAGTGCCTGCGGATGCGCCGCTGGTCCTTGATGGTGACACCTGGAAGCTCGACCTAGCCGCAATCGAGGCAGCTTTTCAAGATGGAGTGAAGGTCTACCTGCTCTGCTCACCGCAGAACCCAGTGGGCCGGGTGCACACCGCTCAAGAACTTACGGCCATTGCAAAGCTTGCAAAGCAGTACTCGGTTCTTGTCATAGCTGATGAAATCCATGCGCCACTTAGCTGGGTGCCATTTACGCCCTACCTATCCTTGGGCACAGAGGCCGAAGAAACCGGAGTCGTGATTACCTCGAGCTCCAAGGCATGGAACACGGCAGGTTTGAAGGCAGGCTTACTCATCACACAGTCCGAGGCTGCTAGAAAGCAGTTGAGTGAGCTCCCCGAGGCAATGAATTGGAGGGCTTCGCTCCTAGGAGCTCATGCCATGGTCGCCTCGTATAAGGCTGGCACCACTTGGCTGGATCAAACTGTCCAACAAATTCAGGAGAACCTCGATCATCTCCAGCACGAGATAACCCAAAGCCTTCCAAAGGCCAAAGTCTTTGCGATGGAAGCCACCTACCTGGCATGGGTGGACCTGAGCGAATATGGGGTCGAAGATCTTCAGGGTGAGATTCTGAGAGAAGCGAGAGTCGGCGTTGTTGCCGGCAGTGACCATGCCCCTACTGGAGAATACGCCGGCTTCATTCGCTTCAATTTTGCAACCAGCAAGGCCAGAATCAGCGAGGCAGTTAGCAGAATCGCAGCACTGTTGGAGGGATAGTGGTGTCCTCGATTCAGTCTCAAACTATCGACCTTGCAAACCGACTCTTCATCAAGCACTCGCTCATCAACTACAGCTTTGGCTTTGACCGAGCGGTCAGAAGAGCAGGTCAGTGCGACTTTCGTGCAAGGCGAATCACAATCAGTAAGCACCTGGTAAATAACTGCACCCTCGAAGAAATCGAGCAGGTCATACTGCACGAGATCGCTCACGCGCTCGTGGGAAATGAGGCCGGCCACTCCAAGCTGTGGAAATCGAAGGCAAAGGAAATTGGCTACCGCTTTGAAAAGGTCAATTGGCAAGAGCTGGCTTCCGGTGTTACCGGCTACACCGGCAGCTGCCCCGCCGGCCACGAGCACTTTCGAATCAGAAAACCGAGCGGCCCGAGAAGCTGCAAGCGATGTGCGGGTTCGTTTGACCCGCGCTACCTAATCTCCTGGCGACTAACTGGGCCCGATCAGCAGCGCCATAATCCAGGCTCCAGCGAGGAAGTTTAGAAGCAAGAACCGCTTCCAGCCGCGGTTGGCCTCCTCGCAGGTTTCGTCTGTGATGCCAAGCTGCGAGCCCACCACAATGAGGTAGGGGATGGCGGCAAAGGATGCCTGCCAGAACCTATCGGGAAGGGTGAGCAGCAAAACTCCTGCCACCAGGTATAGGACAACCGCAATTCTGACCGTGTTTCTGGCACCTAGGTTTGTTGCCACCGAGGCGATGCCGGCCTCTCTGTCTGCCCTAATGTCCTGAACCGCTCCAAAGGCGTGGGATCCAGCCCCCCATAAGAAAAATGCCAGGGTCGCAAGCTGCAGGGTCGGACTAAAACTCACTCCAGCTAAGAGCAGCCCAAATAGCATTGGCCCAACAAAGTGAGTGGAGCTAGTCACTGAGTCCAGAAACGGAATCTCTTTGAACCTCAAACCCCTCACCGAATAGGCGATTACGGCGAACACGGTCAACAGCAGGACCAAGAGTGCAGGGAGGTTTTCCAAGCTCACAAAAACCGCATAGCCAATAAAGGGTGCTGCGAGTCCGAAGGCCCAGAGCAGGGTAGTTCTGTGTAGCTCGGGGGCCAAAAGTGCACCCTCTATCCCGCCCTTGCGGGGGTTTCTCAGGTCACTCTCGTAGTCAAAGACATCGTTTATCCCATACATCAAGAAGTTATAGGGAATCAGAAAGAAAAAGCTAAGGACGACTAACTCTGCAGCCACATCGCCACCTGCAAAGTAGTAGGAAGCCGCAAACGGCACAGCCGTATTCACCCAGGAGATCGGCCTAGAAGACCAAAAGAGGCTCTTTAGGGCATTCAAAGCTTGCTCCGCAAAAAGTTAAAGAGTGACGGGACTAGCACCAAAGCGACGAGCGTGTAGGCGAAGTCCTCGATTGGTGCAAAGCCCAGACGAATACCCGAGATCTTTTCTGGGTCATAGTCGACGATGCCGGTTCCGATGATGACATTGTCAAACACCAGGGTGAGGGTCAACATCACAACCGCTGCTCCCAAGAGGGGCCTAACCGGAAGCCACTTGCGCATAAGAAACCCATACACCGAAAAAATGCCGAGCACACTGGCAGTGAGAAGCAGATAGGTCACTTGGCAAACCTCCTGGCAAACCCTTGATAGACCAGCAGGGTGTTGTAACTCAGCAGGATTAAGAAAAACAGCTCCTCGAGGGGAAGCTCGGGCGCCAGTAGCAGACCCGAAAGATGCGGCGCATCGCCGCGAAAGAAGATGCCAAGTGCGATTCCTACTAGGTCCCACGCCAAAAACACCGCAACCGCAACAGCCACCGAGAGGATGGTTGCTCTGGGGCTGACGAATAAAGCCAGCCCGTGACGGTGGTCGATGGCTCCCAGGCCCAGGATGGAAACTAGAAGCAGGCTCAGGTAGATAAAGGGAACTAGCTCGGTCATCACGCCAGGCCCTTGAAGGTCCTAACCGGCTTGATCTCGCCCTTGATTGGACCACTGGAGCGGTCATCGGTTAGGTGTTTGTAAACCAGCTCGGCACCTATCAGGCACATCGGTAGACCGATGCCAGGAAGAGTGTTTTGGCCGGCGTAGTAAAGATTCTTGAGCTTTCTCGAGTAATTCTTGGGTCTGAAGAAAGCACTCTGCATGAGGGTGTGGGCCATGCCCAAAGCGGTTCCGCTCCAAGCATTGAACTCGTTCACAAAGTCCTGGGGGCCAACGGTTCTGCGAACCACGATGCGATCTTTGAGGTCTGGAATATTGCACCACTGAGAAATCTGTTTGATCACGGTATCCGCGGCAGCCTCCAAAGCAGGGTCACCTGCTCCTCCAACTCCTCCGGTGCCAATTGATGGGTCAGCTGCGGTCGGCACGAGCACGAAGATGTTTTCATGACCCTCGGGTGCAACGCTGCCATCTGTCTTGGAGGGCATGCAGATGTAGAGAGAGGCTGGGTCCGGAACTTTACGCTTGCCATCGGCCTTATGGAAAACCTCGGCAAAGTTTCCCTTCCAGTCATCCGTGTAGAGCAGGGTGTGGTGATCTAGCTCATCGATTTTGCCTTTGACTCCAAGGTAAAGAAGCAGTGCGGAGGGGCCAGGGACCTTCTTGTCCCACCAGCTCTGCGGGTAGGTCTGGTGCTCTGACGAGAGCAGCTTGGTCTCTACGTGCTGGAGGTCAGCGGTTGCGACCACCACATCTGCCGAAATCTCGACCTCACCCAGTTTGACTCCCGTTGCCTTCCCGCCAGCGGTGAGAATTTGGCTCACCGGCGAGGAGGTGTGGATTTCTACCCCGTGCGCCCTGGCAATTCGAGCGATGGCCTCAATGACGGTGTGCATGCCGCCATTTGGATAGAAAACTCCCTGCTTCATGTCAACATGTGTCATCAGGTGATACATGCTGGGGGTGTCGTAGGGAGAAGCCCCGAGGAATACTGCTGGGAAGTTGAGCATCTTCTTCAGCCGCTCGTCCTTGACGTACTTTCCAGAAAAGTCGTAGAGAGAGGTTGTTAGCAGCTTTAGGAAGCGACCTAGTTTCTTGACAACGTCCGGGTGAAAGAAGCTCCTGGGGTCACGGAAGTTCGTGTATAGGAAGTGCCTTATCGAAAGCTCGTATGCCTCCTCGGCGCTCGCAAGATACCTCTCGAGAGCCCTGCCTGCTCCAGGCTCCATGTCATCGAAGAGTTTCTTAATCTGCTCGAGGTCCTCGGGCATTTCGATGCGGTCGCCTAGCCCCTCGTTTCTCGTTTGGTAGGCGGGGGTGAGCCGAACCAGATCCAATTCCTTTTCTGCGCTGGTACCCATGAGTTTGAAAAACTGCTCGAAGGCATCGGGCATCAGATACCAACTTGGTCCCATATCGAATCGGAAGCCATCCTTCTCCCAAAGGTAGGCTCTTCCGCCCAGGGAGTCTCTGGACTCAAATAGCTTCACATCCATGCCCGCCTTGGCCAGTAGTGCACTCGTGGCAAGTCCAGCTATTCCGCCGCCAACTACTACTGCGGTCTTTTTGCTCATGCAACTCCTCTAAGCGCTCGTGCTAGCAACACAAGCTTCCGGCTATTACTAACCGAGATGCGCCTGGTTTTTAGTTCCTGCGCGGGGGTTCGAGAAATCTTTTGGTTGAGCTCTTGAAACAAAAGGTGCGCGGCGGCAACTGCGCGGCGCGCACCCATGGGCAGAAGCGGCAGCGACTTAGAGCTGGTCGCTAGGTCCTCTTTGATATCAGCAACGAGTCTTTCTTTGGTTGCCTCATCAAAATTGTTGACGCTGACGTTTGGAAAGTAGCTTCTGCCGAGCCTGTCGAAATCTGCGGCGAGGTCTCTGAGGAAGTTCACCTTCTGGAAGGCAGCACCTAGGGCCCTCGCTCCCGCTACCAAAGTCTTCTTTTCATCAGCGGTGTAGCTCTTGCTATGCACGAACACTGCCAAACACATCAAGCCGACCACCTCAGCTGAGCCGTAGACGTAGGCCTCAAAAGAAGATTGGTCGTGCTCTTTTTCGGTCAGATCCATGCGCATTGAAACAAAGAATGGTTCGACAATGTCTTTTTTGATCCCGACGAGTCTTGCTGTCTGCGCGAAGGCATGAAGGATCAGGTTTGTCGAGTAGCCAAGCTCCATTGCTCGGTAGGTCTCATTTTCAAACTCATTGAGCATTTGCTCAGGGCTTACCGCTTTTTCAACCTGCTGAGCCTCAGCGGCAGAGCCGTCGACGATCTCGTCTGCCACCCGGACCATGGCGTAGATGTTCTCAACGTGTTCGCGAAAGCCCCTGTCTAAGAGCCTGGTGGCAAGCCCGAAAGAGGTCGAGTAGGAGTAGATAACCTCCTTGGCCGCGGCATGAGAGGCGCGGTTATATAGCACTAGACCAGTTGGCACCTTGGTGGTGTCTTGGGATTCCACGACTTCAGGCTACCTCCTAATCAACATAAGATTGAGCCCATGACTAACCCGATGAAGCCAAGAAGCCACGTCGTAACCGACGGCTTGGAGCGAGCCGCAGCTAGAGGTATGCTCAGGGCCGTAGGCATGGGAGATGAGGACTGGGTCAAGCCTCAAATTGGCGTGGCATCATCCTGGAACGAAGTAACCCCATGCAACCTCTCCCTGGATCGGCTTGCCGATTCGGCTAAGCAGGGTGTTCACGCATCAGGTGGCTACCCCCTCGAATTCGGCACCATCTCCGTCTCAGATGGCATTTCAATGGGCCACGTGGGCATGCACTTCTCGCTGGTTTCCCGCGAGGTAATCGCGGACTCGGTCGAGACCGTAATGGAGGCTGAGCGTCTGGACGGGGCTGTTCTGCTGGCGGGCTGTGACAAGTCCCTGCCGGGAATGATGATGGCAGCTGCCAGGCTCGACGTCTCAGCAGTATTTCTCTACGCCGGATCCATTGCCCCGGGTTGGGTCAAGCTTTCCGACGGCACGGAAAAACAGGTCACCATCATCGACGCCTTTGAGGCGGTTGGTGCCTGCAAGGCAGGCAAGATGAGCCAGGAGGACGTGGACCGAATCGAAAGGGCCATCTGTCCGGGTGAGGGAGCCTGTGGCGGAATGTATACCGCTAACACCATGGCTTCAATCGGAGAAGCACTGGGCCTCTCGCTTCCCGGCAGCGCTGCTCCACCTTCGGCAGATAGAAGGCGTGACACCTGGGCTCACCGCAGCGGTGAGGCGGTAGTGAACCTGATTTCAAAGGGCATCACCGCAAGACAAATCCTCACCAAGGAGGCATTTGAGAATGCGATTGCTGTTCTCATGGCTTTCGGCGGCTCAACAAATGCGGTTCTCCACCTTCTTGCTATTGCTCGTGAGGCAGAGGTTGATCTAACCCTCGATGACTTCAACCGAATTGCAGACAAGGTCCCGCACCTTGGAGACCTCAAGCCATTTGGGCAGTTCGTGATGAACGACGTTGACCGAGTCGGCGGCGTTCCAGTTGTCATGAAGGCCCTGCTGGATGCAGGCCTGATGCACGGGGACGTGATGACTGCCACCGGTAAGACGCTGAGGGAGAACCTCGCAGAGATAAATCCTCCTGACCCCGACGGCAAGATCATCCGTGCAATGAAGGACCCAATCCATAAAGACGGCGGCATTGCGATTCTGCGAGGCAGCATCGCTCCAGACGGGGCTGTTGTGAAGACAGCCGGATTCGACTTGGAAACCTTCGAGGGTCCAGCAAAGGTATTCGAGCGTGAAGCTGCGGCGATGGAGGCTCTCACCAGGGGTGAGATCAAGGCCGGTGACGTAGTTGTGATTCGCTATGAGGGCCCTAAGGGTGGCCCTGGAATGCGCGAGATGCTAGCCATCACGGGAGCAATCAAGGGTGCGGGATTGGGTAAAGATGTCCTACTATTGACGGACGGCAGATTCTCGGGCGGCACAACCGGCCTTTGTATCGGCCACATTGCCCCAGAGGCCACCGATGGTGGACCGATTGCTCTGGTTCGTGATGGAGACTTGATTCGAGTCGATGTTGCAGCTCGATCGCTTGACTTACTGGTCGACGATGAGGAGCTGGCTGCGAGGAAGCAGCAGTGGCAGCCATTGCCACCGCGCTACACCCGCGGCGTTCTAGCGAAATACACCAAGTTGGTGCACTCGGCCTCCGAGGGCGCATACTGCGGTTAATTACTATTTTGGAGATTCGATGACAGAGACCCTTTCAGGTGCCCAGGCAATTATTCGTTCCCTGGAGCTACTTGGCGTGGACACGGTCTTTGGCCTCCCAGGTGGAGCGATTCTCCCCACCTATGACCCGCTCATGGACTCCAGCAAGATTCGCCACATCCTCGTTCGTCACGAGCAGGGTGCTGGTCACGCCGCCGAGGGCTATGCCGCCGCTAGCGGCAGGCTTGGAGTCTGCATTGCGACCAGCGGACCCGGAGCCACAAACCTAGTAACGGCAATCGCCGACGCTCACATGGACTCGGTTCCAATGCTTGCGATCACGGGCCAGGTAAATTCACACGCAATTGGCACCGACGCCTTCCAAGAGGCGGACATCGTCGGAATCACGATGCCGATCACAAAGCACAGCTTCCTAGTAACCAAGGCCGAGGACATCCCGGCAGTTATGGCGTCCGCGATAGAGATCGCAACCACAGGCAGGCCGGGACCGGTTTTGGTGGACGTTGCCAAGGATGCTCAGAACGCAAAGTTTGAGTTCAGCTGGCCCCCCACCAAGGAGATGACTCCTGGCTATAAGCCAGTAACTGACCCTCATGGCAAGCAGGTTCAGGCCGCTGCAGAGCTGATCCTTCAGTCAAAGAAGCCGATTCTCTATGTTGGCGGTGGAGTAATCCGCGCTGGTGCTCACAAGGAGCTTCACAAGCTGGCCAAGCTGATCGGTGCCCCGGTGACAACCACCCTGATGGCTCGCGGTGCCTATCCAGACTCTGACCCGCAGCATTTGGGCATGCCCGGCATGCACGGCACCGTGCCAGCTGTTACCGGCCTCCAGAAGGCAGATTTGCTCATTACTCTGGGCGCTCGATTTGATGACCGCGTAACTGGCGATGTAAAGACATTTGCTAAGGGTGCAAAGGTTATTCACGTTGACATTGACCCGGCGGAAATCGGCAAGATCCGTCACGCAGATGTGCCAATCGTGGGAGACGCAAAGGTTGTAATCGCGATGCTGACCCAAGAGCTGGAGAAGCAGCTCAAGGGCAAGAAGTATGACATCTCAGAGTGGTGGAGCTACCTAATCGGGCTTAAGGAGCGCTACCCGCTCGGCTACAACGACCTTGACGATGGCAAGTTGGCTCCGCAGTACGTAATCGAGAGAATTGGACAGCTTTCTGGACCCGAGGCCATCTATGCAGCAGGCGTTGGCCAGCACCAGATGTGGTCGGCACAGTTCATCAATTATGAAAACCCAAATACCTGGCTGAACTCTGGTGGCGCGGGAACCATGGGCTACGCAGTTCCTGCAGCCATGGGCGCAAAGGTTGCGATGCCGGAGAAGTTGGTCTGGGCGATCGATGGCGATGGCTGTTTCCAGATGACTAATCAGGAACTTGCCACTTGCACCATCAACCAGATTCCAATCAAGGTTGCGATTATCAATAACTCCTCGCTTGGCATGGTGCGCCAGTGGCAGACGCTTTTTTATAACAAGCGCTACTCAAACACCGACCTCCACACCGGCACCGACACCCAGATGGTTCCGGACTTCGTGAAGCTCTCTGACGCCTATGGCTGCCTAGCAATTCGCGTGGAGAAGGTCGAAGAGGTGGATGCAGCAATCAAGCTGGCCATGGAGACCAACGATCGGCCTGTTGTTATTGACTTCATCGTGGGTCGCGACGCCATGGTTTGGCCAATGGTTCCCGCCGGAGTCTCCAACGATGCGGTGCAATATGCTCGTGATGCGGCCCCAATCTGGGACGGTGAGGAGTAGCCATGAGTCAGCACGTGCTTTCCCTGCTTGTCGAAGACAAGCCTGGAATCCTTACCCGCGTCGCAGCTTTGTTTGCTCGCCGCGGATTCAACATTGAGTCCCTAGCCGTGGGAACTACCGAAGTAGAGGGAGTTTCCCGCATGACGGTGGTTGTCAACCTTGATGGCCAGCCGCTCGAGCAGGTTACTAAGCAGCTGAACAAGCTAGTCAACGTGCTCAAGATTGTGGAGCTAGAGGACGACTCATCGGTTGCCAGAGACCACATGCTGGTCAAGGTGCGCACCGACGCTTCAACCAGGTCTCAGGTCCTCGAGGCCGTGACTCTTTTTAGGGCTCGAGTTATCGACGTGGTGAGTGACTCCGTGGTTATCGAGGTCACCGGAGACAGCGCCAAGTGCAAGGCATTCATCAAGGTTCTGGAGCCGTTTGGCATCAAAGAGCTGGTGCAGTCCGGCGCAATTGCAATTTCTCGTGGATCTAAATCCATGAGCGAGAAGGTTCTTAAGTAAGAGCTTTTAGACAAACAACAGAGAGAGAAAAAGACAGTGGCAGAAATCTACTACGACAGCGATGCCGACCTATCAATCATTCAGGGTAAAAAGGTTACGGTTTTGGGATTTGGTTCCCAGGGACACGCTCACGCTCTCAACCTGAAAGACTCCGGCGTTGACGTCGTTGTAGGCCTTCAGGAGGGCTCGAAGTCAAAGGCCAAGGCTGAGGAGCAGGGCCTGCAGGTTCTCACTCCGGCTGAGGCGGTCAAGTGGGCAAGCGTCATTGTGGTGCTAGTTCCGGACCCAAAGCAGCGCGATCTCTACAGCCAGGACATTGAGCCAAACCTGTCCGAGGGTGACACCTTGGTCTTCGGCCACGGCTTCGCAATTCGCTTTGGCTTCATCAAGCCTCCTGCCAACGTAAACGTGATGCTTGTGGCTCCTAAAGGCCCAGGCCACATCGTCCGCCGCGAATACGCAGCAGGCAGAGGAGTGCCAAACCTAATTGCTGTTGAGCAGGACGCAACTGGTGATGCTTTTGAGCTGGGTCTTTCCTACTCCAAGGGCATCGGTGGAACTCGCGCCGGCACCATCAAGACCACCTTCACTGAGGAGACCGAGACTGACCTCTTCGGTGAGCAGGCAGTTCTCTGCGGTGGCGCATCTCAGCTTGTGATGTACGGCTTTGAGACTCTGGTCGAGGCTGGCTACCAGCCCGAGATTGCCTATTTCGAGGTCCTTCACGAGCTCAAGCTCATCGTCGACCTGATGTATGAGGGCGGCATAGCTAAGCAGCGTTGGAGCGTTTCCGACACCGCTGAGTATGGCGACTACGTCTCCGGGCCAAGGGTTATTGACCCATCGGTCAAGGAGAACATGAAGGCGGTGCTAGCTGACATCCAGTCCGGCGCCTTTGCCGATCGCTTCATCGGAGACCAGGATGCGGGCGGACCTGAGTTCAAGGCACTGCGCGCCAAGGGGGAGCAGCACCCAATCGAGGCCACCGGTCGCGAGCTGCGCAAACTCTTCAGCTGGATTCAGAACGATGACGACTACCAAGAGGGTTCTGCCGCGAGGTAACCCAAAAGATTTAGTCCCCGGCAACGGGGACTTTTCTTTCGGCGTTTTGCAATACCCCCAGGGGTATCAGTAAACTAAATTGAAACAAGATTCAAGAAAAGGAATTGTTATGTGCTCACAAGCCATTTGTTCAAGCTGCAGCAAGATCACCTGGGAAGGGTGCGGCCAGCACGTCGAAGAGGCGCTTGCCGGTGTTGCAGAGTCACAGCTCTGCACCTGCCCTCGCTAGCAATAAATCGCTAGACTTAGCGGAAATCCCATCATCGTAGATTTTCGTTAGGTCAGCTATTGTCCAAGCCAATTGTTCTGATTGCCGAGGAGCTATCCCCGGCAACTGTAGAGGCGCTCGGTCCGGATTTTGACGTCCGCAGTGTTGACGGCACCGATCGGCCAGCCCTCTTTGACGCGCTCGCTGATGCGAATGCGGTACTGATTCGCTCTGCCACCAAGATGGACGTAGAGGCCGTGTCAAAGGCCCCAAAACTCAAAGTCATCGCGAGAGCCGGAGTCGGGCTCGACAACGTCGACATAAAGGCCGCCACCGCGGCAGGTGTAATGGTGGTGAATGCGCCAACCTCGAATGTTATCTCGGCCGCAGAACTGGCCATTGGCCACATCATGGCCCTTTCCAGGCACATCCCCGACGCTCACGCCTCGATGAAAGAGGGCAATTGGCTCAGGAGTAAATTTACCGGCGTCGAGCTCTACGAGAAGACCATCGGAATTGTCGGCCTAGGTCGCATCGGAACACTCGTTGCACAGCGCCTTGCAGGCTTTGGTGCAACCCTGATTGGCTACGACCCATATGTCACTCAGGCAAGGGCCGAGCAGATCGGTGTTGAGCTTGTAGATCTTGAAGAGCTTATGAAGAGAAGTGACTATGTCACCATTCACATCCCCAAGACCGCCGAGACCACGGGCATGATCTCGACCAAAGAATTCGCCATGGCCAAGCCAAACCTGAGAATTGTGAACTGCTCTCGCGGAGGCATCATCGATGAGGATGCTCTCTACAAAGCACTTAAGTCAGATCAAATTGCCGGAGCGGGCCTAGACGTTTATGTCTCTGAGCCTCCGACCGGGTCCCCGCTTCTAGAGCTAGACAATGTGATTCTCACCCCGCACCTCGGTGCCTCTACCGATGAGGCTCAGGAGAAGGCAGGTGTTTCGGTTGCTAGAAGCGTCAGGCTGGCACTCGCCGGAGACTTGGTGCCGGATGCTGTAAATGTCGCCGGAGGCGTCATTGACTCCTCCGTGAAGCCAGGGATTCCCCTTGCCGAGAAGCTCGGGCAGATTGTCGCCGGCCTTGCTCACACCTCAATCGTTTCGGTTGAGTTTGAGGCACGCGGTGAAATTGCGGCTCACGATGTCACGGTTTTGAAGCTGGCTGCCCTCAAGGGATTGTTCCAGACCATGGTGACCGAGCAGGTCTCCTATGTAAACGCGCCAATCATGGCTGAGCAGCGCGGAGTTGAAGTGCGGCTTACCCAGGACACCGCAAGCGATGAATACCGCAACGTCACGACTCTGAAGGCCGTGCTATCCGACGGCAGTGTCGTGTCGGCAGGGGGCACGGTTATTGGACCAAAGCACCACCAAAAGGTCGTGTCAATCAATGGCTATGACGTAGAGCTGTCGATGGCTGACAACATGGTCGTCATGGTCTATCAAGACCGTCCCGGAATCGTTGCCATCTATGGCGCAGCTTTTGCTGAAGCAAAGATAAACATTGCAGCAATGACCATTGCTCGCCAGCAAAAGGGCGGTAAGGCCTTGAGCGTTATCACGGTCGATTCTCCGATTGCCCCAGAGTTGCTTGAGGGGCTAATGGATCAGATTCAGGCCGAGATGATTCGCGCTATCTCTATGACAGAGCAGTACTAGCAACCTTTGCCCGCTCGCGGGCATCCATGCCAGCTCGCCAGGTGGTGTAGCCGCCATCTAGGTTTTTCACGCTAATCCCGTGAGATCTCAGCAGCTGAGTTGCGGTGTGACCGCGCTGTCCAACTGCGCAGGTGACGACAACCTCTTTGCCTTTGAGTTGCTCGATGTCTTCTCTCAAAGTGTCAACGGGAACCAGCATGGAGCCTGGAATGCTCCCAGCCGAGTTCTCGTCTTGGGTTCGAACGTCCACCAGCAAAGTTCCCTGCTGCATTGCGTTCTCGAGCTCGTGCCACTGAATGGACGGGGTTTTTCCACTTAGAACATTGTTGCCCACGTAGCCGGTTTGGTTAATTGCGTCTTTCGCGCTTCCAAAAGCCGGTGCATAGGCAAGCTCCAGGTTCATAAGATCGTCCACGCTCAGTCCTGCGTAGATGGCAGTGGCAATGACGTCAATGCGCTTGTCCACACCGTCTTTGCCAATCCCCTGAGCACCAAGCAGCTTGCCAGAATCTGGGTCAAACAAGACCTTTAGGCTCACGCGCTCACTACCTGGGTAGTAGCCTGCGTGGCTACCTGGGTGAAGGTGAATGACTTTGTGGGGAATGCTCATGCGCTGGGCAAGACCCTCGGTAATTCCAGTGAGTGCAGCTGCCATGCCATAGGCCCCGATGATGCCGGTGCCGATTGACCTTTTAGCCGCAACCTTCTCGCCGGCAATTACGTCTGCAACTAGTCGTCCGTGGCGGTTTGCGAGGTTTGCAAGCCAAATCATTTGCGGCTCACCGGTTAGGAGGCTCGTCTTTTCGGCAGCATCTCCAACGGCAAAGATGTTGGGATCCGAGGTCTGCATCTGCTCATTTACGGCAATACCTCCGGCTTTGCCGATCTCTAACCCGGCGTCAACTGCAAGCAGATGTTCCGCTACGACACCGATTGCGGCGACCACGAGGTCGGCGGGTATTACCCTGCCGTCCTTGAGCCTGAGAGTGTCTTGGAGGACCTCCTCGGTCTCTGCGCTCAGAGCAAGCTTGATACCGTGCTCAACGAGCGTCGCCTGAAGCGGCTCGATCATCTCTGGATCAAACTGGGGGAGGATATTCTCTCTGAACTCGACGATTGTGGTGTCAATGCCTCGCTCTTGAAGGTTCTCAGCTAGTTCGACACCGATAAAGCCCGCACCAATAATTGCTGCCGAGGAAATCTGCTTTTCGTCCACGAGCTGCTTTATTTCAACTGCATCCTGGACGTCCCTTAGGACTTTGGCACGCTCGAGTCCCGGTATCGGAACCATCCGCGGCTTGGCACCTGTTGAGAGCACCAGAGAATCAAAGCTCTCGAGATATTCCTCTCCGGTTTCGAGGTTTTTTACGCTCACCGTCTTGGAGTCACGGTCGATTCCAACTACCCGCGAGTGAACCCTGACGTCGAGGCGAAAGCGATCACCTAAGGACTTAGGAGTCTGCAGCAGTAGGTCCTTCTCGGCGGGGATGACCTCACCAATGTGATACGGCAAACCGCAGTTTGCATAGGAGACGTGTGGTCCCTGCTCAAAAACAATGATCTCGGCATCCTCACGGAGCCTTCTCAGCCTGGTGGCGGTGGACATTCCACCCGCGACGCCACCAACGATTACTACCTTCATTTATTTCTTCCTAGCTCAGTGAAAGGAAAGCTTTTTCAAGTTTTGCCCGGTCAGCATCGCCCTCTTCGTTTGACGCGCAGTTTGCGATGCCGGAGGCGATGAGGGAAAACGCAGCGCGACTAATCGCAGAGTTTGCCGCTGCGAGCTGGGTCAGTACATCTGTGCACTCACGACCCTCCTCGAGCATTTTGATAATTCCGCCTAGCTGGCCCTGGGCCCTTGCAAGACGCTTCTTTACAGAGTCGATCTCCGGTGCTGGAATCTCCATAACACGCTCCATTCGAACTTGACTTACTTGACTATAGCACATACCCTAGGGGGTATCTGGAAAGGAACCACCTTGAAGCTTTTGAAGACTCTTGCCGCTGGCATAATTGCCCTAGTCGCCGTATTCGGCCTAACAGGATGTGCACCGGAAGAAATGAACCCACAGGACTACGCAGCAATCATCGACGTCCGCACCCCAGAGGAATGGAATTCAGGCCACCTTTCAGGAGCAGTCCGCATGGGTATTGCAGACAGCGACTTTGCCGCACAGCTTGAGACCTTGGACAAGAGTGCCGACTACTACATTTACTGCCGCTCTGGAAACCGGGCAGGTCAGGCAATCGACTTCATGGAAGGCATCGGCTTTACAGGAGAGCTTGTAAACGGCGGTTCGGTCGCAAACGCCAGCACCCAGCTCGGCCTAGAGGTAGTTACCGATTAGCTCAGCTGAGTGGGATCGCCGCTATCGGCAGCAGGAAACCGTTTGGTCACTCGAACCAAATCAGTTTGTCGTTAGTGAGCTAGCCGATCTTCCAGCCGGCAATGTCGTCGATCTGGCAGGGGGCGAGGGTCGCAACGCGCTCTGGTTCGCCCAGCGAGGGTGGGAGACCGAAAACGTTGAGTTTTCCCAGGTAGCTCTCGATAAGTACCTCGAGCGTGCTAACCAGCTGGGAGTTGCCGATAGGTCAATAGCCACTCACGCAGACGCCAAGACGGCAAAGTTTCAACTAGCTCCAAGCCTTCTCTTGATTTGCTACCTCCAACTCCCCTGGAATGAGTTGAGCCAGGCGCTGGACAACGGGCTTTCGCAAGCTAGACAGGGTGAAATCTTTGGCGTGTGGCACGCGCTTAGAAATGTCAAAGAAGGTTTTGGTGGCCCACCAATGCCGGAACTCAACGTCAATCCAGAGAATCTCAAGTCGTGGGCTGAGGCGAACGGGTTGAATTACCGGGTGACCGAAAGAGTTCGTAAGGTTTCAACCCCAGATGGCCCGAGAGAGGCAATCGACGTGCAATTTAGGGCAAGGGTAGGCAAAAGCGAATAGGGTTGTCACAGAAAATTGTGAGGCAATCTTGAGCACGCTAAATCTGGCTGTCATCCCCGGAGACGGCATTGGTCCTGAGGTGACCAAGGTTGCCCTTGAAGCTCTGGAGAAGGCCCTCGAAGGCGTAACCGTTGCGACAAAAACTTACGACCTCGGAGCTAATCGCTACATAGCAGGTGGTGAGGTATTGACCGATGAGGACCTTGCTCAGCTAAGAAGCCATGACGCGATATTGCTAGGGGCTATAGGGGATCCAAGGGTTCCCTCCGGCGTCCTAGAGCGCGGGCTGCTATTGAAGCTTAGGTTTGCGTTTGACCATCACATAAACCTCCGCCCCACCAAGCTCTTTGAAGGTGTGAGCTCAGTCCTAGCCGGTGCTAGAGAGATTGATTTCGTTGTTGTTCGCGAGGGGACCGAGGGTCCTTACGTCGGCAATGGTGGGGCTTTGCGTGTGGGCAGTGAGCATGAGCTGGCTAACGAGGTTTCGGTAAACACCTTCCACGGAGTATCGAGGGCTGTTCGCTATGCGTTTGAACTTGCAAACACGCGCGAGCGCAAAAAGCTCACCCTGGTCCACAAGACCAACGTGCTAGTCCACGCTGGAAAGCTTTGGCTTCGGGTAGTCGAGGAAGTGGCAAAAGAATTTCCCCAGGTAACCCACGACTACATGCACATCGATGCCGCGACTATTCACATGGTCAATAGCCCAGAGCGCTTCGATGTGATTGTTACCGACAACCTCTTCGGAGACATAATCACCGACCTCGCAGCTGCAATATCAGGTGGCATTGGGCTGGCTGCTTCCGCTAACCTAAACCCCACAGGGGCTTATCCCTCCATGTTCGAACCCGTTCATGGATCAGCTCCAGACATCGCCGGAAAAAACCTGGCTGATCCAACCGCGGCAATCCTTTCCGCGGCACTTCTGGCAAGAACCCTTGGCCATTCGGCAGCAGCTAAGAAGATTGAAGATGCGGTCTCTGACTACCTAGCAGAATCAAAATCTGCAGGCGGAACAGCGGAAATCGCTAAAGCGATACTGGAGAGAATTTAGAAAATGCAGTTTCAGGTTTCGGTAAACCAGAACCCCCTTGCTGCCTCAGAGCGCGAGCGCATCATTGCGAACCCGACTTTTGGCACTCACTTCACCGACCACCAGGTGGTTATCACCTGGGAAAAGGACAAGGGTTGGCACTCGGCGCAGGTGATTCCCTACGGACCGATAATGATGGACCCCTCCTCGGCTGTCCTTCACTATGGCCAGGAGATTTTTGAGGGAATCAAGGCCTATCGTCATGAAGATGGCTCGATCTGGACCTTTAGACCTGACATGAATGCGGCGAGACTGCAGCGTTCTGCCAAGCGAATGGCGCTACCCGAGCTTCCTGCTGAGCTCTTTGTCCAGTCCCTAGCGGAGCTAATCGCGCTCGATGGCGATTGGGTGCCACAACCCGAGGGCGAAAAGACGCTTTATTTCAGGCCCTTCGAGATTGCGGCCGAGAATTTCCTTGGGGTCAGAGCTGCACACAGAGTCGAGTACCGCGTCATTGCATCCCCTGTTGGCCCCTATTTCACTGGAGGAATCAAGCCGGTGTCGATCTGGATTGCCCTGGATTCGGCCCGAGCCGGAAAGCATGGCACGGGTGAGGCCAAGACCGGTGGCAACTACGCAGCGTCGCTTTTGGCGCAGCAGGAGGGCAACGACAACGGCTGCTCTCAGGTGCTGTTCCTAGATGCTGACACCGGAACCTATATCGAAGAGCTTGGCGGCATGAATCTCTTCTTTGTGCACGCTGATGGCACGGTGGTTACACCACCTCTGGATGGAACCATCCTTCACGGCATTACAAGAGACTCGGTAATACAGCTCCTCAGAGACGGCGGTCATGAGGTCAAAGAGCAAAAGATGTCCCTAGCTGAGCTTCGCGAGTCAATCTCCTCAGGCAAGATCACCGAGGTATTCGCCTGCGGCACAGCCGCCGTCATCACTCCGGTGGGGCTACTAAAGTCCCGCGAGGAAGAAATAGTCATTGGTGGCAATGAGCCTGGCCCCATAACGGTTTCGATGAGGAATGAACTAACCGGAATTCAGTATGGCAAGGTCCCGGACCGCCACAGCTGGATGGTGAAGCTGAGTAGATAGCGCATGCGCCTAGTCAGATTCACCTCAGGGAACATCACCAGCTTCGGAGTCCTAGAGGGCGAGCAGATTCGCCAGCTCGCTGGAGATCCCTACTCAGAAATCAAGGAGTCTGGCGAGAGTTTTGCGCTAGCTGATGTGAAGCTTTTGGCCCCTGTGGAGCCAAAGAAAATAGTTCTTGTGGGTCTTAACTTTGCCTCTCACGCCGCAGAGATACACCAAGAGACCCCAAGTGAGCCACTGATTTTCTTCAAGCCCCCTAGCGCGATTGTCGCTAGCGGTGAGGAGATAGTTCTTCCCCACCAGTCCAAGCAGGTAGAGATTGAGGCGGAGCTGACGGTAGTCATTGGCAAGCGGGCCAAGAATATTGCCCAGGAGAATGTTGGCGATTACATTCTCGGCTACACGGTCGCCAACGATGTCACCGCGAGAGATATCCAGTTCGCGGACCTGCAGTGGGCTCGGAGCAAAGCCTTTGACAGCTTCTGCCCGGTCGGCCCATGGATTGAGACCGATTTTGTGCCCGATAACAAGCGAATCAGCTCAACCATTAACGGTGAGACTAAGCAGGATGCCAGCACATCCGAGATGGTCTACTCACCAGAGTTTCTAATCTCTTACATCTCCCAAAACTTCACATTGGAGCCTGGGGACATCGTCCTGACAGGCTCACCCGCTGGGATTTCCAGTGTGGTAGCTGGTGATGTCGTTCAGTGCAGCATCGAGGGAATCGGCACCCTGCGCAGCTTCGTCAAATAAGCTTTCGGGTAATCATGACTTCCCTAAATGCACCCGTGACGAAAGCCTCGGGCAAAGACATCCGAGTTCGTTTCTGCCCAAGCCCGACCGGCACCCCTCACGTTGGGCTTATCCGCACCGCTCTCTTTAATTGGGCATATGCGAGAAGAACCGGTGGCAAATTCATCTTTCGCATTGAGGACACCGATGCCGCCAGAGACACCGAGGAAAGCTATGAGCAGTTGGTTAATGCCCTGCGCTGGCTCGGTCTGGACTGGGACGAGGGCATCGATGTTGGCGGAGCTGCAGGGCCCTATCGTCAGAGCGAGCGCGGCCAGATTTATCTGGATGTAATTGAAAAACTCAAGGCCTCTGGGCACCTCTACGAAAGCTACCTGAGCGCGGAGGAAATCGAAGAGCGCAACAAGGCTGCGGGTCGGGCTGTTCAGCTTGGCTACGACAACTCAGAGCGAGAACTATCTGAGGCAGAGCGTGAGCGCTACATTGCCGAAGGCAGAAAGCCGGCTCTCAGGCTCAAGGTGCCGGCAGAAGACATTACTTTTACCGACCTCGTAAGGGGAGAGATCACCTTTCCGGCTGGAAGCTTCCCTGATTTTGTCTTGGTTAGGCCGGGAGGCCAACCCCTCTACACGCTCGTGAACCCAGTTGATGATGCTCTGATGGGCATTACCCACGTGCTCAGGGGAGAGGACCTACTCTCCTCCACACCAAGGCAGATCGTTCTCTATAACGCGCTGGTTGAGGCTGGCATCACGGACTTTGTGCCCAAGTTTGGTCACCTCCCGTTTGTTATGGGGGAGGGCAACAAGAAGCTAAGTAAACGAAACCCGGAGAGCAATCTCTTCCTTCACCGCGACAGAGGGTTTATCCGAGAGGGGCTGCTGAATTACCTCGCACTTCTTGGATGGTCGATCTCTGCGGACAGGGACATCTTCACCCTCGATGAGATGTGTGAAAGCTTCGACATTGCAGATGTCAATCCAAACCCGGCGAGGTTTGACCAGAAGAAGGCCGATGCCATCAACTCCGCACACATCAGGCTCTTGGGACCAAATGACTTTAGGGAGCGGCTTGTTCCATATCTTCAGTCCGCAGGGGTGATCGGGTCTACGCCGAGTGAGCGAGAGCTTGGGATTTTGGAGCAGGCCGCACCACTTATTCAAGAGCGAATCACAGTGTTGGGTGAGGCGAGCGGCATGGTGAGTTTCCTTTTCGATGAGGAGATTAGCTTTGACCAGGATGCCCTTGGCCAGCTGGGTGAGGATTCGGGAAAGATTGCCCGGCTAGCCCACGATGCAATCGCAGACCTTGCCGAGTTCACCACAGAGGCCATTCAGGCAGCTCTTAGTCAAGCGCTTATCGAGAAGGCCGAGCTAAAGCCGAGGGTGGCATTCGGTGTGGTGAGAACCGCCATTTCGGGCCGCAGAGTCACTCCACCGCTGTTTGAAAGCATGGAGATTTTAGGTAGGGCGGTAACACTTGCCCGACTAGAGGCATTTGCCAAGGCCCACTAAGATAGAGGCTTGCGACCAGGGTTCGCCCTTGGGGTATGGTGTAATTGGCAACACGGAGGTTTCTGGTACCTTTGTTCTTGGTTCGAGTCCAGGTACCCCAGCAATCAGATTCGGAGCTTAAATGCTCGACGCATTTGCAGCGGGATTCTTAGTTTTTGCTTACGTCGCAACCGCACTTTTTCAAATCGCGATAGTTCTTGGCGCCCCCTTGGGCGAGTATGCCTACGGTGGTCAAAACCCCGGAATCTTGACGCTACCTTTTCGCATTGCCAGCGTATTTTCGGCGCTTGTCATGTTCGCAATTGCCGGTCACTACCTGGCGCAGCTCGGGGTCTTTACGCCGCTCTTGGACCCGGCGGGAAACTCAATCGCCAACTGGGGCTTCGCGGTCTTTGCGGGGCTTAGCGCCATTGCGAACAACATAACTCGGAGCCAAAAAGAGAAGCGGCTCTGGGGTGGAACTACGATTGCGATGTTGTTGGCTGCGGTGATTGTGGCGGTCTAGAGCTCCCAGCTCTCAGCCACTTCTAAATATCGAAACTCTCCGCCGAAACTCTCTGTGAGCTCTTGAATTCTTGAGTTTTGTAGCCTGTGGCCATGCTCTGAGAGCAGGGCGTTGTGAGTGGGAAATGATCGCCTCGGCTTGACCGCGGATACAAAGTCAATAACGTCGCCGACTTTTAGCCAGGGTGCACTCGATGGGCAGGCCAAGGTGCCAACCTGCACCTCGGGAATGGTGTAGCTGTCGCCGGGGTAATAAAGCTCGCTGTTCACCATGAGGCCAAAGTTCTGCACCAAAGGTATCGACCGGTGGATTTCCTGGTGGAAATAGCCAAAGAAATCAAGGGTGAAGGGGCCAACTTCATACCGGTCACCGTGATAG
>JAOHCW010000010.1 GCA_028095925.1 Aquiluna sp.
GCATCTCGAAGGTACTGGTTCTTCTTGAACGAGATATTCCCCGCAAAGGAGATATACCAGCCGTTCTTCTTGGCAATTTCAACCAGCTCAACGTCACCAGAAAAACAGTGGAAGACCGTTTTTTCAGGTGCTCCGACCCTCAGCAGGGTCTTTACGACCTCATCGTGTGCCTCACGATCATGAATCTGCATAGCTATCGAATTTTCTTTTGCTATCTCGATGTGCTGTTCGAACGAGTGCTGCTGCAGGCTTAGCGAGTCTTCCCCCTCGGTTCGGAAAAAATCCAATCCGGTCTCTCCAATGGCCCTAACCCTCGGCTTTGTTGCAAGCTGGGCAATCTCGGCGATTGCTTCGTCTAACTTCTCTTTGGTCTCATAAAGCGGTGCCTCGTTTGGATGAAGGGCCACGGCAGCTAGCAGCATGGGCTCTTTCTCGGCCTGGTTGGCCGACCACTTTGAGCTCTCCAGAGTTACACCAACCTGCACCGCACCCAACATGCCAACCTGACGCATTCGCTCAAGCTGTTCACTAACGCTCAAAGGTGAAGCGCTGTCTGCTATTTCGAGGTGAGTGTGGTTGTCGTAGGTGCCGACTGTGAGCGGCTCGGGAAGATCTGGGTAGCGCTGCGGACGATTTTCGTTACCGTCGTAACTGACCCGAGTCCTTATTGGCTCAGTCATTTCTCTTCGACGCGGGGAAAGAGCGCCTCAAGCTCGGAGATCTTAATGCCGGCCCTGAGCTGCCCCCACTCTCCGGCATCGCCGATTGACTGGCTTGATAGATCTCCCAAGGACGAACCAATTGCGGCCCAGAGTTTCTCGCAGGCCTTTGGCATCACTGGAGCCAGCAGCACAGCGAGCACTCTGAGGCCTTCGATGGATGTGTAGAGGACCGTTCCGAGGCNCTCGCGTGTGCTCTCTTCCTTGGCAAGCACCCAGGGCTCCTGGGTGGTGATGTAGTTATTTAGCTCATCAACCAGCTTCCAGGTGCTGGCAATAGCCTCGTGAATTGCAACCCTGTCCATCGCTGCCTCTGCGCCCGAGACCGCCTGAGCGGCTACTTCCTTGACCTGCTTATCAGCGGGCTGATATTCATTTGCTTGAGGAATGTCCGAGTCGAAGTAGCGAGCGACCATCGCCACAGTCCGCGATGCGAGATTGCCAAAGCCATTTGCAAGCTCAGCGGTGTAGCGCGCGGAGAGATCCTCCCAACTAAACGAGCCATCAGAGCCAAACCCAATCGCCTTCATGAAGTAATACCTGAAGGCATCGGAGCCAAAGACGTCTGTGATTTCGTTGGGAGAAATGCCTGTGAGCTTGGACTTTGACATCTTTTCGCCACCCACCAAGAGCCAGCCGTGACCAAAGACCTGCTTTGGCGGCTCCATGCCCGCTGCCATTAGCATTGCCGGCCAAATAACAGCGTGGAAGCGGAGGATGTCTTTTCCGACCACCTGAACATCGGCAGGCCATAGTGAGTGAAGCTTTTCCTCATCGGTTCCATAGCCAATTGCAGTGATGTAGTTCAGTAGCGCATCAAACCAGACGTAGGTGATGTGGGAGGAGTCCCATGGAATATCAATTCCCCAGTCAAATCTCTCCTTGGACCTCGAGATGGAGAGGTCACTAAGTCCAGAGCGGACAAACGAGACCACCTCGTTTCTTGCCGACTCTGGTTGGACAAACGTCGGGTTTTTCTCGTAGTGCTCAAGCAGGCGGTCTTGAAAATGCGAGAGCTTGAAGAAGTAGTTGTTTTCATTGAGCTGTTCAACGGGCTTCGAGTGGATCGCGCAGACTTTTTCGCCTTCAAATTCTCCACTGCCGTCAATGAGGTCCGATTCGTTTTTGTACTCTTCACACCCAACGCAGTAGTTGCCCTCGAAAGAGCCTTGGTAGATGTGGCCAGCATCAAAGAGCTGCTTCAGAAACTTTTGAACTGCCACCTTGTGGCGCTCTTCGGTGGTTCGGATAAAGTCCTGATTGTCAACATCGATGGTCTCAAGGAGCGGCAGCCAGGAGTCCTTGACGAGCCTGTCGGTCCAGGCTTTGGGGTCAGTGTTGTTTCCAAGCGCGGTTCGAAGCACCTTTTCGCCGTGCTCGTCGGTGCCCGTCAGAAGAAAAGAGGAATCACCGCGCTGACGATGCCAGCGGGTAATGACATCCGCTGCTACCTCGGTGTAGGCGTGCCCAATGTGAGGCGCATCATTCACGTAGAAGATGGGGGTTGTCACATAGAACGACTTGGGCACCGTGATATCTTAGGCTTTCAGCCGCAGCGCGTGCTCGTAGATTACGCTCTTTGACGCTCCGGTAACCCTCGCAAGCTCCGCCGCAGCAGCCTTCATTCCAACACCTTCGGCCGCAAGTTGCAGTGCCTTTTTTGCAAGCTCCTCGTAGTCGTGCTCCTCTGCCTGAGCACCTGCGATTACCAGCACCATCTCACCGCGCGGTTCAGTCTTCGCCCAATCAACAAGGTCCTTGAGAGTGCCTCGCTCGGCATGCTCAAACTTCTTAGTGAGCTCACGAACAACCGCTGCCTGGCGGTTATCGCCCAGGACCGAGCCGGCATCCTCAAGAGCCTCCAAGATGCGATGCGGGGCCTCAAAGAAAATCATCGTCCGCTGTTCTCGAGAGAGAGACTGAAAGAGCTTCTTTCGCTCTCCGCTCTTCCTGGGTAAGAAACCCTCGAAGGTAAAGCGGTCTGTTGCCAGCCCAGAGATGGCAAGCGCTGCGATCACAGCCGAGGGGCCGGGAATCACACTCACCTCGATGTCCGCCTCCGCGCAAGCCCTCACAAGGTTATAGCCGGGGTCAGAGATAGTCGGCATGCCAGCGTCGCTCACCAGAAGCACATCGGCATCTCTTGCAAGCTCAACAATCTTGGCCGCAGCATCGCGCTCGTTGTGGTCGTGGAGGCTGACAAGTCTCGCCTTGAGCGTGATGCCCAATGCCTTGGCAAGGTGAGAGAGATTTCGCGTGTCCTCACAGGCAATTACATCGCTGTCCGCGAGCGCCGCCAAGAGTCTGGGAGAGGCGTCGGAAAGGTTTCCGATGGGGGTTGCGGCGAGAACAAGCACGCTTAGCAAACTAGCATCTAAGCGTGATTTCAGCGCTAAACCGGTTAGCTCTTCGGGTGCACTCCTCCCGCAGCCTCACACTGCTTGCCGGCTTTGCCATCACCGCCCTGGGGGCACTGCTGCGCTTTGGCAATAACGCCAATCCGGCGATGCTGGTTTTTGATGAGACCTACTACGTAAAAGACGCCTACACCCTCGGTCTTTTTGGTTCTGAGCGGACCTGGCCAGAAGATGCCAACCTCGATTTTGAAGCCGGCAATACAGACGTCTTTGAAAAGGTCGGCTCCTACGTAGTTCATCCCCCCTTTGGTAAGTGGATTATCTTCATGGGGCTTCAGCTATTCGGGGCAGATAGTCCATTTGGTTGGCGCTTCTCCACTGCACTGCTTGGGACCTTAGTAATTCCTCTTGTGATTTTCATCGCATGGCGCCTAATCGGGTCGAGGGTGTTTGCTCTTCTTGTGGGGCTGTTTATCGCGCTTGAGGGTCAGTCAATCGTGATGTCGAGAACCGCAATTCTGGACGGCATCCTCACCTTCATGGTCGTGCTTGGGCTAGCCATCTTGGTGCTCGCAGATAGCTGGTGGCGAGATAGGGTCTCGACCAAGGGCAGAGCGGCCCTAACGATTCAACCCTGGCTGATACTCCTTGGGGCTGTAATGGGGCTTGCAAGCTCAGTGAAGTGGTCAGGGCTCTATTTCCTAGCCTTTTTTGGCATCTACACCTTCCTGTCAGATCTCAGGCTTCGAAGAAAACTGAACCTTCGCCAACTGGGCGCGTGGTTGCAGGGTCTAATAAACGCGATAACTCTCTTGTTGTTTGGAATTGCTGCCTACATCATCAGCTGGTCCGGATGGATCCTTGGCACCGATGGCTGGGGAAGGCAGGCCGAGGGGACTTGGTGGCAGTCGCTCTGGGCCTATCACCAAAATGCATTCTCGTTCCATACCAATTTGGACAGCGAGCACCCCTATGAGGCAAATGCATTCCAGTGGCTCTTGGCGCTGAGGCCAACAGCTTTCTTCTTTGAGCGCTTCGAGGATGCCGAGATCTGTGGCGCGCTCAGGGACTGCACCGTCGCGATTACGGCAATCCCGAACCTGGTGGTCTTTTTTGGTGGACTGCTAGCCCTACTTTGGCTACTGCCCAGGATCTTCTCCGACCGCACCGCACTGGTGTTGGTTCTTGGTTTCCTTGCCGGCTGGCTCCCCTGGGTCATCTATCTAGACCGCACGGTGTTCCAGTTCTACACCGTCGTGCTGATGCCGTTTTTCGCCATTGCGCTGGCCTGTGTTCTCCACCGCTACTGGCGAGTTGGCGTGATAAGGGGCTGGCAGCTCAAACGTGAGCGCAGAATCGGCTACTTGGTGATAGCCACGGTCCTTGTGGCCCTTTACTTCGCAAGCATCTGGATGGGGCTTGCGACTCCAGACTGGGTTTGGCGAATTCAGATGCTGCTACCGATCTGGATCTAGCTCTTTTTCTCGCGGTTCTTAGAGGTAGCTGCCAGCGACCAAATGGTGGTGATCAGAAGCGTAATCAAAATGACAAAGAGTGAGAGGTCTGTGCGGATCTCAGGGATCAAGGTGAAGCTTTCCCCGCCGTTAATAAACGGAAGTTCGTTTTTGTGGAGGGCGTGAATCACTAGCTTCAAACCAATCCAACCCAAGATCGCGCTTAGCCCAACACCTAAATACTTGAGTCTCTCCATCAGTCCCCCAAGGAGGAAGTAGAGCTGCCTGAGGCCTAGCAGGGCAAAGACATTCGCCACAAAGACGATGTAGGGAACATCGGTGAGGCCGTAGATGGCGGGAATACTGTCGAGGGCAAAGAGCAGGTCCGTGAAGCCAATCGCAATCATCACCATCAATAGCGGGGTCGCGAGGCGCTTTCCAGAAACCTTGATGACCATCTTGTTGCCGTGATACTTGTCAGTTGCGGGGATGAACTTCTGAATCGTTGAAATTAGCTTGCCGCCGGCGTAATCGTTATGCCCACCCTCTTTGAGCCCGTCGTAGGTGTCTTTGAGGAGCTTGAGCGCCGTGAAGAGCAGGAACGCACCAAACACATAGAATGCCCAGCTGAAGTTCTCAATGAATGCTGCGCCCAGCAGGATGAAGATAAACCTCAACACCAGCGCCAACCCCACACCTATCAATAGCGCCTGGCTTCGCAGCTCTCTCGGAACAGCGAACTGGCTAAAGATAACGAGGAATACAAAGACGTTATCGACCGAGAGCGATTTCTCGGTTATGTATCCCGCGAAGTACTCCTGGGCAAACTGTGGACCCCAGATACCACCGACGACGAAGGTGAACAGCAGCGCCAAAATGATATAGATAGCCGACTGAATAGCAGACTCTCTAAAAGTGGGCTCATGAGGGTTTCTGACCTGGTAAATAAAGTCAACTGCTAGGACGGTGACCAAAATCAAAAAGGTCGCGACCCAGACCCAAATATCTACGTTCATTACTCCCTAAGAATGAGGGTGGAATAAACCCTCTGCCACCATTGTAGATAGTGTTATCACCCCTATAGAGAGCGTTGATGAAAGTACTCGTATCAGGTTCCAGCGGTCTAATCGGCACGGAACTTCTAAAGCAGCTCAAGGCCGCCGGTCACCAACCCATTCGTCTTGTCAGGACAACACCCAAGAGCGACAACGAGTTTCAGTGGTCACCTCAGGAGGGCAAGATCCCTGAGGGCATCATGGAGGAAGTTGATGCCGTGGTGAACCTAAATGGCGCAACCACCTCCCGAATTCCTTGGACTCCGGGCTACGTGAAGAAGCTAATCAGCTCCAGGCTTCTCTCCACAAGGCTGCTAGTAGAGGCGATAAACGCCGCAAAGACTCCGCCGAAGGTTTTTGTGTCTGGCTCTGCGGAGGGCTACTACGGAAATGGCGGCGACAAGGTCCTCACCGAGGAAAGCCCGCTCGGGACAGGGTTCATGGCAGAGCTTACAAACGACTGGGAGCAGGAGGCCAAGAAGGCCAATATCCGCACTGTCCTAATCCGCACCACTCTCGCAATGAGCAAGGACGCGATAGCTCTCAAACTAATCAAGTTGATGATCAGTCTGCTCTTTGTAAAGTCGCTGGGAAACGGGAAGCAGTGGTGGGCCTGGATCACCGTCGAGGACCACGCCCGAGCAATAGTTCACCTGATTGAAACCACCGAGGCAGAGGGGCCTTACAACCTCGTCGCTCCCGAGCCTGCTACCTGCGAGCAGATTTTTGCTGCCCTTGGCAAGGAGCTCAAAAGGCCGAACCTCATCAGAATTCCAGCCTGGGCCATGAGGCTAACTGCAGGTTCAGCCGCCGACCAGATTCTTCTTACCTCACACCGGATGAGCGCAGAGAAGCTGCTGGCTACTCGTTTTGAGTTCAACCACCCAACTCTTGGTCAGGCGGCGAGCTACACCGTTCGCTAGTTACTTAGCTGCAGGCTTCTTGGCAGCTGGCTTAGTTGCTGTTTTGGCAGCGGTTGAGGTCTTCTTTGCAGCTGGCTTGGCAGCGGTCTTCGCAGGGGCCTTTTTTGCAACTGGCTTGGCTGCTGGCTTCTTAGTCGCAGGCCTAGCGGCAGGCTTTGCAGTTGTAGCCTTCTTAACCTTGCTTACCTCGCTGGCAACCTTCTGCGCGCCCTTCTCGACCTCAGTGAGAGCATCGCCGGCAAGATCCTTGGCTGCGACCTTTACCTCTGCAGCGGACTGGCCAACAGCTTTAGCTGTGCGGCCAAAAAACTTTCTAATTGAATCGCCTAGACCCATTTGTATTTATCTCCATTCGAACAAACGACTGAAGCTTATGTGAGGAATCTCTAGATGGCCCTGCGGCGTGCCAAGATCTCGTCGATGTCTTTACTCGCCAGCACTCGCCGCGGCTTCGAAATGTCGATCACATCGGCAACCGGCTTCTCTTCAAGCAGGTTGCTTCTCTTAGCAAGTGGTTCGGGCAGCGGGTTCGGGCTCCACTCCCGCGATCTGGCCCTCGCTCTTGCAGCGCTCGAGCGGACATCTTGCCGAGACTTGTGAAGCCTCTTTGCAATCGCTTGGGCCTGGCTAGCGGCTGCGCGGGAAACCAAGAGGCTCAAGGTTGAGAAAACGCCCGCTGCGGCGGCTAGAAACCAGAAGCTCGAGTCGACTGCGGCTGACATGGCTGCGGCTATGAGACCCAAAAGAAACAGCGCAAAGAGGACTGAAAATCCGCGCTGGGTGGCAAGAAGTCTTGCGAGTCGGTCGTGGTCGGTCAGGACCCTGTTGCGGTTGACCTCTCGAGCTTCCTTGCGCATCAGGCTGGTTGTGGCCTTGAGCTGCGCACGCTGGGTGTAACCGGGAACGAAAATTATCAACCAGACGATTGCGGCGATAACGAGAGTTACGCCACCTAATCCAACTGGTAAGTCCATGGCTATAAAGATATGGGGACAGCTGGCAATTGGGCGCTATTGCGAGTGCGTGTTCTCGAGTCTTGCGAGCATCGAGCCTTTTCGCTCCTCGGATGTGATGGCGAAAATGCGGTGATCGCGCCACTGACCGTCGATGTGAATGAACCGTTCCTTGAGCCCCTCTTCACGAAGCCCCAACTTCTCAACGACCCTCAGGCTCGCGCCGTTCTCGGGCCTGATGTCGATTTCTACCCTGTGAAGGTGTTTCTCGTCAAAGAGGTGGTCAATCGTGAGTGCGACGGCAATAGGCATGGCTCCGCGGCCGGCATAGTCTTTGCCTATCCAATATCCGACGCTTGCCGATGAAACTGAGCCGTAAAGAATGTTTGCAACATTGATCTGGCCGGCCAGCTGGCCATCAACTTCGATTATGAATGCAAGGCCCGTGCCCTTGCGCTGTTGATAGAGCAGATTGCTCACCAGGTCCCTTGCATCCACCGGATACCTGATCCCAGGGGTGGTTGCCTCCCAGGGAGATAGCCACGCCCGGTCCTTCACAAGGAGTGACTGCAACTTCCGAGCGTCGCGCTTTTTCAGTTGCCTCAGTTCAACTGAACCAAATTTAAGCGCGCCGCTAATCACGCTGGCAAGATTACCCCTATGGATTACCAAGGCAAGAAAGAGTTAAGAGCGCAGCTGACTGAGGCAAGGCCTCACTCAGCTGAAGGTCTCACTGAGCAGCTTGCTGCAATCTTCTCTTCCTCTGGCGCAAAGACCATCGCAAGCTACGTGCCACTTGCAAATGAACCAGATGTCTCTGAGTTCAATCGGCTTGCGGCGCAGAGCACGAACCTGGTTTTGCCTAGGATCATGGGAGATAGCTTGGAGTTCGCATCAGGCGAGCAGGTTCAGGGGCCATTTGGCATCTACCAACCTTCAGGCGAAGCCGTCGAACTTGCGAGCATTGAGCTAATGCTTGTTCCTGCCCTGGCGGTGGATGAGAAGGGCAATCGGCTCGGCAAGGGCAAGGGCTTTTATGACAGGGTCCTTGGTTCATTTAGAGGCTTGAGCGTTGCTGTGGTTTTTGACGGCGAGGTTATCGAGGCTGTTCCCAGTGAATCTCACGACCAGCGGGTAGCAATGATTGCAACACCTCTTCGAACACTTGTTGTTGGCTAAACTTCTCAAGCTATGCCTACCTATGCTTACTCCTGCAAATCTTGCGAGCACGTGTTTGAGATGCAGCTGAGCTTCAGCGATAGCGACCCTGCGGGTTGCCCTAAGTGCGGCGGGGAGATTAGAAAAGTCTTTGGCAACCTAGGAGTTAGCTTCAAAGGTTCTGGGTTTTATAAGACTGACTCTTCGACCAAAGCACCGGAAAAGAGCGAGCCGGCTCCCTCTAGCGACTAGCCCCAGTGGGGCGGCTTATCGTCTCTGAGCCTGTCATCGTTTGAATCATCACCATCGCCCCAACCCTCTGGACGGTCCTCAGAGGCAGGCTCGTCAAATAGCGGCTCCACACGGCCGTTGAGATCTAGGCCCAGTTTCATGGCAATCCTGTTTGCCACCTCCTGAGGTTGAGCAAATATCTCGAAAGCGTGAACCCTGGTGTACTGCCAGCCCATTGCTCTCAAGAGACCTGGTCGCAACCTGAGCTTTTCTTCCCAGCTCTCCCCTGCGAGCGACCAGTCTGCATCAATCACGATCGCACTCTTGCCCCTAGATGCCACAAGCGCAATCCGTCCGGCGAAGTTTAGGTTCACCTTCAAGCCCAGTTTCTCAAGTCGCTTCGCAAGATCGGAAAGAAGCGGATCAGGATCTCCATCCAGCACGTCTGAGAGGAAGCTTGGGGCGATAAGGTCCTTGAGCCACTTCTGGTTCTCGGGGAGCGAGCCACCGGCGAAGTCCTCGAAGTTGTAACAGGAGACCACGCTGAGGCGCTTTCTTGCAGAGACAATTTGATTCACCATCCAACGTCCGGCGCCTGGAGAGTTGAAGTCGCCAAGGGTTCCAGAGATCCGGCCCTCGGGAGTCCTGCCAAAGCCAACCGAGAAAATCACGCGGTCTGCGAGCCGGTGGGTTAGCTCGCTCATAGTTACCGACTCAAAGCGTTCCCGGCCGTGAGCATCAAAAAACTCAGCTATTGCGGGTTGCTCCCTGACAGCCTCAGAGACCCTCTGGTCAATTCGATCGGCGTGAGATTTCGAGGCTGTGACAACCATTAGGGACTCGTCTGGGTGCCAGCGAGCGTGAGAGATCACCAGTTCAACTACCTTTTCAACCTCCGAGTCCATGGACTCGGTGGCACCTTCAATTGTGGACTCGGCGTTAGCGCCCTCGGTGACTTCGAAGTGTTCGAAGTTGTGCTCTCCAAAGAGCTGACCAACGGTTGGCTCCAAAATGATTTCGTCGTCGTAGAAGTTTTGGTTCAGGTAGCGACCCAATACCTGGCCATTCATTCGGTAGCTTCGGCTGATTAGCTCGTGTCCAAATCTCGACCCCACCAGCTCATAGACCGACGGCCTATCCGACTCGTGACTGTCTTGGTTAGCCCTGGCCACAGTGTCAAAGTTCTCTGGGGCTGCAATTGCTGGGTCTCCGAAGGCAATTACCTGATCGGCTTTGGTGAGCGCAAAGATTGTCTCGGCCGCTCCGGCTGATGCAGCGTCGAGAACTAGCACGGTGTCAAAGCTGTCGCTTGCCGCTAGCTCCCAGATTCGATAGGGAGAAACCATCACGGCCGGCACCAGCTGCTGCCAAAGGGTGCCTCCCACCATTAGCCCCTCCTTTAGGGTGATACTTCGCTTCCTGAGTTGTTCGCGAAGCTTGTCGGCGGAAGCCGGCTGCTTTTGAATACCGGCCTTCCAACGCTCAGATAGGGCGACACGGACAGTATTTCCACCCTCAGCGATGACTTTCTGACCTGAAGTCTCAAACGCTTCCTCGAGCTCTGCCAGGTGCTTGGCGTCGTACTCAAGAATCTCGGGGTTCCGCTGCACAATCGCCTCAAGCGCTGATTGCCACCATGCCAGCTCAAACTCCAGCTGCACCTGGTGGCTCCCTGGATTCAAGCGAGACAGCTCTTTGGCTAGGTGTCCGAGACCAGCTTCGCTAAGTTCCCTAACGATTGGCTTGCGATCTAGGTACTGGTCCAGATACTCGGTCTGAGTAGCTAGCTCTTCGAACTTGGAACCAAGCTCGTCGAAACTAAGTCTTGTCAGTAGCGGCCGATCCGGATCAGGATCAAGATGCTTGTCCAGAAGCGCGATTACCTCGCTGATGGTCTCAAACTTTGCCTGGGTCTCTGCCAAACCCAAGGGAACGGTCGGCGGCGCCTGATTCTTGTTGTGTTTTTCCCAGAGCTCGCGCTGCTCCTGGGCATCCTTGAGTGCCTGGTGGAGATTGCCCACCGAGGTCCCGGGCCTAAGGAACTCTTTCGCCAACTTCTTGAATCTTCTTCGCTGAGCGCCCGAGAGCTCGGTGCGCTCCGAGCGACCGGCGGTCGCCTTGATCAGATCGTGCAATGGGCGATCGAAGATGCTGGGTAGGAACTTATCTAGGGTGTAGCGGACACCAAGGAGAAGCCTCAGCTGCTCGGCCCACTGCTCAACACTTTCGCAGGGAGTTAGCTCCAGGTCTGTGAGATAGCGGTTGATCTGATAGCTGAGAGTCCGCCAGTTCTCTCCGGCGAGCTCTCGAACAGCACTAAGTGCCTTGGCAATTTCCTCTTGGCTTTCAAACCTTGCTCCGTACCAAGGTGAGCTCTTTGGACCGTATTCAAAGACGCGAGCCTCTTGAGCTTTTGCCAGAAGCTCAGGCGCGGTTGATCGAATGGTTCCAAGTAGCTCGGGCTTAATCCTGGCGGCATTTACCGGTGGGTTGGCGCCTCCGGCCAGCTTTGCTAGCTCCTCCAGCGCCTCTATCAGTGAGATGCCAAGAACTGAGTCGCTCGTGGCAACGGCATTGAAGTAGTGCTCGATGGCTGCTTGCGCTTTTCGGTGCTCGGCTTTTGCCTCTAGGAGCACGCCAGGAGTTGCCTTCTCGTTTCGAGATATGGCTGCCACCACGTCATTCCATGCGTCGTTTGCTCTGATTGCCAGGCCTCCCAGCCCATGGCTGCTGAGTCGCTCGGCAAGTTCATCGAGGGTCTGCTCCCTTGGAGCAACTACCAGCGTCCTGCGGCCCTCGAGAGCATTGTTAGCAAGCAAATTCACAACCGTCTGAAGGTAGCCACAGCCCGGCAGGGTTCTAACGGCAAAAGATTCGCCCTGGTGGGCTCTGCGGAGCACAAGCCGCTGCGAAGTATCGGCCTCGGCAACCAAGGTGACGGGAGAATCTGAAACCACAGGAGCCTTGCCCTGGTCCCCAAGAAGCGTTGCAAGGGATCTCAAGTCTTCAGGCAGGTCTAGCTGCGAAAGCCTAATTAGGTCCGGCACGAAGTTACCCAGCACAAGCAGCTTCTCAATGTCTGCCTCCGTGCTTTGTAGGTACTGAGAGACAAGTGCCAATGCGCTGACTGGAATTAGGTCTGACTGTCCCGTTGCAACTGCGATCAGATCTGATTCTTTGAAGTCTGGGCGATGCTGTGCGATTAGCTCGGTGACAGCCGGGTTTAGCACCGGCAGCTCCGAAATTCGCAGCTCATAATCATCCCCGCGAACCAATAGGTGTGCCCGCCAGAGCAGGATAGGTAGCTTCGTTTCGTCGATACTCACAAGCCCACCGGCAACAAAGAGAGCCTCGGCGCCAAAGGTCTGCTCGATGCGCTGGGCTTTCCTCAGGATGCGTTTTGTGGCGCTAAGTGCTCTCGCCAGCGCGACTCCATCACGCACAAGGTTGCCGATGGTGGTACTTCGTGCAGAGACCAGCTGGGCAAGACCGCCAGGATGGGCTCTTGCCAGGTCGACCTGACCAAAGCTGGAGGGTTCAAACCTAATGAGTGGATTAGTTCCGCCAATGCCTGCAAACTGCTCTTGCCAGAGCTGCAGCTGCTGCGAATGGTCCACTGCCCAAGCCTAAATCTTGATGGTCCCTTCTCCCCTTAGCCTTGGCCGAGGAGAATCAGATCAAACTCCGCTAATCTAGAACCTCTTTTGGCCTCGTAGCTCAGTGGATAGAGCAACGGTTTCCTAAACCGTGTGTCGGAAGTTCGATTCTTCTCGGGGCCACCAGGACACATCAACTAACCGATGGGTTAGGTTTGAGTTGTCCAAGGCTCGCAGTCGTGCCAACTCATCCCCATCAAATCCGGCACGGAGCCACTTTGCTTTTATCAAAAATACGTTCGATTTTTTCCACTTCAGACCCCCGCTACAGGCCAAGACCATCGGTTCGTAAGGCGCTCACCGACCCCAAGCTGCTTCTTAGAGAGACTCTGGCCGGACTGGTCGTCGCAATCGCCCTCATACCTGAGGCAATCGCCTTCTCCATCCTCGCTGGTGTCGACCCGAGGGTGGGGCTTTTCGCAAGCTTTGTCATGGCGATCACAACCGCGGTCCTGGGAGGGCGTCCCGCGATGATTTCTGCGGCAACAGGTGCAGTTGCTCTCGTAATCGCCCCGGTAGCCAGGGACTACGGCATTGACTACTTCTTGGCGACCGTAATTCTCGCGGGTGTTTTCCAGGTTGTGCTGGGTGTTGCCGGAGCTGCGAAGTTGATGAGGTTTATCCCTCGCAGCGTGATGATTGGGTTTGTAAACTCGCTGGCAATTTTGATCTTCATGGCTCAGCTTCCACACCTAATTGATGTGCCGTTCGCGGTTTACCCGCTGGTAGCACTAGGGCTGGTGGTGATGGTTGTACTTCCCCGATTCACCAAAGTGATACCTGCTCCGCTGGTAGCCATCGTGCTAGTAATGGGAACAGTTGTTGTCACGGGGTTGAATGTGCCGACCGTTGGCGACGAGGGTGAACTGCCCCAATCCCTGCCGGAATTGCTGACTCCGAACGTTCCACTCACTATGGAGACATTCAATATAATCGCTCCCTTTGCTCTCGCGATGGCCTTGGTGGGGCTCTTAGAGTCACTTCTGACGGCAAAATTGGTTGATGAGATCACTGACACTCATTCCCAGAAAACCCGTGAGTCACTAGCTCAAGGTGTCGGCAATATCATCAGTGGTTTCTTCGGTGGCATGGGCGGTTGCGCAATGATTGGCCAGACGATGATCAACGTCAAGGCCAGCGGTGCTAGGACAAGAATCTCAACCTTTCTTGCCGGTGTCTTTTTGCTGGTTTTAGTTGTCTCACTGGGCGACTTTGTCCAAGCAATCCCAATGGCCGCGCTTGTCGCGGTGATGATCATGGTCAGCGTCGGCACCTTCAACTTTCACTCAGTTGCGCCGGCGACTCTGAAGCGCATGCCTAAGAGCGAGACCGTTGTTATGTTCGCAACAGCCGCCGTGGTGGTTTGGACACACAACCTTGCAATTGGAGTAATCGCAGGAGTTGTCGTTGCAATGGTTGCCTTCGCAAGGCGAGTGGCTCACTTCGCTAACGTAAAGCGCTCGGTGGGTGGAGACGATGAAATTCAGGCAGCCCTCTACACAGTAGAGGGAGAGCTCTTTTTCGCCAGCAGCAACGATCTAACTACCCTGTTTGAATACACAGACGATCCTCACTATGTCGTCATCGACGTGTCTGCCTCACATATCTGGGATGCATCCACCGTTGCAGCGCTCGATTCGATAGTTACGAAGTACGAGTCGCTTGGTAAAGAGGTCTACATAAAGGGCATGAACGAGGCCAGCGAAACTCTACACACCAGGCTTGCTGGAAACTTTGGCGGAGATATCTAGGCTGCTTGCTGATGCTGCAGAGCCAAAAACTCTTGCCACTGTGGCATCGGCTTCTCAGCTCCCCGCACACTCCAAACCAGACCGGTTGGCATCTTTGGGGTGACCCTAAGCTCCCAGCCCATCTCCTGAGGGGTCTTGTCGCTCTTGGCGTTATTGCACCTCAGGCAGCAGGCGACTAGGTTCTCCCAGCTGTCCTGACCGCCACGCGACTTTGGAATCACGTGATCGATGGTGTTCGCACTCTTGCCGCAGTAGCCGCAGCGGTGGGCATCTCTGCGCAGCACGCCTCTTCTGGAGACTGGCACCCTGCGGGAGTTGGGAATACGAACATAGCGCTGGAGCAGAATTACCGCCGGCATGTCAAACTCCTGCTTTGCGCTGCGCACAACCTCACCACCAATCCCGGCAAGCACGGTTGCTTTTTGGTTGAGCACTAAGACCAGTGCTCTCTTGAAGGAAACGACCGCTAGCGGTTCGTAGCCTGCATTCAGTACGAGTGTGCGCAAGATGTTCTCCTATCGAATTCGCCCACACGGCTTGTGAGTATTCGTTACTGACTCCGGAAACAAAAAACGCGCCGCAAAAATGCGACGCGCAGGTTTTTCCGGCATGGTTATGCAGGGGTGTTGGTGGAGATGGATCCAGTTGCCATGCCTGGATTGCATGTCTAGTGGCACTTCACTGCCCCTTCCCAGCTAAGTCAATACTTGCAAAGAAGATTAAGTCTGCGAGGGGAAATCACGCGTTAGAAACGCTGAAGCTTTGAGTGAACTTTTGGGATCAGTTTTGGATGTCCGCGAGGCGAACGATGTGGAATCTATCGGTGAAGATTGGTGCCAGCTTCACGCGGTCTCCCGGCTGAGGCGCGTGGTAGAAGTTACCGTTACCGGCGTAGACCCCGTTGTGGCTGTAGTCATTGAAGACCACGATGTCTCCGGGAACGGCCTCCTCGATAGGAACCCGCTCTGCGTATCTAGCCTGCTGATAGACGCTGTGCGGAAGCTCGATTCCAAACTGTGCGTAGACAAAAAGCACAAGGCCAGAGCAGTCAATACCGTTGGGGGTTTGACCACCAAAGACATATGGCGTTCCAACAACCTCGGCGGTTGCCTTCATGATGTTGGCGCTAGTGATTTCGGTGAATCTAGGTTCTGCTAAGTAGTCGGCAGCCAAAGGGCCACGGTAGCGCTGAGAAGATCGCTTGACCTCAAACTCCGATGCGTCAGCTGGTTGGTACTCGCCTCTGGTAAAAGAAACCGCCCTCACCGTTGCGACTGATAGTCCTTGGGATGGGGCGGAGAGCTGAACCATTTCGTTAGAGGTAGTTAGGCCAGAGACGGCAGTTGCCTCAGGGGAAAACCCATAGGAGGGCAAAGCAAAAGTTGCCATCAGGCCGGTGGCCGATGCCATGGTCCAGAATGAGCGCATACCGCGGCTAGCGGCAACCATTTTCTTGGCCCGCTCTGCTTTTCTTAGCTCTTTGCGCGATGGCCTGGCATCAGCTGAACTCAAAAGGAATCCTCCGAGAAGTCTTTGGAACTTCTAACTCGCCAAGTATAACTAGTTAGCCATCTGTTCACACAAAAACAGGTGCTGCCCAATCGAGTCATCAATCAGCAGACCCTCTTGATAGCCCGATGCGGTTAGCAACTTCTCACCCGACTGGATTGTCAAAATAGTAGAGGCCTTTGGCACCAGGCCCAACTGCCGAAGCTGAGTAAGGAAGCTGGTGTCTAGCTGCAGTGGCTCGCCAATCCTGCAAAGCTCATATTCGCCTCCAGCTAGTTCACTAAGTGGCTGACAGCTTTTTACCTCTGGAGAGGGAAGCCCCAATAGCTCAAGTCCCGGTATTGGCATCCCAAATGGTGAGTGAGTGGGGTTATTGAGAAGCTCAATGAGCCTTCGCTCGACGGCCTCGCTCATCACGTGCTCCCAGCGACAGGCTTCGTCATGGACGCTCTCCCAGTCAAGGCCAATCACCTCGACCAGTAATAGCTCAGCTAGCCGATGTTTACGCATCACCTCAACTGCCGTCAGCCTGCCCTCGTCGGTGAAGAGAAGCTTGCGATCTTCCTCAACCCGAAGCAGCCCATCGCGCTCCATGCGGGCAACGGTCTGGGAGACGGTAGGGCCGGAGTGGTCCAGTCGCTCTGCAATCCGGGCACGCATGGGCGTGATGCCCTCCTCCTCAAGCTCCAAAATCGCCTTGAGGTACATCTCCGTGGTGTCTATTAGGTCAGTCATTTATTTTCCTGTGGCTATGCAAGAAGACTAATAAAGCCGGAGGCTAAACTTACCGCCATGGCCCAGATTGTGATTCCCGAAAACCTCAAGCCCAAGGACGGCAGGTTCGGTTGCGGGCCATCAAAGATGCGCCCCGAGCAGATCACAAGCTTTGTGCAGTTCGCGCAGGAGCACATGGGAACTTCGCACCGCCAAATGCCAATCAGGAATCTGGTCGGCGAACTGAAGCAGGGGCTAAGTGAGCTATTCAGGGCTCCTGCGGGCTACGAGGTGATTCTGGGTAATGGTGGTGCCTCAGCGTTTTGGGATGCCGCAACTTTTTCTCTCGCAACGCGCAAAGGGCAGACCCTTGTGCACGGAGAGTTCGGCAGCAAGTTTGCCAAGATCCTCGGTGCACCATGGCTTGCAAGTCCGAGCGTAATCTCCGCAGAACCGGGCACCCGAGGTGAATTGGTAGCTGAGGCAGGTGTTGACATCTACGCCTACCCTCACAACGAGACCTCGGCGGGAGTTGTCACAAGCGTCAAGAGAGTATCCGGAGCTGACGGTGACGCTCTCATGCTCACCGATGCCACCAGTGCCGCGGGCGGTATCGACTTCGAACTCAGTGAGAGCGATGCCTACTACTTCGCACCTCAAAAGAACTTTGCCTCAGACGGTGGCCTCTGGATAGCGATGGTCTCCCCTAAGGCAATCGAGCGCATCGAGAGCGTTGCAGCATCGGATCGCTACATCCCCAACATTCTCAGTCTCAAGCTTGCCCTGGATAACTCACGTGATAACTACACGCTGAACACTCCCGCCCTAGCCACCGTCTTCTTTATGAACGAGCAGGTGAAGTGGATAAACCAAAACGGCGGACTGAGATGGGCGGATGCGAGAACCAAGCAAAGTTCCAAGCTGCTTTTTGATTGGGCGGAGCGTACCGAGGTCACGCACGCCTTTGTAGAGAATCCCGAGCACCGCTCTCAGGTAGTCGCAACTATCAACTTCGCCGACCACATCGACGCGCTTGAACTGGCCCAGATACTTCGCGAAAACGGAATCGTCGACACCGAGCCGTATCGAAAGCTTGGAAAGAATCAGCTCAGGATTGCAACGTTTGTTTCTATCGAGCCTTCAGACATTGAAGCTCTAATCGATTGCATCGACTACGTTCTGGGGCGAATGTGAAGTTATTTGTCCGTCACGTTGAGCGCAAGCCCGATCCAGAGCCGGTGAAGGTCAATCAGAAGCTAGTTGTCTTCGTCGGCACCGGCGTCTGGGTCATTGTCCTCATTGTTCTGCTCGCGTTTTACCAGTCGCTTGCGGACACGGGTCTTCTTTGGTGGCTCCACACCGCCATCGTTGGAATTCTGCTCGGTGGCGTCGCCTACCTCATGGTCAGAAACAACTGACCCCATTTCGTTTATTAGCGCGTCTGCCTCGGCATCGGTCTTTGCTCGACCCTCTTCCCTCAGCTGGCGCCTGAACTCCTTGAGCCTTTCAGACCACGGCACCCACTCCGGGGCGAGCTGAGCATCGGGCCCTGCAAGCATGTTTATCTCTGCCACTGTTGCGGCCTTGCGCTTATCGGGCTGAGTCAAAGTAACAACCCACTGCCAGCCGGTGTAGCCCTTGGCTGTTGATTCGAAGCGGACCTCTACCACTCCCTTGGTCTCCTCGACCTGAGAGATGAGTTTGCCAAAGGAGCCCTCGGAGAACTCCTCCAGGGCGCTGGTTGCCTGATCGACGAGCTTGCTAGCCTTCGAGCTCATCCGCCACCCGTCTCAGTAGCTGCGCTACCTTGCGTCCGTGGGCTGCCTCTGGATACTTACCACGCTTCAGGTTTCCACCCATCTGGTCCAAAAGCCCAATTAGATCTTCTGTGATGACCGCTAGGTCTTCGGCCGGCTTACGACCAACCGGAGAGAGGGTCGGAACCTCCAAAATTCGAAGCGAGAGAGCCTGGGCGCCTTTGCGGCCGTCGGCGATGCCGTATTCGACCCGGGTGCCGGGACGGACGGTGGCGCTGCCCTGAGGGAGCGCGGAGGCGTGCAGGAACACTTCAGAACCATCGTCGCCTGCGATGAAACCAAAGCCCTTGTCGTCGTCAAAGAACTTGACCTTGCCTGTTGGCATCTTTCCCACTTTCAACTGAACCGAGGCAAGTGTAGCCGAAAGGCTTAGGCTTGTCTGATGGCCAAAAACAACAATCCTCGAAGGCTCGAGCAGGTGCTCGGGGGCATGGCCGTCGGCGTCATAGGGCTTTCCATACTCTCTCTGCTCACCACACTCCTGATGGTTTTCCTCGGAGTTGACAACCTCCCTGTGATTCTGGCTCAGCTTCCACTCATCGGTTTACCCGTCGGTTTTTTGATCATCATCTCGATGCTCGTAGCGGCAATCATCCGCCGCTCACGCGAGGCCAGGGACTAATTGAGCTCAATACTTAGCCTCGCCGGAGTGCTCCGGGAGCACTCAACGAGTCAGCTTCAAGTAGTTCTCTCGCAGATGGTCGGTAACTCAGCTGGCTGTAAGGATCTCTTTGATTTGAGCAGGCTGCTACTAACCGGAAGAGAAATCGAGTCTCGCATCCGAAAGCTTCCTGCAAAAGACCTCGAAATGCTTGCAACTGGAAAGAGCTCCAAGCGACTACAGGCAAGCTTTCTAGCTGACAGTAAGGCATACCCAGAGGCTATAGAGGCCCTCGAGAGAATCGAGCCGGGTAAGAGTCCGAGGTTGGATACCGAAGGCGGAAACCTCTCCGCCTACGAGACCATGCTCTGCCTCACGGAAATTCACTTCGCGCTTGAGCAGCACTGGTTTGATGTCATGAAGACAGGACTTAGGGCGCAGGATGCAAAGCTGATCGGCGAAAAGCTCAAGTGGCAAAGCAAGGATGTGCAGCTAAGGTTCCGACTTGCCATGCGCGCCGGCCACGTTGCCGAACACCACGGTCGTTGGGTCACCACAGAGCTTGGACAAAAGTGGCTCGGCATGACAAGGGAGCAGGCACTTGCCCAGCTGATCGAATGCATCTGGGACCTGCCGCAGCTAAAGCTTTCTGAAGGCGCGATCCTCGAGCAGCTTCTCGAGGCATTTCCGCTCATGATCACCTTCAACCTCGCGACCTTGGAATTCGGTGCAACTCTGGGTCTGCTAAATCAGGGTCTGGCCCTGAAGCCAATAACCCTTGGGCCAAGTGCCTCGGCAAAAGAGATCGCCAAGAACCTTCCCGCGGCAGAAGAGCGGCTAATTGTCCAGGGTGATCTTTCAATAGTGTGCCCATCACCGTTGACGACCAAGCTGCACAAACAACTCGACTCTTTTGCTGACAGCGAGGACCTAGGTCTTGCATCCAGGTTTCGGCTCAGTGCGCTCTCGCTTTCTCACCACCTAGAAACAGGCGGCAGCCTGAAAGACGTCAGAAAGACGCTTGAGGGTCTAAGTGGCAACAAGCTGCCCCAACCGGTTGAGTACCTGTTGTCAACAGTTGAGCAGAAGTTTGGAAAGCTCAAAATCTCCAGATCAGGCGACAGCACGATAATCGCTGCTGCAGACGAGATTCTGCTGACCCAGATAAAGAACGAGCGTGCGCTCAATCACCTAAGTCTTACTGGCTCTACCGGGGCACTGAAGAGCCCCAGCTCAGTTGAGCTGAGCTACTTCTCCCTCAGGGACGCAGGATATGCAGCCGTAATGATCGACGACAAAGGCAAAATCCTGTCACCGCGTTTCACAGCTAGCCTCACCCTCGAAGTCCAGAGCGACGATGAGCTCGAGGCTCGGGCGAAAAACCTTCTCAGCGGAGAAAAGACAGCAGCGGACCCATCGGATGTGCTTAGGCAATTGGAGTTTGCGCTTAAGAACAAATTGAAGGTGCAGCTTTCGATTGAGCTTCCTAATGGCAGTGAGGAGAGTTTCTTGCTGACCCCGTTGGGACTTGGTGCAGGAAGGCTCAGAGGACGCGATGAAGAGCGTCAGGCCGAGCGCACTCTCCCGGTCTCAAGAATCAAGTCCGTGGTGCTCAGTTAGGCTTAAACGATGTCTTCCGGCCCCCTAATTGTTCAGTCCGACAGGACCGTGCTGCTTGAGACTGGCCACCCCGACGCTTCAGATGCAAGGCATGAACTTGCAATCTTTGCGGAGCTGGAGCGGGCTCCCGAACACATCCACACCTACCGCATCACCCGGCTCGGGCTTTGGAATGCTCGCGCCGCAGGTCACGATGCAGACTTCATCATTGACTCCCTGACTCGTTGGTCAAAATTCGAACTTCCCGGCTCAGTGGTCAGTGAGATTCGCTCCACAATTGACCGCTTCGGAAAGCTCGTTATCACCCGGGACGATCAGGGCCTAATTCTCGTTTCCGACTCAGATGCCGTTATGGCAGAGGTCTCTAGCAACATGAAGGTGGCCGAACTCCTAGAGGGCAGGGTCGACTCAGGCTTCCGAATTCAGCCTTGGGCCAGAGGCCAACTCAAGCAGCAGCTTCTGAAGCTGGGCTGGCCCGCTGAAGACAATGCCGGATTCACCCCAGGGACCCCTTTTGAAATCACACTGGATAACTCCGACTGGGATCTGAGGGACTATCAAAAGCAGGCGGTAGCGAAGTTTCAAGCAGGTGGCTCGGGAGTGGTCGTGCTGCCATGTGGGGCGGGTAAGACCCTGGTGGGTGCAGCAACCATGGCAGAGCTGCAGCGCAACACCTTGATACTCGTCACCAACACAGTTGCAGCGAGGCAGTGGCGAGATGAGTTACTTGCCCGCACCTCACTCCAAGAGGCAGACATTGCCGAATACTCCGGGTCCTCCAAGGAGCTGGCTCCGGTAACGATCGCGACCTACCAAATACTCACCACTAAGCGAAAGGGCGAGTTCGCCCATCTAGCGCTGCTCGATGCCAGGGACTGGGGTCTGATCATCTACGACGAGGTTCACCTACTACCCGCACCTATTTTCAAGATGACCGCAGACCTTCAGGCCAGAAGAAGGCTCGGCCTAACAGCGACCCTGGTTCGTGAGGATGGCAGGGAGTCGGATGTGTTCTCGCTCATCGGCCCCAAGCGATTCGATGCCCCCTGGAAAGACATCGAGGCCCAGGGCTACATTGCACCTGCCGAGTGCTTTGAGGTGAGGGTTGAGCTTCCGGATGAGGAGCGCATGGAATACGCCATTGCCGATGGCGACGCCCGTTTTCGAATTGCGGCGACCGCAAAGGCGAAGATTCCACTGATGAAGAAGATCCTCGCTAGGCATGAGGGAGAACCGACCCTAATCATTGGTCAATACCTCGACCAGATTGATGAGGTGGCAGAACTACTCAACATTCCAAAGCTGACCGGTCAGACTCCAGTGGATGAGCGTGAGCAGCTTTACAAGGACTTCCGGAGCGGGAAGCTAACCGCGCTGGTGGTGAGCAAGGTTGCAAACTTCTCGGTTGATCTGCCGGAGGCATCTGTAGCAATCCAGATTTCTGGCGCTTTTGGTTCGAGACAGGAGGAGGCTCAGCGACTCGGCAGACTGCTTAGGCCCAAGCAGGATGGCCGCACCGCTCAGTTCTATACCCTCATTGCCCGAGACACGCTCGAGCAGGACTTTGCCCAAAATCGGCAGCGGTTCCTAGCGGAGCAGGGCTACTCCTACGAGATTCTCGACAGCGACTCGATTTAGTCCAGCTAACTCCCAGAAAACTTCCAGAAAACCAGAGCACAATTCTCAGTATGGAAACTCTCAGGGTATTAGTTGTAGATGATGAACCAAACATTCGTGACCTGCTCGCGGCAAGTTTGAGATTCGCCGGTCACCAGGTTGCGACCAGCCCAAATGGCACGGACGCGATCTCTAAGATTGTCGACACCCAGCCAGACATAGTCTTGCTCGACGTGATGCTGCCAGACATCTCTGGCTTTGGCGTCACCAAGAAGATTCGCGGAATGGGTATTGATGTCCCGATTCTTTTTCTCACGGCACGAGACGACACCGAGGACAAAATCGCTGGACTCACGGTTGGCGGTGATGACTACGTCACAAAGCCATTCAGCTTGGACGAGATCATGGCTCGCATCAGCGCAATCATGCGCAGGACCGGTAAGGACGGCTCAAGCCCATCACACATCAAGGTCGGTGAGCTAGAGATCAATGAGGATGCTCACGAGGTGACAGTAAATGGCTCCGTAGTTGAGCTCTCCCCCACCGAGTATCAGCTGCTTCGGTACCTTGCAAGCAATCCAAACAGGGTGCTCACCAAGGCTCAGATCCTTGACCACGTTTGGGAGTATGACTTCAATGGAGAGATGGGCATTGTCGAAAGCTACGTCTCCTACCTGCGTAAGAAGCTAGACCCAATTTCTACCGAGCCTCTGATTATTACCAAGCGCGGTGTTGGCTACATGATCAAAAGCCCCAGGGCATAGCCCTTGAAAAACAGGGTCTTAGCAGCCTGGGAGCGCGTCTCCCTTAGGGCAAAGCTCACCACGCTAAGTGTTGGGCTTATTGGCCTTCTGCTAAGCGTCTCGAGTGCTGGAACCGTCGCCCTGCTAAGTACCTATCTCCAGCAGAACACTGACAACCTCCTGGTCGCCACAGCAAACCAGCTGCGTGAAGAGAATCCGCTTCGCATAGAGATAAGGGTTGCAACCGGCGACCTCACCCTGCCCGCACTTCCCAGCGACTACTACATCGCCATCTTGGATGCCGACGGCAATCAGTTCCTTGGGCTCGTCTCATCAACCGGCGGCAACAGGACTGTCCCGAACCTATCGAGCCTGGATATCGAGGCAGTGATGGAAACCGGTGGTGTTCCATTCGACGCAGAGGTAGAAGACCCCAATGGCCCAGACAGAGACTGGCGCATGATTGCCCAGCCGCTGCTGAGAGCTAATGGCTCGGTGGTTGTTGCTCTGCCGACAAACACAAACCGGCAGATCATTGCAGAGTATGGAGTAATTGGGGGCAGGTTTGGAATCTTCCTGCTCGTTCTCTCGGGCCTGAGCATCTGGCTCACCATCACCGGAGCCCTGAGGCCGCTAAAAGAAGTTGAGCGCACAGCCGAGGCAGTACAGAGCGGTAAATTCTCGTCAAGACTCGTCCAACGCCATGGCAAAACAGAGATTGGAAGGCTCAATAGAGCGCTGAACTCGATGCTTGACTCCATCGAGGGTGCGGTCAAGGGCAAAGACAAGACTTTAGAGCAGATGCGTCGGTTTGTATCCGATGCCAGCCACGAGCTCCGCACTCCCCTGGTAACTGTCCGCGGCTATGCAGAGCTGTACCGCATGGGCGCGATAAAGAACAAAAAGGACCTAACGGAGGCAATGAGCCGCATCGAGAGCGAGGCGGTAAGAATGTCCGGTCTGGTTGAGTCGCTACTCACCCTCACCCGCATGGACGAGCTCGAAAACCTAAAGCGTCAAGACTGCGACCTCATCGAGATCGCGAGACAGAGCATCAAGGATGTCGCTGTCACGAACCAGAAGGTCAGCTTCCGCCTGGCAACCAAGGAGGAAAGCGTCGTTCTCTCCATGGACGATGACCGCATCAAGCAGGTGCTGACAAACCTATTGGCAAATGCGTCGCGCTTTGCGCCAGAGTCCACTGAGGTCACGCTCGAGATAAATGTCGAAGATGAGAAGGTCATCCTGAAGGTAGTAGATCGCGGCGAGGGCATCGACGACTCAATGAAGGAGAAGGTCTTTGACCGCTTCTACCGCGCTGACAACTCACGCAACCGTGAGACCGGAGGTTCCGGCCTCGGGCTCGCGATTGCCAAGTCCATAGTCCAGGCTCACGAGGGCGAAATCTGGGTCGAAGACACCCTAGGCGGCGGAGCAACCTTCGTAGTTGAGCTTGGTCGGTAGCTCGTTTAAATGAGAAACGGGGTGGCAATTGCCACCCCGACTCTCTTTGGGAACTCTTTTAGAAGTCCATACCCGCGCTTGGATCTGCAGGCATTGGAGCTGCTGGCTCTGGCTTCTCAGCCACAACAGCCTCAGTGGTTAGGAACAGACCTGCAATTGATGCCGCATTCTGCAGCGCACTGCGAGTCACCTTTACTGGGTCGTTGATGCCCTCCTTGAGCATGTTTACATACTCACCGGTTGCGGCGTTTAGGCCCTCACCATCAGGAAGGTTTGCGACCTTCTCAGCAATTACGCCTGGCTCCAGACCGGCGTTGAACGCGATCTGCTTCAGCGGAGCGGAGATAGATGCTGCGACAATCTGAGCACCGGTTGCCTCGTCGCCCTTGAGCTTGAGACCTGCGAAGGCGACCTTGCCAGCCTGCAGCAGTGCTACACCACCACCGGCAACAATGCCCTCCTCAACAGCAGCCTTTGCGTTGCGAACAGCGTCCTCAATGCGGTGCTTACGCTCCTTGAGCTCGACCTCAGTCGCTGCACCAGCCTTGATAACTGCAACACCGCCGGCCAGCTTGGCTAGGCGCTCCTGCAGCTTCTCACGATCGTAGTCGCTGTCGGTGTTCTCGATCTCGCGGCGAATCTGCTCAACACGACCCTTGATCTGCTCGCCGTCACCGGCGCCCTCAACGATGGTGGTCTCGTCCTTGGTGATTACCACCTTGCGAGCCTTACCCAACATTGCAAGCTCGGTGTTCTCGAGCTTGAGACCAACCTCTTCGGCGATTACCTGACCACCGGTGAGGATTGCGATGTCCTGAAGCATTGCCTTGCGACGGTCACCAAATCCAGGAGCCTTCACGGCTACGGACTTGAAGATGCCGCGGATCTTGTTCACAACCAGAGTTGCAAGGGCCTCGCCCTCGATGTCCTCGGCAATGATAAGAAGTGGCTTGCCAGCCTGCATGACCTTGTCAACAATTGGCAGTAGATCCTTCATGTTGGAGATCTTGCTGTTTGCGATTAGAACGTAGGCGTCCTCGAGGACTGCTTCCTGACGATCTGGGTCGGTGACCATGTAGGCGGAGACATAGCCCTTGTCGAAGCGCATGCCCTCGGTCAGCTCAAGCTGAATACCAAAGGTGTTTGACTCCTCGACAGTTACTACGCCCTCTTTGCCAACCTTGTCGATTGCCTCGGCGATGATCTCACCGATTGCGCTGTCTCCAGCAGAGATTGACGCGGTGGCAGCAATCTGCTCCTTGGTCTCAACTGGGACGGCCATCTTCAGTAGGGCCTGGATGACGGCGTCAGACGCCTTGTCGATGCCGCGCTTGAGGCTGATTGGGTCAGCACCTGCGGCTACGTTACGGAGACCTTCCTTGACTAGCGCCTGGGCTAGGACGGTTGCGGTGGTGGTTCCATCACCAGCTACATCGTCGGTCTTCTTTGCTACTTCCTTGACGAGCTCGGCACCAATCTTCTCGAATGGGTCGGAGAGCTCGATCTCCTTGGCGATGGAAACGCCGTCGTTGGTGATGGTGGGTGCGCCCCACTTCTTCTCGAGCACCACATTGCGACCGCGAGGTCCAAGGGTTACCTTGACGGTGTCGGCCAGAATGTTGAGGCCGCGCTCGAGGCCACGACGTGCCTCTTCATCGAAGTGAATAAGTTTTGCCATTTGGGTTTCTCCCGTTTGCACTAAGACTTGGATTAGCACTCACGATGTGAGAGTGCTAACTAAAGTTTTAGCACTCTCGGGCCCAGAGTGCAAGCGGAAGAAGGGCGTGTTTTTACACGCCCTTCAGCCAAATGGGTTTTAGAGGACTGTTACGTTCTCGGCCTGAAGGCCTTTGTCACCGGTCTTGACCTCGAATTCGACCCGCTGTTCCTCTTTGAGTTCGCGGTATCCGTCGGTCTGAATTGCTGAGAAGTGGACGAAGACGTCTGGGCCGTCGTCCTGAGTGATGAAACCAAAACCCTTCTCAGAGTTGAACCACTTAACGGTTCCTTGTGCCATTGTTGCTCCTGATGCTCATTCCACGTGTGTAAGTCACCCGTGCATCGGGCTCAACCTTGGTTAAAACTCGACACTGACAGCCTAACTGGGAAGTGCCTTGCAATGAAAGTAGTTATTCGAAGGTTACATAGAGCATGGACAGCGAAAAAATGAAGTACGAAGTATTCAAAACCGACGAGCAGTGGCGTCAAGAGCTCAGTGATTTCGAGTATCACGTGCTGAGAATGGCCGGCACTGAGCGTGCCTACACCGGAGAGCTTCTGGAGGAGAAGCGTTCAGGGAGCTACCACTGCCGAGGCTGCGATGCGTTTTTATTTGAGTCAGACACCAAGTTTGACTCCCACTGCGGCTGGCCTAGCTTCTACAAGCCCCAGGGCAATGAGGCCATCGAATACATCGAAGACCGCTCCCACGGCATGCTGAGAACAGAGGTCCGCTGCTCGAAGTGCGGCTCTCACCTAGGACATGTCTTTGATGATGCGCCCCAAACTCCAACGGGAGATCGCTACTGCATCAACTCGGTGAGCATTACCTTCAAGGCAAACTAGCCGCCAAGGCCCTTTCGCCAGGCGGTAAAGCTGCGCACCGTCCCCGCCTGCGGAACTGCCAGCCACGGGTAGGGGTGAACCTGCGCTAGCGTTTGGAACTTTCTAAACGAGGGAACCGGTGCGTAGGTAACTGCAACCTCATTCGAATTTGCAAAGGCCACTGGATCACCGATGTAGACGCTTAGTTCCTTGCGCTGGGCCAGGTCTGCAAGGGTCTGCAAATAAAAGCCAATTCTTCGGGAACTTAGCTGCAGCTTCCCCAGGGCTTTCTCGTTGAAAACAAATACAGCTGGCAATTCTGGGTTTGCGCTCAGAGCTGGATCGGCATCACCCATCGAGTCAATCGTGATCAGCACCACCTCAGGCTCTCTAAGCTCAACCGGGACTAAAGGTCCCGCGGTTCTCCTTGGGTCCGGGTCACGATTGAGAAGCGGGTTCGACTCGAGCTGCCTAGGCGAGGTCTCGGCTGGAAACTCCTGAATCGGGCAAGCATTTTTTAGTCTGCATCCGGAGCATATTCCGGGAGCGCGCTTTTCGACCTGCCAGCGCCCAAAGCCGTAGGGCTTTCCTGTTCCCGCTCCGACCGTCCACTGCCAGCCGAGCAGGTTAGCGGCTCTCGAGCCGTCAATTAGTTCGCGGTGCATGCGCTCTTGACCGCTTAGCCAGCCGACCCCATTTCTCACCGTCCAGTGCGAGGCCAGCCACATTCTTGTCTGGTTTACCAGCCAGCCATCCTGTTCAAGCTCTGCAACGACCTCATCAACGCAGGCCATCTCCATGTTCCAGCCATCCCCTGCCGTTTTCCAATCCGCTTCAAACCTGAGGTTCTGAAATAGTTCGGTTCCCACCCTCGCGTAGAGGTGCCTTGCATACTCCTGCCAATAAAGCTCATCCCGAAACTTCTCTCGATCCTTGTATGGGGAGCTGGAGACCCTGTCAAAGGCCTGTTTGAGAGTGATCAGGTTGTGACGAATATATGGCGAAAGCACGGTGGCTCCACGCGCGCTTTTGGGTAAAACCTCAGACCTATTTGCGGCGTAGCCACTGATGTCTAAATCTCTGAGCGCCTTGTCAGCCGCACTCTGACCGCCTGGAATGCTGCTCAATCCAGGCTCACCCGAATAGAGCCCAGCGAACTCATTTTCAATGAGGTCAAGTGGATTGCGGCTGATATCTATTTGCTTCACAGGTTTCACAACCCTTAGCGGGGAAACAAGCTTCCTTAGAGAGCCGACTACGGGACTCGAACCCGTAACCCCCGCTTTACAAGAGCGGTGCGCTACCAATTGCGCCAAGTCGGCTGGCGGCATAAAGCCTACCGAATAGGCAGACCTAAGTCATGAACCCTGGAACTACTGAGCGGTTGCTACCTGAACAAACTGGGCAAAGCGCTCTGCTGAAACCAGCTCTTCACCGGTGGCCCATGTGTACTGGAGACCGTTCACCAAAATGGTTGGCGTGCCGGTGACGCTAACTCCATCCTGTGGGTTGTTCAAGACATCCTGAGTGTGCTGGGCGACATAGTCCCCGAAGCTCTTTGCCTGGATGCATCCCTTTACCTCTTCGGTTCCAGCTCCAGACTCCTCGGCGAAAGCGACGAGAGCGTTGTCATCGTGACCGTCGCCACCCTCGCTCGACTGGTTGAACATCATCGTCTCGTGGAAGTCGTAGAAAGCGTCAGGCTCGAAGTTGGCAACGCAGAATGCTGCGTTGGCAACCCTTGAGGAGTACTGGTTTAGTGAGGCTCTGTCCAAGAAGGAAATTGGTCTGATCTCAACCGTCGCGGCCCCGGTGTCTACCCAAGAGCGGATCTGGGCTGAATTTGGAACATCAAAGGCCTGGCAGATCGGGCACTGGTAGTCAACGTAAACGACGATCTCCGGCACATCCCCAGCAGCATCTGCGGTCGGCGTCTTGGTGTCGGTAAAGGCCTGAAGCCCAACGCCGATCTTCAGTCCGCCTAGCTCGGTTAGGTTGTTTGGCACCTCGTTTACAACGGGAGCATCCGCACGATTAGCGGCCTCAATGGCAATGACACCGGCCACACCGCCCACAATTCCAAGTGCGACCAGCACAACGGAGATCTGGATAACGAGCTTGCTGCGCTTTTCTTTCTTGGCGCTTTGCTCTCTCAGCTCTCTGGCCTTGTTTCTTGCTGCCTCGCGCTGCTCGGACCTAGATGGCTTGGGACTTGACAAGGTGGATTCCTTTTCATCTCAGTTATATAAACCGACCCCCATTCTAGGTTGAAGATGCGATACTTATGAAGCCTCAGAAGAGGCACTCGTCACAACGGATCGTCCGGCACGTACCTGCCGGTGAAGGAGTAGAAATGGCATCAGTAACTTTCAAAGCCGCAACTCGCCTGTATCCAGGCGGCACCAAGCCAGCTGTTGACAAGCTAGATCTCGAGGTAAAAGACGGAGAGTTCCTAGTTCTCGTAGGACCTTCCGGTTGCGGTAAGTCAACCTCATTAAGAATGCTCGCTGGCCTTGAAGAGGTCAACGAGGGTGGAATCTACATCGGAGACAGAGAAGTCACCGACGTTCCACCAAAGGACAGGGACATCGCCATGGTGTTCCAGAACTACGCTCTCTACCCACACATGACCGTGGCCGAGAACATGGGCTTTGCTCTAAAGATCGCTGGCGTCAGCAAGGAAGAGCGTGCTGAGCGCGTTCTTGAGGCGGCAAAGCTGTTGGACCTTGAGCCCTACCTAAACCGCAAGCCAAAGGCTCTGTCCGGTGGTCAGCGTCAGCGTGTGGCCATGGGTCGTGCGATCGTTCGTAAGCCTCAGGTGTTCTTGATGGACGAGCCACTATCAAACCTTGACGCCAAGCTTCGTGTTCAGACTCGTACTCAGATCGCATCACTGCAGCGCAGGCTCGGTGTAACCACCGTCTACGTGACCCACGACCAGGTCGAGGCTATGACCATGGGTGACAGGGTTGCGGTATTGAAGGACGGTCTGCTCCAGCAGGTCGACTCGCCTCGCAACCTCTACGACAAGCCACAGAACGTCTTCGTTGCCGGCTTCATCGGATCTCCAGCCATGAACCTAGTTCAGCTTGAGATTGTTGAGGGTGGCGTGCAGTTTGGTGACGAGGTACTGCCAATCGACAAGTCAATTCTTTCGAAAGCATCTTCAAACAAGGTCACCGTAGGCGTTCGCCCAGAGAAGCTCAGCCCAGCCCCACACGGTCTGGTCTGCGACATTGATGTCGTTGAGGAGCTTGGAAGCGATGGCTACCTATACGGTCGCGTGCAGCTAGATGGCACCGAGCAGAACGTAGTTGTTCGAGTAGACCCCATCGACCACCCCAAGGCTGGCGACAAGATTCACCTGCACGCAGACAAGGATGCAGTCCACGTCTTCGATGCAGAGACTGGCGAGCGTCTGAACTAGTAGATGCCCTCCAGCCTCAGTATTACGGCTGCCACGGCAGAACCAGCACTCCTGGATCTGCCGTGGCATTTGCCATTAGAGGCATGGCCACAAGAGACGATTGCAGCGCTGCCGAAGGGCCTCTCGCGTCACACGGTTCGCTTCGCTCACCTGGGCGATCACGTGATCGCTATCAAGGAGACGCTGCTCGATCTGGCCAAGCGCGAGTATGAGGTTCTCAAGAAACTAGAAAAATTAGATGTCCCCTGCGTTGAGCCGTTCGCCGTCATCTCTAATCGCAAGGACGAAGTTGGCGACGAGCTTCCTGCGGTGCTTATCACCAGGCACCTCAAGTTTTCGCTCCCCTATCGTGCAATGTGGTCGCAAGGCCTAAGGGACCAAACTGCTAATCGACTCGTTGATGCTCTCGCGCTGCTGCTGGTGCGGCTTCACCTAGCCGGCTTCTTTTGGGGCGATGTCTCACTGTCAAACACTCTCTTTAGACGAGATGCTGGACGTTTTGCCGCTTACCTAGTTGATGCAGAGACTGGACAACTCTTTGACGGCAGGCTCTCCAATGGCCAAAGGGAAAATGACCTTGAAATCGCCAGAGTGAACATCGCTGGGGAGCTCATGGACCTATTGGCCTCAGGCAAGGCTCAAGAAATAGACCCGAATTCAGTGAGCCAGCGCATTGTGGACAAGTACCATGAGCTATGGAAAGAACTGACCGCAACCGAGGTCTTCGATGAGGCCGAACGCTGGAGAATCTCAAAGCGAGTCGCGAGACTCAATGAGCTCGGCTTTGACATTGAAGAGCTCTCCATCGTCAAAGACGATGAGGGCCACACCGTGAAGATTCAACCAAAGGTGGTTGACGCAGGTCACCACGCCAGAAGACTGCTGCTACTCACTGGTCTCGATGTTGAGGAAAACCAAGCAAGAAGACTGCTAAACGACATCGATCAATACAAGCTTGCAAACGCCAGGCCAGGCGCTGATGAGGAAGTCATGGCCCACGAGTGGCTCTCGAACGTTTATGAGCCCGTGATCGGCTCAGTTCCAAGCGAGTTCACTGGCCGCTTGGAGCCGGCCGAACTATTTCATGAGGTTCTAGAGCACCGTTGGTATGTTTCGGAGGAAAAGGGTATTGATGTGCCACTGGTTGAAGCGGTACGAAGCTACGTCTCGAACGTGCTCTCCAAGCGCAGGGACGAGGCGACCTACCTTGGAACCACAACCCTGACCGAGGACCTGAACCTGATTGAGCCGGTGCCCACGGGCCTAATAGTTGTGGCAGATGATGACGAAGAGGGCGACTGGCGCGACAAGGTTTAGCGGTTAGCCGCTATCTGGTAGAGCGCGACAGAGGCTGCTATCCCCGCGTTCAGCGACTCGGTGTCGCTTGAGATCGGGATACTGACAACCTGGTCGCAGTTCTCCTGAACCAACCTTGAAAGCCCCTTACCCTCAGAGCCAACGATTACCAGCAATGGCTTTTCGTTCAAGTCGAAGTCCGGGAGCATGACATCTCCCCCAGCATCCAGCCCGACAACAAACAAGCCCCTACGCTGGTACTCCTTGATGACCTGGTTCAGATTTGATGCCAATGCAACCGGGATTCTTGCGGCGGCCCCAGCTGAGGTCTTCCAAGCCGAAGCGGTTACTCCAACGCTTCTGCGTTGCGGCAACACGATGCCGTGAGCACCAAAGGCCGCCACCGAGCGGATGATTGCCCCAAGGTTTCTTGGGTCAGTGATGCCATCCAGAGCCACTAGCAGAGGCAGCGGGCTCTTGGAGAGGGCCCTATCTAGCAGCTCATTTGGGTCCACGTATTTGTAAGGGGGAACCTGGAGTGCGATGCCCTGGTGGACAAAGTCGCCGCCTGTCATCCGGTCTATCTCAGCCCGCGTGACCTCGCTTACGGGAATACCGCGATGGTTCGCGAGCGCAATTGACTCTCGCATCCGATCGTCCATCTCCACTCGCTGCGCGACAAAGAGCGAGGTTGCCGGAATCCTGGCCCGAAGAGCCTCAACGACAGCATTGCGACCAGATAAAACCTCGGCTCCTCCAGTCTTGGAGGTTCCTTTAGAGCTGGCAACGAACTTGCCTTTTTTGGGTTTGGTCGTCTTCTCCGCAGCCTTAGCTGCCCGATAAGCCTTGTGATAGGGCCGATCTTCCGCCTTGGGTGTTGGGCCTCTACCCTCAAGAGCCTTACGGCCATGGCCACCGGTCCCTTTCAGGGGGCCCTTCTTGCCTTTAGCGGCTCCAGGTCTTCCTTGTTTTGCCATTAGCTCAGTCTCCAATGCGTGCCGCTCGGGCCATCAGAGAGCTCGATGCCGGCTTTATCTAGCTGATCCCGAATCTCGTCGGCGGTGTCATAGTCCTTGTTTTCCCTTGCCTGGTCGCGGCGTGCAATTAGCGATGCGATCAACTTGTCGAGGGCAACGTGCTCCTCAGAGACTCCAAGCGACCATTGGCTTGGTGCCAGTCCGAGGATTTCGAGCATCTTTGAAACCTGATCGCGGTGCTGGGCAGCCTCGCGAAGCTGCTGCTCATCGAGCTCGGTGTTTCCGCTGGTGACAGCATCGTGAATGACAGCGAGCGCCGCCGGAATGTTCAGATCGTCGTTCATCTCGTCTATGAACTCACTCGGAAGCTCAGGGTTTTTATCAACTTGAGCAAATTGAGTCTCGCCAAGTTCCCGCTCACACCTTTCCAGAAAGCCGTGAAGCCTCTCTAGTGCGCTTGCCGCCTCTTCCAAAACTGCGGGCTGATAGTCCAAAACTGAGCGGTAGTGGGCGGTGGTGAGGTAGTAACGAATAACCGCTGGCTCTGCCAGTGCGAAGAGAGCTTTTGACGAAACCGAGTTGCCCAAAGACTTTGACATCTTCTGGCCGCCAACATTCACCAGCCCGTTGTGGATCCAGTAGTTCGCGAAGCGGTCTCCGGCCGCAAGCGACTGCGCAAGCTCGTTTTCGTGGTGCGGGAAGCGAAGATCTAGGCCGCCGCCATGAATGTCAAAGGTCTCTCCCAAAAAGTGTGTGGACATGGCGGAGCACTCGATGTGCCAGCCGGGCCTGCCCTTCCCCCACGGCGAATCCCAACTCGCAGACTCAGGTTCCCCCTCTTTGGTGGCCTTCCAGAGCGCGAAGTCCTGGACATTTTTCTTCTCGCCCCTATCGCCCTCAGACTCCATGTCGTCCAGTGCCTGGTGGGTTAGTTCCCCGTAGCTTGGCCAGCTCAGGGTATTGAAGTAGACGTTGGCTGAGCCCTCTACCTGGTAGGCATGACCGTTTGCAATAAGCGTCTCGATAAGCGAAATCATCTGGGGGATGTGGCCTGTAGCGCGTGGCTCTCCCGAGGGCAAAAGCATCCCAAGGGATCTGTAGTCAGAGGCAAACACACTCTCATTCGAGTGAGCAAGCTCCCACCAATTCAGCTCCTGCTCATTTGCCTTTTCTAAAACCTTGTCGTCAATGTCGGTGACATTCCTAATTAGAGTCACCTCGTTGCCAAGGTGAGAAAGCCAGCGGGTTATTAGGTCATACACAAGGGCCGAGCGGAGATGCCCGATGTGGGGCTCGGACTGCACGGTTGGACCGCAAACGTAGATGCCAACCTTGCCCACTTCGATTGGGACAAAGTCTCTAAGCTCAGCGGCTTTTGTGTCATAGAGCTTCATTGCCAAAAGCCTAGCTTCGGCTTTGGACCAGAGCCGTTGCCACGGCCGCAACGCCCCTAGAATCCGAAAGGAATCCCAGACCGTCGGTGGTGGTGGCAAGGACCGAAACCGGAGCACCAACCACCTCGCTCAGGTGATGCTCGAGCTCATGCCTGCGAGGGCCGATTTTTGGCTCCTCCGCAACAATCTGCACCGCCACGTTGGCCGGCTGAAAACCGGCCTCCGCCAAGAGTTTCAGCGTCTCTGCAATGAACAGCTCGCCAGATGCTCCCGCATACTCATTGCGGCTGGTGCCGAAGTTGGAGCCGATGTCCCCAAGACCCGCAGCTGAGAGCAGTGCGTCCACGACGGCGTGGGCAACAGAGTCTCCGTCTGAGTGACCCGCTAGGGCCGGATAGCCCTCCCACTCAAGGCAGCCGAGCATCAACTTGCCCTGCTCACCGAACTGGTGCGCATCGACCCCGATGCCGCTTCTAACGTCTGTGAAGATTGCCCTGGCACGCTCAAGATCGTTTGGTGTGGTCACCTTGAAACCGTGCTCGTGTCCAAGCACAATGGCGGTCTTCACCCCTTGCGACTCGAGCAGACCAGCTTCGTCCGTGAAGTCGCCGGTTGCGTTTTCGAAACCCTTGCGAAGGGTTGCAACCCTAAATCCCTGGGGAGTCTGGACCATTCGAAGAGTGTTTCGGTCAATAGTTCTTTCCACCCAGTCGCTCGCAACCTGCTTGACGGTGTCAGCTGGGTTCATCGCCGGTACGACACACTCCGCAAATTCAAGCGCCTGGTGAACCCTCTCGAAGACCTCTTTGGGGGTAAAGGCACGGGCAGCATCGTGAACCAAAACTAGATCTGTGCTCACCTCAGCCATACCGTGTGACACAGACTGCTGGCGAGTCTCGCCACCAACCACAACCTTGAAATCCTCAAAGAACTTGGCCGTTAGCCTGGTGAATTCTTCGAGCAGCTCCTCTGGAGCCACAACAACTAACTGGTCTGGCTTGAACTCGGAGATATGCATTAGCGAGAGCTCGAGAAGAGACTTTCCCGCAACGCTAATTGCCGCCTTTGGCTGGCCGGCTCCGAGTCTTTTACCCTTACCGGCGGCGACCAGCACCACCGCTACAGACATCGCTAGCTAGCCAATACCTTGTCAAGCTCGGCCGATGCCTTCTCCTCGTCAACCTTTCTGGCAAGCGCCAGTTCGGAGATCAAAATCTGCCTTGCCTTTGCAAGCATGCGCTTCTCGCCGGCCGAAAGACCGCGGTCCTGATCACGCCTCCAGAGATCGCGAACCACCTCGGAGACTTTAACCACGTCGCCGGAGGCTAGCTTTTCGAGGTTTGCCTTGTAGCGGCGTGACCAGTTGGTTGGTTCCTCAACAAACTCTGCACGCAGGACGTCGAACACCTGCTTGACGCCCTTACGGTCGATGACGTCGCGAACCCCCACCATCTCAACGTTGGCGGCTGGAACCTGAATGATCAGGTCGCCTTGGGCGACCCTGAGCTTCAGGTATTTCTGCTTCTCACCACGAATCTTCTTCTCAGAAACCTCGATGATTTCTGCTGCTCCGTGGTGGGGATAGACGACAGTTTCGCCAACTTCAAACTTCATAAATAGCTTTCGGCTCTCAAAACTCCGATTTTACCACAGTTGGCCCAGTTTCCCTAGGGTAAACTGGGTGGGTCGAGGTGCCTGGAGGACCATTGAAAGCCAAGAAATTTACCGCTGTAATTGCGGCAATCGTGACCATCTTCGCCCTAACAGGTTGTTCGCTCTCTCGTGAGGTTGCCTCCCTAGACCCCTACGCACCAAGTGATGGCGTTCAGGTTGACACCGATGAGCTAAAGGCAAGAAACGTCATGTTTGTTGTTGATGATGCTGGCAATGCGGTTCTGATTGGCTCTTTTATAAACCCGGGTCAGGGTGCGGTATCGGCAACCCTTGAGACTCTGGACTCCAACGGCACGGTGGTAATGACCGAGATGACAGTTGAGGCCGGGGCAAAGTTTGATCTTGGCTACAACGGCACGGAGGGAAAGTACCTGTATCTAACGGAGACCCCAGGCTCGATGCACCCGGTCTACATGCGTGTAACTGGTGATCCGACGAGAATGCTGGTGCCGATTTTGGACGGCGCTCTCGAGGAGTACCGCGGGTTTATCGACTAAACCTCGAACTTGTAACCCAGACCGCGAACGGTCAAAAGGTGTCTAGGTCTCGATGGGTCATCTTCGATCTTTGACCTCACACGCTTGACGTGGACATCCAGGGTCTTGGTGTCGCCAAAGTAGTTTGAGCCCCAAACCCTGTCTATGATCTGTCCACGAGTTAGCACGCGATTCACGTTCTCCATCAATAGCTCGAGAAGTTCAAACTCCTTAAGCGGCATCTGAATCTTCTCCCCATTGACGCTAACGGTGTGGCGATCGAGATCCATTACCACCGGCCCTGCCTTTAGCACTCCGCTTTCGCTCGACATCGGCTCGGCTCCGCGCCTAAGCACTGCCTTCATGCGGGCAAGAAGCTCTCTGGTTGAGTAGGGCTTAGTCACATAGTCGTCGGCACCAATCTCCAAACCAACGACCTTGTCGATCTCGGTGTCCTTGGCGGTAAGCATGATGATTGGAACCTGACTCTCGGCCCTGATGATTCTGCAAACCTCATTGCCTGAAAGCCCCGGGAGCATTAGGTCCAAAAGGATTAGGTCAGCACCCAAAGAGTTGAAATTCTCGACCGCACTGTTTCCATCCTCGGCCTCGATTACGTCGTAACCCTCCTTTTGCAAGAGGTATACAAGCGGTTCCCGAAGATTCTTCTCATCTTCAACCACTAGGACTCTGGTCATTAGCTCTCCTGCTGTTCAATGGGTAGTCGCAAGGTGAAGGTAGATCCTGTGCCCACCTTGGAAAAAAGCCTGACCTCACCGCGGTGGTTGTAAGCAGCGTGCTTCACAATCGCAAGGCCCAAGCCCGTGCCACCGGTCTCGCGCGAGCGGGAGGGGTCCACGCGATAAAAACGTTCAAAGATTCTTTCCTGCTCGCTCTCCGGAATGCCGATGCCTGAATCTGTTACCGCAATCTCGGCAACAGAGTCCACGACCCTCAGCCCAACCCCGACTTGGCCTCCAGGTTCTGAGTAGACAATTGCATTTTCGACCAGGTTCTTCACGGCAGTGGTGAGCATCTCGTAGTCGCCAAACATCTTGACCGGGCCAACAGCGCTGGATGCGAGTTTGATTGAGTGCTGCTCGGCTAGCACCATGTTTCTATCAACGGCATCGGCAATGACGGTTGCAAGATCGAGATCGCCACTGGTCTCAGACAACTTGGCTCCCTGAACCCTTGAAAGCTCAATCAGCTCCTGAACGATGTTTGCAAGCCGCTGAGATTCGCGCTGCAGCGACTCCGCGAACTTCTGAATGGTCTCCGGGTCGTCAGTTGCTCCAGAGATGGCCTCGGTGAGAAGGCTTATCGCACCGATTGGAGTCTTCAGCTCGTGCGAGACGTTTGCGACAAAGTCGCGCCTGGTCTCCTCGAGCTTCCGAGAGTCGGTGCGGTCGTCAACCAAGAGCATGACGTAGCGCTCTCCAAACTTTGCGGCTCTGGCGTGGACCCAGACAGTGTCGCGCCTCAATCCAGTCTCGAGCTCAATGTCGACGGAGACGGCCCCCGAGGCTTTCTTGGCATCCTCCGCCAGCTGCACGAGGGCAGCATGAATCAGCCTGCGATTTTGCACCAAACCAAATTGCACGGCACCTGGAGATGCCCTAACCACCTGGTTCTGCTGGTCAAGCACGACACCGGCTGTGGCGATGACGTCCACCACCTGGGCCGCAACCACTTCAAACGCGTCGAACTCGGTCTCCGCGCTGCGCTCAGTGCGCTTGGAAGCTAAAAAGCCCAAAGGTGCTCCTTTTTGCCGCAGTTCACTAGGTAAACAAGTAGTTGTTACAAGGTTAGGAGTAAATTGGTAAGAAGCCGACTCAGTTTTCTGCTGGTTTAGCTGAAATTAAGCCAATGTTTCTTTGGTGCTGAAAGGCTTAGCGCCACACGGCGAGGAGAGTAGAGAGATGCGCGCAGTTTTTCAACAGGAGCTTTCAGAGGTTCAGTCCAGGCTGGTAGAGCTCGCAGGTGGCGCAAGAACCATCATGCAGAAGGCCTCAGGAGCCTTTCTGAACTCAGACGTTTCCATGGCCGACGAGGCTCTCGCGCTTGCCGATAGCCACGAGGAAAAAGCCCTCGATCTCGATGAGCTAGTAATCAAGATTCTCGCCACCCAGTCCCCAGTAGCCAAGGACCTAAGAATTGTGGTCTCGGCACTGCGAATGAGCGCAAGCTTGGAGCGCATGGGCTCCCTCGCCTCTCACATCGCCGCAATTGCCCGCTACCGCTACCCCGGCACAGCTATTCCAGATGCGCTCCGCGGAACATTTGAGGAAATGAGCAAGCTAGATGTTGAGCTGGCCGACAAGGCCGTCGAGCTTTTGAAGAATACAGACCTGAATCTAGCCCGAGAAATTCAGGCTCAGGACGAGGCTGTGGATCTTCTTCACCGCCGAGTCTTTGACACCGTGCTGGCCCCCGACTGGTCAGAGAATGCAATGTTCACGGTCGATGTGACTTTAGCTTCTCGCTACTTCGAGCGCTTCGCTGACCACGTTGTAGACATCAGCGCGAAGGTCAGCTTCTTGCAGACCGGTGAGTGGTAGAGGCTACTTCTTACCCTGACTTGCAACAGCTGCAGCGCCTGCAGCCGCAGCCTCCGGATCTAGATACTCCCCGCCCTTGACTAGCGGCTTTAGGTTCGCATCGAGCTTGAAGTGAAGTGGGATTCCAGTCGGGATATTGAGCTCTGCAATTTCGTCATCTCCGATGTCATCGAGATGCTTCACAAGAGCCCTGAGCGAATTGCCGTGGGCTGTGACCAAAACAGTTTTTTCAGCCTTGAGCTCTGCTGCGATCTCGCTGTGCCAGAAGGGCAGCATACGAACAAGCACGTCCTTTAGGCACTCGGTCCTTGGCAATGCACTGCCCAGCCCCGCATAGCGCTCATCGTGAGCCTGGGAATACTCGGCATCATCGGCAATCTCGGGAGGCGGAGTGTCGAAGCTGCGCCTCCAGATTTGAAATTGCTCTGGTCCAAACTTCTCCAGGGTCTCTGCCTTATCAAGACCTTGCAAGGCTCCGTAGTGGCGCTCGTTTAGTCGCCAAGAACGTTTTGTGTCGATCCAGTTGCGGTCAATCTGATCTAGAGCTATGTGAGCTGTGTTGATTGCCCGCTTTAGAACGGATGTAAAGAGAACATCCGGCATCAGCCCAGACGATCCGAGAAGCTCTCCGGCTCTCTTGGCTTCTTCCCGGCCCTGATCGCTCAGGTCAACATCGACCCAGCCCGTGAAGAGGTTCTTTTGGTTCCAAAGGGAGTTGCCGTGGCGAAGAAGTACGAGATTAAACATGCTGAGAGCTTACTTGCCCGAGAGTTTGAAGGCCGATGGCCTCGGGAGGTTTGCTGCCTTTCCAGCATCTGCTGGCACCAACACCTGCTGAGAGGCGGGATTCACGCTCTCTCCCGAGTGAACAGCTAGATCTAGATAGGGGGTATTTCGATTCACTAATACCAGAGCAATAGAGCCCAGCTCAAAATGCAGAGCACCTGCGAGCACCGTGCCAACCTTCTTGTCTTGATAAAAGACCTCGTCACCCTTTGCGCACAGCGCATCGCCCTGCTCGAGATGCAAAATCGCAATGCGCCTGGGAGGGTGTCCAAGATTGTGAACCTTTGCAACGCTCTCCTGGCCTCGGTAGCAGCCTTTTGTCAGGTGCACTGCTGAGGAAAGCCAGTCAAACTCGTGAGGCAGTGAACGCTCGTCAATGTCAGAAATCTCAGGCCTACCTGCAGCAACCCTTAGTGCCTGATAGGCCATCAGACCCGCTCGCTCTAGCTCTGGTGGTGCATCGGCAACGAGCTCGCGGTAGGAAAACTGCGCCCGCTCGCTCGCATAGCTAACCGACGCCTTTGGAACTAGCGAGAACCCATCTACCCAGCTTGGGCCCGCTACCTCAGCGAAGACCCCGAAGGCCCTCAGCTCCGTCTTGGTAACCGAAACTTTTGCCCGAAAGCGCATCTTGGTTAGCCAATCAATCAGAGCCTCCGATCTGGCGCTGTCGGTAATCACGAGAAGCTCTTTTGCATGAGATATAACCTTGAGCTGGTGCTCGATGTGGCCCTGGGGAGTCAGTAGCAGCGCCTCAGTACTCTCACCGGGCTTGAGGTTCAAAATGTCTTGCGAAACCAGGGCGTGCAGCCAGCTGGCTCTGTCTTCACCAGTTATCGAAATGACGACCTGATCGCTGCGCTCGACATAGGCCTTACCCTCCTGGAGCTTGCGCTGCTCTAGGAGCGGATTGCCAAAGTGCTCAAGCGTCATTGCGCTCCAGACGTGCTGAAGCGTGGGACTTTAGCGGGCTACCTAAAGCGGCCATGTCCCAGGCCCAAAGCAGAGCGCCATCAACAAGACCGAGCATGCGGTGTGCTGAGGAATACTCCTTGGCATTCGGAGAGCGCAGCACAGCATCAGTTGCGATGTCAACACGTGCGCCCTTTATCTGTCCGAAGTAGAGCTCTGCAACGCCGCCAGGGTGAATTATTAGGGCCTCAATGTCAAAGCCACCTGCCTTGTTTCTCCAAAGCTCAAGGTCTTCGCGAACGGTTATCGCACTCTCACCGGTTGCCGGAAGCAGGCCTGGGCCAGCATCGGATTCGTTTAGTGGTCTGGAGATCATCCAATAGCCCCGCTCGGATGATACCTCTTTACCCTTAGCGTCCCTCACCACCGACGAGTACTCGAGTTTGCCCGTGGGAAGCGGCGCAAAAGATAGCTCCTGAAAAAACTCAATCTCAGTTGGCACGGCCTCGCCAACGGGATAGGAGACCACTCCCGAACCTTTCCAAGAGCCAATGAGAAAGGCAAACGGCGTTAGCTCAATCGGGAGGTCCTCCGGAAGGACAAACAACCTAGTTCTGCCCCTTGAAAAGCTTGTATAGGACCAGTGCGGAAATTCCAGCAATGGCAATGGCGGCCAATATCAGAAGTCCGGTAAATACGAGTTCAATGGCGAGAAGCATGGGCCAATTCTAACTGGCCAAGGTGGCGATGGTGAAAAGCCCGAGAATCATTAGGGTGCCGGCGGAAACATAGACCTGTTGCCTGACGGTGTCCTTGCTCTTTGAAGAAATTAGGTGTTCGAGGCTAACCATGGCAATTGAAGCGGCGGCGATAGCTCCGAAAGCCGTGTAGCGAGCATCGCCCGATAGAAAAACCATGGAGACCGAGGCACCTACAAAGACCAATAACCAGATAGCAACTATCTGAAACCACTGCCTGCTCACACCAAGCACTCTAGCCAACAGGCCGCTAAAGCTGGGTATCATTTGCTAAGGCGGGAGGCATCTTTATGGCAAACATTCTCTGCATCTCCCCCACGCCCGAGAACCCCCTGCCACCGCTCGAGGTCTTAGGCCACACCATTCACCTTTCTGACTTTGAGCCGCAGTCTTTGGCAACCGCACCTCGGCATGACATTGCAGTACTTGACTGTCGAGTCAACCTGGTGGCGGCCAGGGCGGTAACCAGAATCATTGGGGCCGCCGGTTGGCAAAAGCCCATGCTCATGGTGGTGACAGAATCCGGGCTCCCCGCAGTAAGTGCTGAGTGGCAGGCAGCTGATTTCATTCTCGATGGTGCCTCGCTGGCCGAAGTCGACGCAAGAATCCGGATGTTGCTAGACAGCAAACCAAAGCCTCAGGCCGTTGATAACTCAAGTGGACTGGTCATTGACCTTGGTACCTACACCGCAAAAATTAACGGGCGAGCCCTGGATCTAACCTTCAAAGAGTTTGAGCTTTTGAGGTATCTCAACGACAACCCCGCCCAGGTTTTTTCTCGGGAGCAACTGCTGAGCGAGGTATGGGGATACGACTACTTTGGTGGCACCAGAACAGTTGATGTTCACATCCGGCGCCTGAGGGCAAAACTTGGCGAGCACGAGGGGCTCATCGGCACCGTGCGCAACGTTGGTTACCGACTAGATCCCACAGGTAGTTCAATAAATTAACTGTTTCTTGCTCGTTTACCAATAAGTGCAAAGATATCCCCTATGTCAGAAGAGACCACCGCGATTTTCATCCCGCCTAGCGAGCATGAACTTCCCGCAGATCGTTTTTTGGAACGTGAACTCAGCTGGCTAGATTTCAACCAAAGGGTTCTTGAACTTGCCGAGGATGAGACCATCCCGCTTCTCGAGAGAGTCAACTACCTCTCAATCTTTGCCTCGAACCTGGACGAATTCTTTATGGTCCGAGTTGCCTCACTAAAGCGCAGAATTGCAACGGGTATTGCTGTGCCATCGCCCTCTGGGCTAAGTCCCCAAGAGGTATTGCAGCAGATTGCCGATCGCACGCGCGAGCTCCAGAGCCGTCATGCTGAGCTCTTTGCAACCAAGGTTTCAAAAGAACTAGCTGAGAGAGACATCCAAGTGGTGCACTGGTCAACTTTGACCGAGGAGGAGAAGCAGGAGCTCCACTCATATTTCTCATCCCAGGTTTTCCCAGTACTGACCCCGCTTGCCGTTGACCCAGCTCACCCTTTTCCCTACATCTCAGGACTCTCCCTCAACCTCGCAGTTGTGCTGAGAAACCCCAAGACCCAAGCGGAGCACTTCGCTAGGGTCAAGGTCCCTCCGCTGCTGCCAAGATTCGTCATCGTCCCTGGCTCAACATCTAGGTACGTGCCCTTGGAAGACGTCATGGGTGAATTCATTGGAGAGCTCTTCCCTGGCATGGAGGTGCTCAAGCACCACACCTTCCGCGTTACCAGAAATGAAGACCTCGAGGTCGATGAGGATGAGGGTGAGAATCTTCTGGTCCAGCTCGAGAAAGAGCTCCTGAGAAGAAGGTTTGGACCCCCGGTCAGGCTTGAGGTTGCAGAGGACATTGACCCGCAGGTGCTCTCTTTGTTGCAGCGCGAGCTGGACATGAATGAGCAGGATGTCTTCCCGCTCCCCGAGCCTCTTGACCTAACGAGCCTGAGCGCATTTGCGTTCTTGCCCATACCTGAGTTGCACTTTGAGAAGCACCAGATCACCACCAACCGCTACCTCGAGGCGGATGAGGATGAGGCGGCAGACATCTTTGCCTCCCTGCGCGAGCGAGAGGTGCTGGTGCATCACCCCTATGAGTCTTTTGCAACCAGCGTGCAGGCTTTCTTGGAGCAGGCTGCTGATGACCCCCAGGTGTTGGCAATAAAGCAAACCCTCTACCGCACCTCGGGTGACTCTCCGATTGTCGATGCGCTCATCGATGCTGCGGCAGCAGGCAAGCAGGTGCTGGCTCTTGTTGAGATCAAGGCGAGGTTTGACGAGCAAAACAACATTGGTTGGGCAAGGAAGCTAGAAAGTGCTGGAGTCCACGTGGTCTACGGGCTTGTTGGGCTAAAGACCCACTGCAAGCTCTCGCTCGTGATCCGTCAAGAGGGTGATCAGCTAAGGCGCTACTGCCACGTTGGCACTGGTAACTACAATCCGAAAACTGCCAGGTATTACGAGGATCTCGGACTCTTAACCGCAAGACCGCAGGTAGGCGAAGACCTCTCGCAGCTTTTCAACCTGCTCTCCGGCTACGCAAGCGAACCTACCTATAAGTCCCTGCTGACCTCTCCAGTTGGGGTTCGAGAGGGCCTGACCATGCGCATCAGACGCGAGGCTCAGCTGTTTAGCGAGGGCAAGCTGGCAAGGATTGCCCTCAAGCTCAACTCTCTTGTTGACGAGCAGATCATTGATGAGCTTTACCTAGCCGCTAAGTCAGGAGTACCCATTGACATCCTCGTCAGGGGAATGTGTGCGCTGAAGCCTGGAGTGCCCGGGCTGAGCGAGAGCATCCGAGTTCACTCGGTGCTGGGACGCTACCTCGAGCACTCAAGAATCTTCTACTTCGAAAATGACGGTGACCCAGATGTCTTCATAGGTTCGGCTGACATGATGCACAGAAACCTAGATAGGCGCGTGGAGACTCTCGTCAAGCTTGTGCAGACCGACCAGATCCAAGATCTGAGGGCAATCATGGACCTTGGTATGAGTGGGAACGTGGCAACCTGGGTGCTGGGGGCTGACGGGCTTTGGAGCCGCCGAGGTGTAGATGCCGATGGGGTGCCCCTTCCTGACATGCAGGATGAGCTAATGAAAGTAGTGCTCAATAAAAAGAGGGTTCGTTAGTGACGGTTTACGCAGCAGGTGTCATTTGCTGGCGTGAGGCGGGTGAGGACATTGAGGTGCTTCTTGTCCACCGCGAGCAATACGACGATTGGGCCTTCCCCAAAGGTAAGCAGGATAAGGGCGAATTCTTGCAAGAGACCGCAGTGCGAGAAGTCGAAGAGGAAGCAGGCGTAAAGGTCCGTCTCGGGAGAAAGCTCGACATAATTCAATACAAGGTTGGCAAAGGCGAGGACAAGTTTGTTAGCTACTGGGCCAGCAAGGTTTCAAAGAAGGCAATGGCTCGGTCAAAGTTCAAGCCCAACAAGGAAATTGCTGGAATCGAATGGCTTTCTTCTCAGGAGGCAATGAAACGGCTGAGCTATGAGCATGATCAAAAACTTCTTTCACAGGTCATTGAGCTTCATAAAAAGGGTGAGCTAGAGACCCGAGCTCTCGTGCTACTTCGCCACGCGGTAGCAACCCCTCGAGATCAGTGGGACGGAGAAGAGGCTAAGCGGCCGCTACTTCCCAAGGGCCAAAAACAGGCAAAGCGATTGGTCAAGCTCCTTGATGCCTACGGCCCCAAACGTCTCGTCACCAGTCCTTGGACCAGGTGCAAAGACACCGTCAAGCCTTATTCCAAGTACCGCAAGCGCACACTGATACTTCGATCCCAGTTGACCGAGCTGCGAAGTGCGCTGAACCCAAAAAAGACCAAGGATGCTGTCGAGGATCTCTTTGATCAAAAGGCCAGTGCCTTGCTCTGCTCTCACAGGCCAGCCCTCCCAACCATCACCATGACTCTCGCGTCAAGGGCAGAGGGTGCTGTCAAGTCGTCAATCCTGGAGGCAACGACACTGAGTCCCGGTGAGTTTGTCGTGATGCGTTTCTCAATGGGCAAGAAGCCGCGATTCGTCGATGCCGAGAGAGTCTCCTGGACGGTCAAGTAACAATTCACTGGCTGTTTACTTAGTGTCTAATACAAGTTTCCAACCGCGACTTAGCTTTACCTTGCCTAACCGAATTAGAAAGGTATGCAATTGTCCAAACTGATTAAGCTAACCGCCTTTGCGGGAGCAAGTGTGCTTGTGCTAGCCGGCTGTGCGGCCAACGAAGCGGAGCAGCCTGCAACATCAAATCCGACCTCAACTCAGTCCTCGACTGATGGATCACCCGCAGAGCTAAGCGGAACCCTGGATGGATCTGGAGCATCTTCAATGGCCGCGG
>JAOHCW010000011.1 GCA_028095925.1 Aquiluna sp.
CCGAATGAGATTCGGGATGCCCTGAAGGACTTCGTTTCGTCCTACGAGCCGGGTAAGTCGGACAAGGCAGAGGTTGGCTACGTCACCGATGCGGCCGACGGTATCTGCCACGTCGAGGGACTACCAAGTGCAATGGCCAATGAGCTGCTGCGCTTTGCAGACGGCACCATTGGCCTGGCCCTAAACCTGGACGAGCGCGAAATCGGTGTCGTAATCCTCGGTGAGTTTGCCAGCATTGAAGAGGGCATGGAGGTCTACCGCACCGGTGAGGTTCTCTCCGTTCCCGTAGGCGATGGCTTTATGGGTCGCGTGGTCGACCCACTGGGCCGTCCGATCGATGGCCTGGGCGACATCAAGGCAGAGGGTACACGCATCCTCGAGCTTCAGGCTCCTGGTGTTATGGACCGTAAGAGTGTTCACGAGCCACTGCAGACAGGTATCAAGGCAATTGACGCCATGATCCCAGTTGGTCGTGGTCAGCGACAGCTAATCATCGGTGACCGCCAGACCGGAAAGACCGCGATTGCCGTTGATACCATCATCAACCAGCGCGAGAACTGGAAGAGCGGAGATGTAAACAAGCAGGTTCGCTGCATCTACGTTGCAATCGGTCAGAAAGGTTCCACCATTGCAGGTGTGAAGGCTGCCCTCGAAGAGGCCGGCGCGATGGAGTACACCACAATCGTGGCCTCTCCAGCTTCCGACCCTGCTGGCTTCAAGTATCTAGCCCCCTACACCGGCAGCTCAATTGGTCAGCACTGGATGTATGGCGGCAAGCACGTCCTCATTATTTTTGATGACCTCTCAAAGCAGGCTGAGGCCTACCGTGCAGTATCGCTGCTGCTTCGTCGCCCTCCAGGCCGTGAGGCTTACCCGGGAGACGTCTTCTACCTCCACTCCAGGCTGCTCGAGCGTTGTGCAAAGCTCTCGGATGGCCTAGGTGCTGGTTCGATGACTGGACTTCCAATCATCGAGACCAAGGCAAACGACGTTTCTGCCTTCATCCCGACCAACGTGATCTCCATCACCGACGGTCAGATCTTCCTGCAGTCCGACCTCTTCAACGCCAACCAGCGACCAGCTATTGACGTTGGTATCTCGGTTTCCCGTGTTGGTGGAGCTGCGCAGGTCAAGGGAATCAAGAAGGTTTCCGGAACTCTGAAGCTGGAGCTAGCTCAGTACCGCTCCCTAGAAGCCTTTGCGATGTTCGCATCCGACCTGGACGCAGCTTCGAGGAGGCAGCTGGAGCGTGGTGCAAGGCTGACCGAGCTGCTAAAGCAGCCCCAGTACTCTCCATACCCAGTCGAGGAGCAGACCGTTTCCATCTGGGCCGGTACCACCGGCAAGCTAGACGACGTCCCAGTTGCGGACATCCTCAAGTTCGAGCGCGAGTTCCTAGACCACCTAGGTCGCAAGTCCAAGGTCCTGACCACCATCCGCGAGACCAACAACCTTGAGGACGACACCATCAAGGAGCTCGACAAGCAAATCGAGAGCTTCAAGAAGTCCTTCCAGACTTCAAGCGGTGAGGGACTCCTCAAGCCTGATGAGACAAACGTTGAGGGGCTAGCCGAGGAAGATGTCGCTCAGGAAAAGATCGTCAAGTCGAAGAAAAAGAAGTAAGGCAGAGGACTAAAAGCAAATGGGAGCGCAACTTCGGGTCTATAGGCAGCGGATTAAATCTGCCACGACGACCAAGAAGATAACTCGTGCAATGGAGCTGATTTCGGCATCTCGAATTCAGAAGGCCCAGCAGCGAGTCGCAGCGTCAAACCCGTTTGCCCGCGCTGTAACAAGGGCGGTCTCGGCTGTCTCCTCTCACGCAGACATTGACCACCCGCTTACTACTCAGGCAGAAAACCCGATACGTTCCGCGGTTGTCATCTTCACTTCCGATCGCGGCCTGGCTGGAGCATTCTCTTCGAGTGTGCTCAAGGAGTCCGAGCAGCTGACCAAGACCTTGATGGACCAGGGCCAGGAGGTCGTTTACTACCTCGTTGGTCGCAAGGCGGTTGGCTATTTCAAGTTCCGTCAAAGGCAGTCGGTTCGTCAGTGGCAGGGTTCGACCGATCAACCACAGTTTGAGACTGCGCGAGAGGTCGCGGCAGCTGTCCTAGAGCAGTTCAAGCAGTCAAGTGAAGACGGTGGGGTTGACGAGATCTATCTGGTCGGCAACAAGTTTGTCTCAATGATGGTTCAGGAGCCCTACTCAACCAGGTTGCTACCTCTTGAGGTCGTTGAGGCTGACGAGGAAGACAACAACGAAGTTTTCCCGCTGTTCGAGTTTGAGCCCGAGCCAGAGGCGGTTTTGGATTCGCTACTTCCTGTCTACATCGAGAACATCGTCTACAACACCATGCTGCAGTCGGCAGCAGCAGAGCACGCTGCAAGGCAGAAGGCCATGAAGAGTGCGACCGATAACGCCGACAAGTTGATTTTGAACTACACCAGACTGGCCAACCAGGCCCGTCAGGCAGAAATTACCCAGCAGATTTCGGAGATTGTGGGTGGTGCGGACGCACTATCCACGGTATCCGAGGACTAAGAAAGAGAAAGCACAATGGCCGAGAGCACAAAGACAGCAACGGGTCGCATCGCGCGCGTTACCGGACCGGTGGTCGACATCGAGTTCCCGCACGATTCAATCCCGGAGATCTACAACGCCCTGACCACAGAGATTGTCCTGGGCAAGGAGAAGTCCACCCTGACTCTTGAGGTTGCCCAGCACCTCGGTGACGACCTGGTTCGTGCCATTGCGCTGAAGCCGACCGACGGTCTGGTCCGCGGCGGCATTGTTCACGACTCTGGAGCCCCGATTTCGGTGCCAGTTGGCGATGTCACCAAGGGCAAGGTGTTCAACGTCATCGGTGATGTGCTCAACGGTGAGCCTGGTGACCAGCTCGAGATCAAGGAGCGCTGGCCAATCCACCGCACCCCACCAGCCTTCGACCAGCTTGAGTCCAAGACTCAGATGTTTGAGACCGGCATCAAGGTCATCGACCTGCTAACCCCTTATGTGCAGGGTGGAAAGATCGGCCTCTTCGGTGGTGCCGGTGTTGGTAAGACCGTTTTGATTCAGGAAATGATCTACCGTGTTGCCGAGAACCACGATGGTGTTTCGGTTTTCGCGGGTGTTGGAGAGCGTACCCGTGAGGGTAATGACCTCATCGAGGAGATGAAGGAGGCCGGCGTCCTAGAGAAGACGGCACTGGTCTTCGGCCAGATGGACGAGCCACCTGGAACCCGTCTTCGCGTTGCACTATCAGCTCTGACCATGGCGGAGTACTTCCGCGATGTGCAGGGCCAGGATGTGCTCTTGTTCATCGACAACATCTTCCGTTTCACCCAGGCAGGTTCTGAGGTTTCGACCCTGCTCGGTCGTATGCCGTCGGCTGTTGGATACCAGCCAAACCTCGCGGATGAGATGGGTGTGCTCCAGGAGCGCATTACCTCAACTAGAGGGCACTCGATTACTTCGCTGCAGGCTATCTACGTGCCTGCCGATGACTACACAGACCCAGCCCCAGCAACCACATTCGCCCACCTCGACGCAACCACCGAGCTAAGCCGTGAGATTGCTGCCAAGGGTCTTTACCCGGCTGTGGACCCGCTTGCTTCAACCTCGCGAATCTTGAACCCTGCCTACATAGGCCAGGATCACTACGACACCGCGATTAGGGTCAAGGCAATCCTGCAGAAGAACAAGGAACTTCAGGAGATCATCGCCATCTTGGGTGTTGAGGAGCTCTCCGAGGAGGACAAGATCACCGTGTCTCGTGCGCGTAGAATCCAGCAGTTCCTTTCCCAGAACACCTACATGGCAACCAAGTTCACCGGTATCGAGGGTTCGACCGTTTCCCTCAAGGACACCGTCGAAGGCTTCCGCATGATCGCAGATGGCGAGCTGGACCACGTTCCAGAGCAGGCCTTCTTCAACTGCGGTGGTATCGATGACGTCATGAAGGCTTACGAGCGCATCAAGAAGGACCTTGGTTAGTGGCAAACCAAATCACCGTAAACGTCGTCTCGGCTGAGAGAGAAATCTGGTCGGGCAAGGCTGACATGCTCGTCGCCAAAACAGCAGTCGGTGAGATCGGCCTTCTTGCCGGCCACGAGCCCATGCTTGCTGTGCTGGTAGCGGGAGAGATTCGCATCTCTTCTTCAGAGGGTAAGGTCGTCGCCAAAACCGAAGAGGGCGGCTTTTTGTCCATGGAGTCCGACGTAGTAACCGTCGTAGTTCGGGATGCGCAACTGGTTAGCTAGCCAATGCTTATCTTGCTTCCGCCGTCGGAGTCCAAACGTTCCGGCGGCGTTGGCGTATCGATAGATCGCTCCGCAATCATTTGGGCAGCACTCGATGACACCAGAGACCTCATTATTGGGAAGCTCGTCAAGCTTTGCGGAAACAAGCAGGCGGCTGCCAAGGTGCTGAAGCTTGGTGCTCGAAATCTCGCAGACATTGACGCGAATTTGGAACTCTTGACCGCAGGAACTATGCCGGCCATTTCCCGCTACACAGGCGTATTGTTCGATGCGCTTGATTTTGAGTCACTCAGTGTTCAGGCGCAAAAGAGAGCCTCCGAGCAAGTTTTTATCCAGTCTGCGCTGTTTGGCCTGCTGCCAGCAACCGAGCAGATTCCCTACTATCGCTTCAGTGCCGGTTCCAAACTGCCAGGGGTCAACCTAAAACAGCTTTGGATTGACTCCCACAAGGAGGTCTGGCCACGAATGATTGGAGAGGTTTTGGACATGCGCTCCAAGGCATATGTTGAGCTAAACCCCGTGCCAGAAGATCGTGACTCTTGGTTTGTTGAGGTGCTGGACGAAAAAAGTGGCAAGGCCCTAAATCACTTCAACAAGAAAGCCAAGGGGGCATTTGTTCGCGCTGCATTGCTTAGGGGCCTCAAAAGCATTTCAGACGTTGAGTCGGTTGCTGCCTCCGCTGGCCTGGGGGCAAGAATGAATAAAGGAAAAGTGGAACTACTGGTTCCAGCCGGCTTCTAGTTCCCCTCTTCGGGCATGATCATTTCCTCGGTGTCGTTCAGGGGCATGATGTCGTAAGGCTCGGGGAGCTGAATCACCCCTTCTTCAACAGCAATGATCACATCGAACCACCCCTGGTCGTTGTGGAGAATGTAAGCGGGAACAAGCCACATGTTGCCGCTACCGTCATACGCGGCAGCCAGGGCTGTCTCGGAACGATTTACGAATACATCAACAATCTCGGGCTCAGTCGGCTGTTCTGGCTCAACTGGCATCGGCTCGTCGCTGCTGGCTGAATCTTCACCACTGCTAGCCGCTGCATCGCGCTCGATCGCGCTCTCTGCCACGGCAGTGGTTGCGTAGTACTGCTCGTAGTAGCTTGAGGCCACAGAGCCATACCAGCGCCAGTCGCTAATTCTCTCTACAGCGTCTGTGGCAGAAATGGTGTCGAAGTTACCCCTGGAGACGATTTCAACGCTGTAGCCGGAGGCATAGGAAACTTCACCGTCGGAGCCCCAGCCGATGTAGCTCTCAATAGGGATTGCGTTGCCATCAAGAATCATCGGCATGGACACTGAGCCACCCCAGTCGTCCCTCCAAACCCTCGCAAGAGCACGGTCAAAGTCGAGGCCGAGGGTGTTGAAGAGGCTCTCGGCTTGGGACAGCATTTCCTGTTCGGACGGAATCAGGCCAGGCTCTGGCTTGATTTCTTCACAAAAGTAAGAGTCGTCCACTGTGGAGTCTGTCCCACCTTCACCCTCCAGGGGTTCCTCCATTACAGGCTCGGCGCAACTGCGGAAGTAGTCCTGGTTCCAGCGGCTGAAGTACCAGCCACCTGGACCTGACCAGTAGATGGAAATTGAGAAGTCCTCTCCCGAGATGGAATAGCTGGGGTATTCAGATGTTGACCACTCGTCTTCCTGAGGTTGGCCCGTAATTCCAAAAACTGCGGCGACATCTCGCAAAATCTGGTTTGGGTTGCCTTTCTTGCGAACCTCATAGATTTCACCGCTGCCACCCGAGGCGCTCAGCCCCTGAGCGATGTAGTTGTACTCAACCCAACCGGGCCAAATCATAGCGCTGTCTGCTGCAACCGAGGACTCCTGTGTTGCCATTGCGCTGTCTCTGCCAGAGCTGCCGGAGGAGGCAAGCTCGAAAAGTGGCTGCGGTTGCAGCGCGGAGGGAAGTGTTATCCCCACAACCAGTGCCGCAGCACCGAGCGAACCAACAAGTGCCCTAAAGCCTCGAGAGGACATGGGTGCTTTGCGCTGTTTCATGGCTGCCTTGGCAACTACCGTCTCGTTCATCGGTTCGAGAGAAGCCTTGGTATCGGCCTTCTTTAGGAGGTTTCTAAGTTCGTTGTCTTCCATAATCTGGTTATGTAGTTTCTTCGCCAGTTTTTTCAAAGGCCATCAAAAGATTCTTTTTCGCTCTGGAGAGCCTGATGTTGATCGCATTCTCGCTCTGGCCTAGGACTTTGGCTATGTCACTTGGTTCAAGACCTTCAATCGCCCACAGAGCGAGGGTCTCTCGCTCTTTCTCGGGTAGCTTCTGCCAGGCATCGGCCATTGCTAGATCGGCTATGGCGACGGACTCGGCCGAAGGAGCTGCGACAGGTTCGCGGAGGCGTTCGATTATTGCCAGTCGCCCAGACTGTTTTCTTCGGTAGTTAGCAATTAGGTATCTGGCTGTTTTATAGAGCCACGGAAGTTCCTCGCCCGCTCGAATTGAACTTCGCTTATTCCAGGCGATCTCGAATAGGTCCCCGGCAATGTCTTCCACGCTCTCGCTCGGGAGTCTGCGAGCTAGGAAACGGGTTATTTCGGGTAGGTGGGCGCGATAAACCCGATTGAACTCTTCAGCTGTCATTTGCTCTCCCAATAAACCAATGTAGTGGGAGGGGTGATTTTTTCAGGCTCTTCTAAAACAGCCTGGTGCGTGGTCCTGGACCATGCCCGTCGATTGCATCAGCGCATACATAGTGGTTGGACCGACAAAGCTGAACCCAAGTTTCTTCAGGGTCTTACTCAATGCCTCGGACTCTTCGCTTGCTGCTTTCCATTCAAAGTTCTTTTTGGGGGTCTGGGGTTTCGTGGGAGCGTGGGACCACATCAGCTCAACAAGGTCAATTGCATTGTCTGTGACAACTCTCGCGTTATTGATTGCGGAGATCACCTTGGCACGATTTCTTATGATGCGCTCGTCTTGAAGCAGCACGCTCACCTTGTTTTCATCAAATCGGGCAACTTTTTCCGGTTCGAAGTTTTCGAATACCTGTCGAAAACCCTCGCGCCTTTTGAGGATGGTTATCCAACTCAGCCCTGCCTGAAAGCCCTCCAGGCAAATCCCCTCGAAGAGTGATCTTTGATCCTTGGTCGGGGTTCCCCACTCGGTGTCGTGGTAGTTGATGTAGATCTGGTCGTCCGTTACCCAGATGCAACGCTCAAGGCCATCAGGGTGAACTCTGGTGTTCACTTGTAGGCGATCCCTTCAAGCTCAAGGAGCTTCTTCTTGGTTGGGACTCCGCTGCCACCTGAGTAGCCGGTGAGTTTTCCTGAAGAGCCGAGAATTCGATGGCAACCGACAATGATGCCTATTGGGTTTGCTCCTACGGCACCTCCGACAGCCCGGGCAGCCTGCGGCTTTCCGATTCTCATCGCAAGGTCTTTGTAGGTAGCGCTTTGGCCAAAGGGGACCTTTGCTATCTCCTGCCAGATTTCCTCTTGAAACTTTGTCCCCGAAAAGTGAAGCGGAAGATCAAAGCTTTCTCGCTTGCCCGCAAAGTAATCGCGCAGCTGGCTGCCAGCTTCTTTAGCCAGTGCGTTATCCGAGCTGCTTTCGGCAAAGCTTGGCAGAGCTTCGCTAACGAAGCCCACCTCTACAACTCGTCCCTTCGAAACACAGACGGAGAGAGTGCCGAGTGCCGTTGTGAACACTTCTCTTGCGGTGATTTCTTCCATGGCTACAAGTTACACACTTGATGGCAAGCACGCTTTTGGGTTGTGGAGAACTTACGAGTTGAGTCTCTTCCAAGCCTCAGTTAGAACCTTACGCAGGATCTGCTCTATCTCGTCGAACTCCTTGGGCCCGATAGTTAGCGGGGGAGCAAGCTGGATTACAGGGTCCCCTCTGTCATCGGCGCGGCAGTAGAGTCCGGCCTCGTAGAGTGCGGTGTTGAGGAAGCCCCTCAGGAGCTTCTCGGCCTCGGGGCCGGTCAGGGTCTCCTTGGTCTCCTTGCTCTTCACCATCTCGACGGCAAAGAAGTAACCGTCACCGCGGACATTGCCAACAATCGGAAGGTCATAGAGCTTCTCGAGAGTCTTGCGGAAGACCGGTGAGTTCTTTCGGACGTTGTCAACAATCTTCTCTTTGTCGTAGATGTCGAGGTTGGCAAGCGCCACCGCACACGCAACCGGGTGGCCTCCGAAGGTGTAGCCGTGGGCGAGAGTTTTTGTGCCATCGTCGAATGGTGTGAAGAACTTCTCCTTCAGGTATAGCGCGCCAAGCGGCTGAGCACCTGAGGTGATGGCCTTTGCGGTCACCATCATGTCCGGCCTGATGTCGTAGCGCTGTGATCCAAACATCTCACCAGTTCTGCCGTAGCCGGTGATGGTCTCGTCTGCCACCAGAATCACGTCGTACTTGGTGCAGATTTCCCTGATTCTTTGGAAATAAGCCTTGGTGGCGGTGAAGCAACCACCCGCGTTTTGGATTGGCTCAACGAAAAAGGCAGCAACCGTATCGGGCCCTTCAAACAATATGGCTTCCTCGAGCCTGTTTGCAGCCCAGATTCCAAACTCGTCCTCATTCTTAAACTCGTGTGGCGCGCGGTAGTAGTTGGTGTTCGGCACCCTAAATGCCGACGGCACTAGTGGCTCGAACATCTGCTTGAAGGCAGGGATACCCGTGATTGACAGCGCTCCGTGACTCGTGCCGTGATAAGCGGTCATTCGGGAGATGACCTTGTGCTTCTGTGGCTTGCCGGTCATGCGGAAGTACTGCTTTGCGATCTTCCATGCCGACTCAACACCCTCGGTGCCGCCGGTGGTGAAGAAAATTCGGGTCATGCCCTCGGGCGCGTAGGAGAGCAATCTTTCAGATAGCTCAATGGCCCTTGGGTGGTGGTAGGACCAAAGCGGCATGAAGTCCAGCTCCATCATCTGCTTCTGTGCCGCATCCGCAAGTTCCTGGCGGCCATGTCCTATGTTGCAGGTGAATAGTCCTGACAGGCCGTCAATTACCTTGCGACCCTTGGAGTCGATCAGGTGGTGACCCTCGCCGCGTTCGATGATCGTCATGTCGATCTTCTGATAGGGGCTGTGGCGGGTGAAGTGCAGCCAAGAGTGCTTCTTGGCGGCCTCCTGCCACATCTTGTCGCCAACTTCCTTGCCGGCCTTCATCGCCTCATAGAGCTTGAGTTCAGCGCTTGATTTCGGCTTGGGCTTAACCCTGCCGATTAGCCCCTTCAAGGGGTTAGTTTTTCTGCTCTCTGAAATCGCCATCGATTATCACTTCTTTACTTTGTATGGGACCTATCTGGTTCCCCAGTTGTAAAACTGCTTGTGCAGCTTTAGGTAGACAAATGTTTCTGCAGAGGTTACCTGAGGAAGCGTCCTGATTCTTTGATTCAGCAGGGCAATCAGGTGGTCATCATCCTCACAAACGACTTCGACCATGAGGTCGAAGCTTCCGGCTGTGAGAACGACATAGTCGACCGCGGGCAGAGTAGAAAGAGCCTCTGCCACCTCGGTGACATCGCCTACGCACTTGATGCCAATCATTGCCTGGCGAGAAAAGCCCAGACGCAGTGGGTCGGTAACGGCAACAATCTGCATTACGCCAGAATCAGTTAGCTTCTGAACCCGCTGCCTAACAGCGGCCTCGGAAAGCCCCACGACCTTTCCAATCTCCGCATAGGACTTCCGTCCGTCATGCTGCAACTGCTCGATGATTTGCTTTGAGATTTCGTCGAGCTGCGACTGCCGCGTTCTGGTCGTCCTAGACATGGGTCGAGTATCACACCAAATAGGCTTCGAAAATAGGTATTCCGCAGTTTTTTTACAAATAAGTTACGAAATCGGCACTCTTTTTCATTTTTAATGTCGGGTAGACCATTGCGGGTCTAGCATCAAGGTACGTATCTCAATGAGGAGTGAATTCAGTTGTCAGTAAGAAAGCTTCAGAACTTCGTTGGTGGCAAGTATGTAACCCCGGCTGCCAGTGGGGTGAGCGATGTCATCAACCCATCAACCGAAGAGGTCTACGCTCACGCACCAGTATCCGGTGCAGAGGACGTAAATCACGCATTTGAGACGGCTCATGCGGCTTTCAAGGAATGGTCCCAGGTCACACCAGCTCAGCGCCAGCTAGCGCTATTCAGAATTGCGGACGAGTTAGAGAAGCATGCCGACAAGGCGGCTGACCTAGAGAGCGAAAACACCGGTAAGCCAAGAGCAACGCTCGTCGACTACGAGATGGTCCCTTCCGTTGACCAGATTCGCTTTTTTGCCGGCGCCGCTAGAAACCTAGAGGGCAAGGCAACAGCTGAGTACACAGCTGACCACACCTCCTCGATTAGGCGCGAGCCAATCGGCGTCATCGGCCAGGTAACTCCGTGGAATTACCCGCTGAACATGGCGGTCTGGAAGTTTGCACCCGCGATTGCCGCTGGTAACACCATTGTTCTGAAGCCTTCGGACACCACTCCCGCCTCAACTCTTTTCTTGGCCGAAATTGCAAACAAGCACCTGCCTCCTGGAGTCTTCAACGTCATCACTGGCGACCGCGACACCGGACGCATGATGGTAGAGAACCCGATCCCGCAGATGGTCTCCATCACCGGCTCTGTCCGTGCTGGTATGGAGGTCGCGAAGTCGGCCTCCTCGGATCTAAAGCGAGTTCACCTCGAGCTCGGTGGCAAGGCACCGGTAATCGTCTTTGACGATGCCGAGATGGAGAAGGCGGCCGCGGGCATCGTGGCTGCGGGATTCTTCAACGCTGGCCAGGACTGCACAGCTGCCACCAGGCTGCTGGTTCACGAGAAGGCCTACGACTCATTCATGGCAGCACTTCTAGCCGAGGTCAAGGCGAGTGCGAAGGTCGGAATGCCATCGGACCCCGATGTCCTGTTTGGTCCCGTCAACAACTCTTCTCAGCTAGAGCGGGTTCAAGGGTTTATCGATCGAGTTCCTGCCCACGCCAAGGTCGAAATGGGCGGCAACAGGCTCTCCGGTAAGGGCTACTTCCTTGAGCCGACAGTCCTATCTGGTTTCAAGCAGGACGACGAGCACATCCAGCAGGAGATCTTTGGGCCGGTGCTTACAGTCCAGAAGTTCAAGGACGATGAGCAGGCTTTGACCTGGGCAAACGATGTGAAGTATGGACTTGCCTCATCGGTCTGGACCACCAACCACACCAGGGCAATGCGTTTTGCTAAGCACCTGGACTTTGGTGCTGTCTGGATTAACTGCCACATTCCACTTGCAGCTGAGATGCCTCACGGAGGCTTCAAGCACTCGGGTTATGGCAAAGATCTCTCGGCCTACGGGTTCGAGGACTACACGCGCGTCAAGCACGTAATGCACTACATCGGAGACTGAAAGTAAAAGTTAGATTTCATTTACGGCGTTGGAAGGAATTTGTGCCAAACTTTGAGCAATTCGGATTCAACCGAAGCGCCTGAGAATGAATACAAGCCGCGAAATGCGGATTTAGGAGAGAAGCAATGAAGCGAGAACTACCGCAAGACCCAATGCTGCGGGACCTAGTTCAGATGGCTAGGAATCACCAGATTTCCAGGCGCGCGGCACTGGCCGGAGTTGGTGGAACGGCAGCTGCACTTACCCTTGCATCCTGCGCACCAGCAGACGAAGGCCAGGTGGCAGCAACCGACGTTTCGGACTCAGAAAAGGTATTGATCTGGCACAACTGGCCTGCCTACATGGACGAGGACGACGACGGCAACTACCCAACGCTTGAGCGCTTCCAGGCCGAGAGCGGGATCAGCGTTGATTACCGAATCGAGATCGACGACAACGACACCTGGTACGCGAAGGTCAAAGACCAGCTAGAGCTCGGTGCCGACATCGGTGCTGATGTGGCCTGCCCAACCGGTTGGATGGCATCTAGGCTCCAGAACCTTGGCTACCTGCAGACCTATGACAACGCAAACATGCCAAACAAGGTCGCAAATATTGCGCCTAGCTACCTAGGTTCCGCTGAGGACCCAGACCGCATCTACTCAATTCCGTGGCAGGCAGGCTTCGCCGGCATTGGTTACAACAAGCAGGCCTACAAGGATGCAACCGGCAAGGACGCCCCAGGCTCAATGGCTGACCTTTGGGCAGCAGAGCTCAAAGGTCGCGTAGGGCTTTTGTCTGAGATGCGCGACACCGTTGGCTTAGTTCTGCTGAGCCAGGGCATCGACATCACCTCCAGCTCAAGCCTCAGCGAGGATGCCTTCATGGCGGCACTGGATGCCATCAAGGAGCAGATTGATGCCGGACAGATCTATAACGTTCGCGGCAACAGCTACCTCGATGACCTAACCACCGGCAACATCATTGCCTCCACCGCGTGGTCAGGTGATATCACCGTTATCAACTACGAGGCCGGTACCGACGATGACCCAGAGCCATTCGGCTTCATCTTCCCCGACTCGGGCGCAACGCTGTGGGCCGACGTTTTCGTTACCCCCAACGGCGCAACTCACAAGCGCAACGTTGAGGAGCTAATCAACTTCTACTACGACCCAGCAAATGCTGCCGAGCTAGCGCTTTGGGTGAACTACATCACCCCAGTGGTTGGTGCGCAGGATGCTGCGGCCGAGGTAGATGAGGAGCTAGCAGAGAACCAGCTCATCTTCCCGAACGCCGACACCCTGTCTAGGTCGAAGGCATTCCGCTCGCTCACCGGGCAGGAAGAGCAGCGCTTCGCATCTGCTTGGCAGAACCTACTGCTAGGGGCTTAGTGTCCGCTGACTTCGTTGCTGGCGGTCAAGACCTCGAGCTAGAAAGTATTCGCAAGGAGTTTCCCGGTTTTGTTGCGGTCGATGACCTCGACCTCAAGATTCCGGCCGGGGAATTCTTTGCGCTGCTTGGCCCATCGGGTTGTGGCAAGACCACGACCCTGAGGATGATTGCCGGCCTCGAGACTCCGAGTGCGGGACGAATTCTGATTGGCGGCAACGATGTCACCGACCAAAAGCCACACCAGAGGCCTGTAAACACGGTCTTCCAAAACTACGCACTCTTCCCTCATATGAGTGTGGAGGAGAACGTGGCGTTTGGACTAAAGCAGCGCAAAGTCGATAACCCTCAGCAGAGGGCTCAGGCTGCTCTAGAGATGGTTGAACTTCAGCACCTTGCGGCCCGCAGACCACAGCAACTGTCGGGAGGACAGCAACAGCGCGTGGCGCTCGCTCGTGCGCTCGTGAACCGACCCGCACTGTTGCTTCTGGATGAGCCACTTGGAGCACTAGATCTCAAGCTACGTAGGCAGATGCAGATTGAGCTCAAGGCGATTCAGATGGAGGTGGGCCTAACGTTCCTTCACGTCACCCACGACCAGGAAGAGGCCATGGACATGGCTGACACCGTTGCTGTGATGAACCACGGTCACATCGAGCAAATGGGTGCGCCCGAGGCCCTTTACGACAGGCCCAAGACGGCATTCGTCGCAAGATTCTTGGGACAGTCAAATATTTTTGTGGGTGAGGTTGCAGAAGCCGATGATGCAAAGCTCGCGATTAATTTCAAGGGAAATAGGCTTGCCGCTCCGGCAGCGAGGGTTCAAAAAACCAAAGGCAAAGTCGCAATTGGTGTTCGCCCGGAAAAGACTTCTTTCCACCCCGAGAAGCCAGCAAGTGATCCGGCTGTAAATATCCTGGGCCGTGGAACAATCACCGACATCCGATTTACTGGCGTCTCCAACCAGTATCAAATCGAGATTCCGGAAGTTGGCGAGATAACTGTATTTGCCCAGAATGTCGGAAAGTCCCCAGTGGTTGAGCTGGGAGCCGAGGTCTGGGTCAGCTGGAAGGTAGAGCACAGCTTTGGGCTTGCAGATCTACCAACCGGCGAAGAAGAAGTCGCAGAGTAGGGCCTACAGGTGGCATTTGTAGCGTTAGGGCCGCAGGCGCCGGTCGCAAGCCAAAAGCCCACCAAGACCGGTCGCGTTGCTCTCTACCTTCTTTTGCCGGGCCTTTTTTACTTGGGTCTTTTCTTCCTTACCCCGCTCTTCTCGCTGATTCTGACCTCACTTAAGGCTCCCAGCGCGACTGGTGTCATTGGTCGCTATGACGTCGCACTCGAGATTGGCAACTATGGCTATGCCCTCGGTCAATATGCACCGCAGATTTTCCGCTCGTTTAGTTTTGCTCTGATTGCGACTGTTATCGCACTTGCAGTTAGCTACCCGATCGCATATTTCATTGGGGTTACAGCAAGGAACCGCCCGCTTCTCAAGGGCATGCTCCTCACCCTTGTCATTGCTCCATTCTTTATTTCGATGTTGCTGCGCACCTTTGCGTGGAAGCAGATCTTTTCTAACGATTCTTGGCTTCTAAATACCTTGAAAGATGTCGGTTTGATGGGTGCCGATAGCTACATAATCGGTACGGACTTTGCCGTTATTTTTGGTCTGGTCTACAACTTCATTCCGTTCATGACGCTGCCTATTTACGCTTCCCTTGACAGGTTGGATTTGCGCCTGGTTGAGGCTGGTCAAGATCTCTACGCAAACTCTGTCACGACGTTCCGAAAGATCACCTTCCCGCTGTCTTTGCCAGGTGTGATCTCAGGAACCCTGCTCACCTTCATACCGATCAGCGGCGACTACGTTGTTGCCAGCAGGGACTTTTTGGGAAGTACTGATACGGCAATGATCGGCAATGTGGTCGAGGCAAACTTCTTGAGAATTCAGGACTATCCAACGGCCTCCGCGCTCTCGGTCTTGCTAATGGCCGCAATTGTGATTCTGGTCTCCGCCTACGTCCGCAGGAGTGGAACGGAGGACCTGCTGTGAAGCTTTCACTTGGCAAGTACCTGCTCCCCACCTACGTGGCGCTCACCTTTGCCTTCTTGGCGATTCCAATCATCTACACCTTTGTCTTTTCCTTTAATGACTCGATCAAATCAAACATTATTTGGCGCGGCTTCACTCTGGACAACTGGCTGGATGTATGCAACCAGCAGGAGGTCTGTGATGCGTTTGGAAACTCTGTAATTGTTGCAGTGAGCGCGACGGTGGTTGCGACGATCTTGGGCACAATGATCGCCATCGCACTCGTGCGCTACCGTTTCCGCTTCCGCAGCGCTACCAACCTGCTGCTGTTCTTGCCCCTTGCAACCCCTGAGGTGGTTATGGGAGCGGGACTAGCAGCGCAGTTTCTTGACTTTGGTTGGCAAAAGGGTTTGCCTACCGTCATCATCGCTCACACCATGTTCACCTTGAGCTTTGTGGTGGTGACGGTGAAGGCGAGAGTTGCAACACTTGATCCCGCCTTAGAGGAAGCTGGTCGCGACCTCTACGCAAACGCAGCTCAAGTCTTCTGGCGCATTACCTTCCCACTCCTTTTGCCGGGCATTCTGGCCGCTGCGATGCTGGCATTTGCGCTTAGCTTCGACGACTTCATCATCACGCAGTTCAATTCGGGTGCAGTGGACACCTTCCCCAAGTTCGTCTACACCGCAGCCGCAAGAGGCATCCCCGCAGAGGCCAACGTGATTGGCTCCTTCGTGTTCTTGGTCGCTATTGCGATTGTGTTGGTGGTTCAGATTCGCTCTTCGAGGAAACAGAAGAAGCTAATTACCAAATAGTTCACTCACTGCCTCGCGGAAGTGGCTCAGGTGACGCTGAACGTCCTCCGGCTTTGTCTCTGGGCTCATCAAGGTCATGTTGTGAAACGGGGTCATTAGTATTCCTCGGTTCAGCGCGTGCAGCTGGAGGAACTGCTGCAGCTCGAAGTCCTCAGCCGTTGCCGCCTCGGCACCGGTCTTTGGTGCTGACGGGCGGAAGCTGTATTCGCCCCTGCAGCCAACCCTGGAGACCTGCCAGGGAAGCCCAAACTCATCGATGATTTCCTGAATGCCCTGCTGCCACATGATTGCCAGCGACTCCATGTGTTCAAAGGCCTCGGGGGTGAGTACCTCGGTCAAGGTTGCCCCGACAGCAGCCATTGAGAGCGCGTTTCCGGCGAGGGTTCCACCAACCCCTCCGACATCAATACTCTCTAGCTCCATTGATGCTGCGATTGTCTCAGCCAGGGTCTCGGTCATTCCATAGGCGCCGACTGCTATGCCACCACCAATGGTTTTGCCGAGCACCAGCGCATCTGGCTTCAGGCCAAGTTGAGCTGTCATGCCGCCGGGTCCAGCAGAGAGGGTGTGGGTCTCATCGAGGATCCAGATGATGTCGTATTTCCTGCACAGCTCCTGCATGCCCTCTAGGTAGCCACCATCTGGCAGCACGATGCCGATGTTTGTGAGAGCCGGTTCCATCAGCATCGCGGCCACCTCACCGCTGGCGAAGGCAGCCTCAGCCGCGGCCAGGTCATTGAACGGAATCGAAACAGTCGTGTGGTCTAGGGGGACGGGGGCACCGATGTTGTTCTTGCGTGATGTGGTGCTGCCGTCAGGCGCAAGGTTTGCAAATGTCTCGTCCACGGTGCCGTGGTAGCAGTAGTCGTGGACCGCAATCTTTCTCTTGCCAGTGACATGCCTAGCAAAGCGAATCAGGTGTCGGTTTGCATCTGTCGCGCTGAGAGTGAATTGCCACTTGGGCAAGCCAAACCTGCGCTCGAGTTCCCGGGCGTTCTTGGCGGCCTGCTCGGTTGGGAGCATGAGTGTGATGCCCTTTTCGGCTTGCTCGCTAATGGCCAAAACTGTTGGCCTGGGGGAGTGACCGGACATTGAGCCGGTGTCGCCAAGGCAGAAATCGGTGTATTCGTTGTCGTCAAGATCTATGAATCTTGCTCCCGAGGCACTTTTCACATAAACAGGGAAGCCTCCTGGCCACTTGGCCATCCAAATCATGGGGACTCCAGCAAGCATGCTGTCCCTGCCGGAACTGTGAGCCAACGAGCTTGCCTGGTGAGTTTCTTGAAAGCGCCTTTGTTCGCGCTGGAAAAGCTCCGCCAAGCGCTCACGGTGCGGATAAGTGGAACTCATGAATCACCTTTGACTCTTGCGGGTTTCCCCTGGATTTGTTGGAGCTAGAGCTTGGCCAGTCCGGCTGCAAGAACGTCAAGTGCGTCGTGCAGCAGCTCGTCGCTGATCGCAAGCGGAGGTAGGAATCTTAGAACGTTGTTGTAGGTACCAGCATTGAGCACCAAAACACCGTTTTGGTGGCAGTGCTTCATCACCGCATCGGTGGCCTCGGGGTTTGGGTCCATGGTCCCTGGCCTAACGAGCTCGATCGCCTGCATTGCCCCTTTGCCGCGAACATCGCCAATTACCGGGTAGTTGTTCTGCATTGCAGTGAGCCTGCCCGATAGTATTTCGCCAATCTGCTCTGCTCTCTCAAACCAGCCGCCGTCTTCGAACTGCTCCATGACGGCAACCGCAGCGGCAACAGCCGTTGGGGTGCCACCGAAGGTTCCTCCGAGTCCGCCTGCGTGGGCGGCATCCATAATCTCTGCACGGCCAACAACTCCCGAGAGCGGCATGCCGCCTGCAATTCCCTTGGCGACCGTGATGAGGTCAGGCTCGAAGCCCTTTTCCCACTCGCTGGCAAACCACTTTCCGGTCCTTGCCATACCGCTCTGAACCTCGTCAGCAACCAGCACGATGCCGTTGGCCCTGGTCCACTCCTGAAGCGTGAGCAAGAATCCTGGGGCTGGGACAATGAAGCCGCCCTCGCCCTGGATGGGTTCGATAAAGAGTGCTGCAAGTTGTGATGCACCAACCCGCTTTTCTAGGTAGGTGATTGCCCTGGTTGCCGCCTCGGGTCCGGTCATCTCAGCCGGGTCCCGGAATGGGTAACTCATAGGGGCGTGGTGGACACTTCCAGCAAGGGGTCCAAAACCGGTTCCATAGGGATGAGCCTTGAAGTTCATGGCCATCGTGAGATTTGTGCGGCCGTGGTAGGAGTGGTCAAAGACCGCGATCTCGGTGCGACCGGTCACCTTTCTTGCAATCTTTACCGCGTTTTCAACAGCCTCTGCACCCGAGTTGAAAAATGCGGCCTTTTTCTTTTTTCCGCACGGTGCGTGGCTCGTAAGTAGCTCAGCTGCTCTCACATAGGGCTCATAGGGAGCGACGGTGAAAAGGGTGTGGGTTAGTTTGGCGACCTGCTCAGAAACAGCGGCCACGAGCTTCTCGTTGGTGTGACCAATGGTGACAACGCCAATGCCAGAGCCCATGTCAATCAGGTGATTGCCATCAACATCTTTCAGTATTGCGTCGTGGGCCTCTTCGATGAAGGTGGGCAACATGGTTCCAACACCTGCGGAGACGACCTCGCTTCGACGCTTCTGTAGGGCGACGGAATTGGGCCCTGGAATGGCGGTGACGACGTGGCGCTTCTGCTCGAGAGTCATGTCAGAAGTCTAGATTCTCAAAGCTGTTTTCTGGCTCAAGATCCAGAACTTCAAAGCGGGTTCTAAGCTTTCCCTATGCGCTCGGTGATAGTTCTTGGTTCTACCGGTTCGGTCGGCTCTCAGGCTCTCGACCTAATCGGGGAGTTCCCCGACCGGTTCAAGGTTGTCGGGCTCTCGGCAAACACCTCCACAGAGCTTCTAGAGCAGCAGCGCATTGAGTTTGGTTTGACTCGCGACGACGTTGCACTCGGTGCAGACGAGGCAGCCAAGCTGGCAAGAGATGTCCAGGCTGATGTTTTGGTGCACGGCATCAGCGGCTCTGCCGGGCTGGCCGCCACCCTCGCGGCTCTTGAGAGCGGCAAGACCCTGGCGCTGGCTAACAAAGAGTCGCTCATTGTTGGCGGTGAGCTTGTCACCAGCATTGCAAGCCCCGGTCAGATTGTTCCGGTTGACTCCGAACATTCGGCGCTCGCACAATGCCTCAGGTCCGGTGACGAAGCTGAGGTTGAAAAGCTAATCCTGACCGCAAGCGGAGGCCCCTTCAGGGGTTTTTCTGCCGAGCAGCTTAAGTCTGTGACCATTGAGCAGGCACTAAAGCATCCGACCTGGTCGATGGGCCGAATCATCACCATCAACTCGGCTTCTATGGTGAACAAGGGCCTAGAGATGATTGAGGCGCAGCTGCTTTTTGGTGTCCCGATTGACAGGATCGCAATAACCGTTCACCCGCAGTCCGCTGTCCATTCGATGGTGGAGTACTCCGACGGATCGGTTATCGCTCAGTGCTCAATTACCGACATGAAGCTTCCGCTGGCGCTCGCGCTCGATTGGCCAAAGCGGCAACCAGGTGCTGTGGCGCCAATTGACTGGACTCAGAGTCACTCTTGGGAGTTCGAGCCCATCGACGAAGAGGTTTTCAAGGCCATTCCGCTCGCTCGCGAGGTCGCACTTCGAGGACTGACTTTCCCTGCTGTTTATAACGCCGCCAATGAGCAGGCCGTCGAGGCATTTTTGGCCGGGCAAATTGGCTTTGTGGAGATCGTCAGCATCATCGACCAGGTAATAGAGCAGCACAACCCTCCTTCGAGGCTTACTCTTGAAGGAGTCTTGGAGTCTGAGACTTGGGCTCGCCTCACAGCAGACTCTCTAATTGCCCAGCGGATCAGATAGTAACGTTGACCACGTGCTCGACATAGCCCTCTACGCAATCGGCATTTTGGTGGTGATTGTCGGAATAGCCCTCTCAATTGGCCTCCACGAGCTTGGCCACTACGCCCCGGCAAAAGCCTTTGGGGTCAGGGTGAAGCAGTTCATGATCGGGTTTGGTCCGACGTTTTTCTCCAGTCAGCACGGCGAGACTGAGTTCGGCTTCAAGGCATTTCCACTCGGCGGCTACATTCTCATGGCGGGCATGTATCCGCCGGAAAGAAAGCCCTACCGTGGCCCGTTTGCCAGCTGGATCAAGGAAGCTCGCAAGGAGATTGCCGCTCAGGAAGAAGAGGGTGATTCAGGTAGACAGTTTTACGAGCTGAGCACCTGGAAGAAAGTCACCATCATGCTCGGTGGGCCCATGATGAACTTTTTCCTCGGACTGCTACTAATTGCAATTGCCCTGACTGGAATAGGCCCACTGCAAAACTCGCTGACCGTGGCCAAGGTTTATCAGTGCATTGAGGCTTCAAGCGATGGTAGCTGCCCGGCGGGAGCACCGATATCGCCCGCAGCCCAGGCCGGAATGGCCGACGGCGACAGGGTCCTGTCAGTAAATGGCACAAGTGTGGTCAGCTTTGCCGAGGTAACGGAAATCATGACCACTCGAGGTCAGGGGGCGTCGACTTTGGTTGTCGACAGGAACGGCCAGCAGCTAAGCCTCAGCATTACCCCGAGCTATTTTGAGAGGGCCGTCTACGACTCAAACGGCACTCTTAGCCTTGATGGTGAGGGTAACCCGATAACCAGGCTCACCCCGATAATTGGCGTCAGCCTTGCTCCCACGAGCAACCCAATGCCACTCGGTGAATCGCTCGGCTATGGGGTAGCGGCCACCGGGGCAATGTTCGCCTTCATTGTTGAACTTCCGCAGCAGGTATACCAGGTCTTTGTCTCAACCTTCGGCCTTGCCGAGCGAGACCCCTATGGGGCTGTATCGATCGTTGGTGTTGGGCAGCTGGCTGGTGAGCTCACCGCGGCAGAGATTCCTCTAGAGGCCAAGCTTTCCTCGCTGCTGCTACTTCTAGGTTCATTGAACATTGCGCTGTTTGCTTTCAACCTGATTCCGCTATTACCACTTGATGGTGGGCACGTCGCAGGGGCTCTCTATGAGGGAGCAAAGCGCAGGGTTTCGCGCCTTGTTACCAGAAAAGATCCCGGACCCGTTGACACCGTGAAGGCTCTGCCTGTGGCATATGGAATGTGGGTGCTACTAATCTTCACAGGGGTCGTTTTGATTCTTGCTGACCTGATTAACCCAATCAGTCTGGGCTAGGAAGCTAAATTAGCAATTGACTGTTGTATTGCTAGAGAAAAAGTAAAGGGGCGTAAGTGCCGGCTGTAAATCTCGGACTTCCCAAGTCACCACCTCCAACACTGGCTCCCAGGCGCAAGACCCGGCAGATCATGGTTGGCAAGGTGGCCGTCGGCGGCGACGCACCCATTTCGGTGCAGTCGATGACCACCACCCCCACCACAGACATCAATGCCACCTTGCAGCAGATCGCGGAACTGACGGCATCCGGTTGCGACATCGTGCGTGTTGCTGTGCCATCCCAGGACGATGCAGACGTTCTTCGCATCATCGCAAAGCGCAGCCAGATTCCGGTGATTGCCGACATCCACTTCCAACCTCGCTATGTCTTCCAGGCAATTGATGCTGGGTGTGGTGCGGTCAGGGTGAACCCGGGAAACATCAGAAAGTTTGATGACCAGGTTGGCGAGATTGCCAAAGCCGCAAAGGACGCAGGAGTCTCCATCCGCATTGGCGTAAACGCAGGTTCTTTGGACCCAAGGCTCTTGGAGAAATACGGCAAGCCAACGGCGGAGGCACTTGTTGAGTCTGCTGTCTGGGAAGCCTCTTTGTTTGAAGAGCACGACTTTCACGACTTCAAGATTTCGGTCAAGCACAACGATCCGGTTGTGATGGTCAGCGCCTATCAGCAGCTTTCTGAGCGTGGCGACTGGCCGCTGCACCTGGGTGTTACCGAAGCCGGCCCTGCATTCCAGGGAACCATAAAGTCAGCAGTTGCCTTTGGTGCGCTATTGAGCCAGGGCATTGGCGACACCATCAGGGTTTCGCTCTCTGCTCCGCCAGTTGAGGAGATCAAGGTCGGATCGCAGATCCTGGAGAGCCTGAACCTCAGACCTAGAAAGCTCGAAATCGTCTCCTGCCCAAGCTGCGGAAGGGCACAGGTCGATGTCTACACCCTCGCAGACGATGTGACCGAGGGCCTCAAGCACCTAACGGTTCCGATTCGTGTGGCTGTAATGGGCTGCGTTGTAAATGGCCCCGGTGAGGCAAGAGAAGCCGATCTTGGTGTTGCCTCGGGTAACGGCAAGGGCCAGATTTTTGTCAAGGGTGAGGTGATTAAGACCGTTCCTGAGAGCCAAATTGTTCAGACGCTGATCGAAGAGGCCAACCGAATTGCCGCGGAAATGGATCCAAGTGAGCTTGGAACCGCACAGGTATCCGTCGGCGAGTAGCTAACATTGTGCGCATGCCTTATCGCCTGAGCACACTTTTTCTAAGAACCCTCCGCGAGGATCCTGCTGATGCCGAGGTTGATAGCCACAAGCTCCTAGTTCGAGCCGGCTATATCCGCAGGGCGGGGCCGGGTATCTGGTCCTGGCTGCCGCTTGGGCTTATGGTCAAGAACAAGATCGAGAAGATCGTCCGTGAGGAGATGGCAGCAGCTGGCAGCCAAGAGGTTCACTTTCCTGGGCTACTCCCCAAGGAGCCCTATGAGGCCACCGGTCGCTGGGAAGAATACGGCGACAATATTTTTAGGCTCAAAGACCGCAAGGACGCGGACTACCTGCTTGCCCCAACCCACGAGGAGGTCTTCACGCTTTTAGTGAAGGACCTCTACACCTCCTACAAAGACTTGCCACTGAGCATCTATCAGATTCAGCTCAAGTACCGCGACGAGGCAAGACCAAGAGCGGGACTCCTGCGCGGTCGCGAGTTCATCATGAAGGACGCCTACAGTTTCGACATCTCCGACGAGGGCCTCGAAGTCAGCTATCAGGCGCAGCGTGATGCCTACGAGCGCATCTTCAAAAGGCTCGGGCTCGACTACGTAATCGTCAAGGCTGATGCGGGTGCAATGGGAGGCTCGAAGTCAGAAGAATTCTTGTGCCCGGCACCAATCGGTGAGGACACTTTCGTCCGCTCCTCGGGAGGCTTTGCAGCAAACGTCGAAGCGATTCGTTTTGAGGTAGCCCAAGAACAAGATGCTTCAAAGACTCCTGCGGCCGAGATCCACGAGTCTCCGAAGACTCCAACCATCGCCACCCTGGTCGACTTTTCTAATCAGAATCACCCCAGAAAGGGCGGTCAGTGGACGGCCGCGGACACCCTAAAGAATGTTGTCCTGGCTTTGGTTTCGCCCGAGGGTAAGCGGTCGCTTGCGATTGTGGGCATCCCGGGCGATCGCGAGGTTGACCAAAAGCGAGCTGAGGCATGGTTCTCACCCAACGATGTAGAGCAGGCCACCGAAGAGGACTTCTCCAAGCATCCGCAACTGGTGAAGGGTTATATCGGCCCAACCAAGAGTGGCTCTCAGTTCCTGGGGGAGAAGTCAGCAAGCAAGATTCCTTATTTTTTGGACCCTCGTGTTGCCAAGGGATCCAGCTGGATCACTGGCGCTAATGAAGATGAGAAGCACGTTTGGCATCTCACCTACGGCAGGGACTTCTCATCCGATGGCATTGCAGATATAGCCGAGGTAGTTGCCGGCGACCCAGCACCGGACGGCTCCGGTCCACTTGAGCTAGCCCGAGGCATCGAAATCGGGCACGTCTTCCAGCTTGGGCGCAAGTATGCCGAGGCGCTTGACCTCAAGGTCTTAGATGAAAACGGCAAGTTGGTAACTGTGACCATGGGAAGCTACGGCATTGGAGTCACAAGACTTGTTGCGGTGATTGCCGAGCAGTCTCACGACGAAAAGGGCTTGATCTGGCCAGAAGCCGTCGCCCCCGCACAAATCCACATCATCGCGGCCGGCAAAGAGGAGAGCGTCTTTGAGGCCGCTGAGGCTCTTGCTGGCGAGGCCGAAGAGATGGGTTTTGACGTGATGCTTGATGACCGCAAGGTGTCTCCCGGGATCAAGTTTGCTGATGCAGAGCTATTGGGTATGCCCTGGGTAATTGTTTGCGGCAGGGGTCTCGAGGGTGGAGAAGTGGAGCTTTGGGACAGAGCGTCAGGCGAGCGCTTGACTGTAAAGCTAGAATCTGCTTTAGCGGAGATAACCTCGCGCAGGAAATAGAACAGGTGCAGGCCAAATGGATATCGATCTCAGTGTCCTCCGCCTGCTAGAGCGCGAAAAAGAAATCCCCTTTGACGAACTCGTCCAAATTATCGAGGCTGCCATTCTTGCCGCCTACTACAAGCACATCGGAGAGCACCCCAAGGGTTGCCGCGCAAATTTAGACCGCAAAACCGGGCACGTATCAGTTTTCGCGGCCGTCTTGGATGAAGAGGGCGAGCCAACCGAGACCGAAAATGAGGTAACTCCCGAGGGCTTTGGCCGAGTTGCTGCCTATGCCGCAAAGCAGGTAATCGCGCAGCGCATGCGAGAGATAGCCGATGAGGGGCTACTCGGAGAATTCAAGGGCAAAGAGGGCGACATAGTTGCCGGTCAGATACAGCAAGGGTCACGGCCCTACATGGTTTATGTGAACCTGGGCTCAATCGAGGCAATCATGCCTCCTGAGGAGCAGGTCCCAGGCGAGGACTACTCCCACGGCCGCAGAATTCGCGTCTACGTCACCAGCGTCCAAAAGGGCCTTCGGGGCCCAATGATTACGGTTTCTAGAACCCACCCCAACCTCGTGCGCAAGCTTTTTGCTCTTGAGGTTCCAGAGGTTGCATCGGGTCAGGTGGAGATCACCTCAATCGCCAGGGAAGCCGGTCACCGCACCAAGATTTCAGTTCGCTCAAACGAGCCGGGCATCAACGCCAAAGGCGCCTGCATTGGCGAACTTGGTCAGCGGGTCAGAGCTGTCAGCAGCGAGCTAAATGAGGAAAAGATTGACGTAGTAGACCACTCCGAGAACCTGGCGGAGTTCGTTGCCCACGCTCTATCACCGGCCAAAGTGTCTTCCAGCTTCGTCATTGATGCCGGACTGAAGGCCGTTAGGGTTCTGGTCCCAGATTTCCAGCTCTCATTAGCTATTGGTAAGGAGGGTCAAAACGCCCGTCTGGCTGCAAAGCTAACCGGCGCCAAGATCGACATCCAGCCCGATAGCACGATGGATGAATAGCCAGTAGCGCCATTTCCCAATAGAATGGGCGAAGTCCAAAGCTTCGCAGCGTTGTTGCGAAGAATTTCTATAGACATAGAAGCAGGCAGAAGATGTGTGACACCAAATGAGCTTTCAGAAATGAGACCCGCTCAGCAATAAGGCCTGCCCTGTTTGGGGTTGGCCCCAGACAGGAGAAATTCAGTGGCGCTTCCACGCGTATACGACATAGCTAAAGAACTTGGTATTGATACCAAGGTCGCTCTCGCGAAGCTTGAAGAGCTCGGTGAGTACGTGAAGGGTGGCTCTTCCACCATCGCACCACCGGTTGCAGCCAAGCTCCGTGCGGCCTATCCAAAGAAGGAAAAGCCAGCCGAGAAGCCAAAGGCTGAAAAGCCAAAGCCAGAGGCAAAGACGACTGAAGCTGAAGCAAAGCCTGCCGAGCAGGTTGCAGAAAAGCCAGCCGAGAAGCCGGCAGAGCCAGCCGAGAAGCCAGCCCCATTGCAAGGCATTCCTCGCCCGGGAAATAACCCGTTTTCTTCAAACCAGGGCATGGGCATTCCTCGTCCGATGGCTAGGCCTGGAAACAACCCGTTTTCTTCAAACCAGGGCATGGGCCGGCCAAGGCCCCAGGGAGCCCCAGGGCAGGCTCAGCGTCCCGGCGGACCAAGACCGCAACAGGGCGGACCACAGCGTCCAGGCGGAGCTCCAAGACCGGGTGGCGGAAAGCCAGGAGGCTTTGGTGCAGGCCCGGGAGGACCAGGCGGAGCCCCAGGTGGCGGCAGACCAGGTGCATTCCCCGGTAGGCCAGGACCCGGAGGCCGTGGAGGCCGCGGAGCCGGTACCGCAGGAGCTTTTGGTAAGGGCGGCTCTAAGAGCAAGTCGAGAAAGTCAAAGCGCACAAAGCGCGAGGAGTTTGAGCAGCGCGAGGCACCGAGCCTTGGCGGTGCGATGGTCCCACGCGGTGATGGCAACACAGTTGTACGAATTCGCCGCGGTGCATCCATCCAGGACTTCGCCGACAAGATTGGCGCAAATGCAGGTCAGCTGATCACGGTTCTGTTCCACCTGGGACAAATGGCAACCGCCACCGCATCCCTGGATGAGGACACCTTCCAAATTCTTGGTGAGGAGCTGGGCTACAAAGTAGAGCTAGTTTCTCCGGAGGACGAGGAGCGCGAGCTTTACGAGGGCTTCGGTCTAAGCATTTCGACCGACATCGATGAGGAAGATTCAGAGAATCTGAGCCCCAGGCCTCCAGTTGTCACCGTCATGGGTCACGTCGACCACGGTAAGACGAGGGTGCTGGACTCGATCCGAAACTCTAACGTTGTCGCCGGTGAGGCCGGCGGCATCACCCAGCACATCGGTGCCTACCAGGTTCACACCATCCACGATGGTGTTGATCGGGCCATAACCTTCATTGACACTCCAGGTCACGAGGCCTTCACGGCTATGCGTGCCAGAGGTACCCAGGTCACCGACATCGCAATCTTGGTTGTTGCAGCCGATGACGGAGTGATGCCTCAGACCATTGAGGCACTGAATCACGCCCAGGCCGCACAGGTTCCAATTGTGGTGGCCATCAACAAGGTTGATAAAGAGGGTGCGAACCCGGACAAGATTCGTCAGCAGCTAACCGAATTTGGACTGGTTGCCGAGGAGTTTGGTGGCGATGTCATGTTCGTAGAGGTTTCGGCTTTGAAGAACATGGGCATGGACAAGCTAATGGATGCAGTTCTTCTAACTGCAGACGCTGCCTTGGACCTTCGTGCCAACCCTGACCGTTCTGCCAGGGGAGTTGCCATCGAGGCAAACCTTGATAAGGGTCGCGGTTCGGTCGCAACTGTTTTGATCCAGTCAGGAACGCTTCAGGTTGGAGACGCAATCGTCGCCGGAAGTGCTCACGGTCGCGTGAGGGCCATGTTTGACGAGAATGGCAATGCAGTTGAGGCTGCCGAGCCTTCTCGCCCGGTCCAGGTGCTCGGACTGCAGTCCGTCCCTCGTGCGGGAGACACCTTTGTGGTTGCCGATGACGAGCGTCAGGCGCGGCAGATTGCCGAGAAGCGTGAGGCAGCGGACAGAAATGCTCTGCTTGCGAGGACTCGCAAGAGGCTGTCGCTTGAGGACTTCACCAAGGCCCTCGAGGACGGCAAGGTCGAGTCCCTCAACCTCATCATCAAGGGTGATGTCTCCGGTGCTGTTGAGGCCCTCGAGGACAGCCTTCTCAAGATTGAGGTAGATGACTCGGTCCAGCTTCGAATCATCCACCGCGGTGTCGGTGCAATTACCGAGTCCGATGTCAACCTGGCAACCGTGGACTCAGCAGTCATTATTGGCTTCAATGTCCGTCCGGACAACAAGGCCAAGGAGCGTGCGGACCGCGAGGGCGTGGACGTTCGTCACTACACCGTCATCTACAACGCACTCGAGGACATTGAGAACTCCCTCAAGGGCATGCTCAAGCCTGAGTACGAGGAGAAGCAGATGGGTACGGCCGAGGTCAGGGAGATCTTCAAGTCCTCGAAGTTCGGCACCATCGCAGGTTCCTATGTCCGCTCCGGTCTCATAAAGCGCAACGCACTCGCAAGGGTGCTTCGCGATGGCGAGATGATTCAAGAGGGCCTAAAGGTCGACTCCCTGAAGCGATTCAAGGACGACGTGACCGAGGTGAAGACTGATTACGAGTGTGGTATCGGGCTTGGAGACTTCAACGATGTTCAGATCGATGACGTCATCGAAACCTACGAGATGGTTGAGAAGCCGAGGGTCTAGTGGCAGATGTAGCGAGGGCGAGAAGGCTCGGTGAGCGCATTAAGGTGCTCGCCGCGCAGGCTCTTGCCAAGGTTGTGAAGGACCCGGACCTTGGGTTTGTCACCTTTACCGACTGCCGGGTAACACCGGATCTCGCCCATGCCTGCCTCTTCTACACTGTTTACGGGGCCGATGAGGAAGTTGATCGCAGCAGGGAGATTCTTGAAGAGAATCGAGGTCGACTTCGCGGAGAGATCGGTCGTCAGCTCGGCATTCGCATAACTCCAACTCTCGAGCTTGAAAAAGATGAGATTCCAGAGAATGCTGGCCAGCTCGCAGAGCTGCTAGCCGAGGCAAAGCGCAGAGACGAAGAGGTAGTTCAGCTCGCCAGCAAGGCTCAGCCTGCCGGAGATCCAGACCCCTATCGCAAGCCCCAGGAGGACTAGTGGTCTCGGGTATTGCCCTGATCGATAAGCAACAGGGTTTCACCTCACACGATGTAGTAGCCAAGCTCAGGAAGCTGCTTGGGACCAAGAAAATCGGCCACGCTGGAACCTTGGACCCGATGGCTACAGGCCTCCTTCTGATGGGTGTTGGTGCCGGCACAAAACTGATGCAGTTCCTTTCCGGGCTCGATAAGACCTACCTAGCAACCATTCGACTCGGAGCTTCCACTTCAACTGACGATGCAGAAGGGGAATTAGGTCAAGCCCAGGATGCTTCAAAAATTTCAAACGATGAACTAGCCAGAGAGATTTTCAAGCTCACCGGCAACATCCAGCAGGTTCCCTCCTCGGTCAGTGCGATCAAGGTAGATGGCAAGAGGGCCTATGACCTTGTGCGCGCGGGTGAAGGGGTCGTCCTAAAGTCTCGAAGTGTGACGGTTTCAAGGTTTGAGGTGATTGGCGAGCCCTCAGTAGTTGGCACGTACCTAGACATCAATGTCTTGGTGGACTGCAGTTCTGGAACCTACATCAGGGCCCTAGCTAGAGATCTCGGCGAGTCGCTTGGGGTTGGAGGTCACCTAACCGCTCTCAGAAGGACAAGAATCGGAGCCTTTGAGGTTTCAAATGCGAGTGGCATCTCCGAGGAGCCGACCCTTGTCACAAATGTTGAGGTGTTGAAAATGCTCATGCCGGAAGTTGCCATCTCCCCTCAACAGGAAATCGACCTAAGGCACGGCAAGCGCCTAGCTCTTGAGATTGCTGGGATGAGCTGTGCCACAGCAAACGGAAGACTGGTCGCAGTAATTGAGCCGGTGGGTTCAGATGCAAAGAGCTCCGTGGTTTTTCCGGAGGAGGCATAGATGCTCGAGCCGCTCTACTACGTCCTTCTGTTCTTGACCCTTGCGGTTGGTACCGTGCAGCTTTTGCTCGGTTTTATTGGTAGAAAGCCTGGCCAGCCGGAGATCATGATGTCACTGGCGGTGCTCGCAGGTCTTGCTGTACAGCTACTTGTTTCATCTATCCTGGCGATCTCCGGGGAGCGCGCGGTGATAAGCACTCTTGAGTACTTCGGCTACCTACTGGTCGCGATCATTGTCCAAGTGGCCGCTTGGTTTTGGGCCCTTGCCGAAAAAACTAAGTGGTCAACTGTGATCCTCGGAGCTGCATCACTGACAGTTGCGGTGATGCTTGTGAGGATGCTGCAGATTTGGTCTGGGGTCAGCCCGCTCGCCTAAGCCGCAAAGAATAGAGTTATCGCGTGAATCGTTCCCTCGGAGTCGGAAGACTGCTGATTGCCATTTACGGCATCTTTGCCCTTTCGGCCTCTGCTAGGGCCCTGTTTCAGATTGCCACCAAGTTCGATGAGGCTCCGCTTGCCTACTCACTCTCGGCAATTAGCGCACTGGTCTATGTTTTTGCCACATTCGCTCTTGCTAGGTCTGGGGATGCTTGGAGAAGGCGTGCAACTTTTGCGGTTTGGTTCGAGTTAATTGGGGTGGTTAGCGTGGGCGGATTCAGCCTCTTTTTGCCTGAGCTGTTCGACCACCCCTCGGTCTGGTCGGGATTTGGCGCGGGCTACGCGTTCATTCCGCTGTTGTTGCCGGTGCTTGGCCTAATCTGGCTGCGGAGGCAAAGTGCTTGAGATAACGAAGTTGCCTGAGGGTTTTTCCAATACTGCTCTTGCGATTGGAAAATTTGACGGTGTTCACCTGGGTCATCAGCAGCTGATACACGAGCTGGTAACCCAGGCGGAGGATCATGCGCTAGCTCCTGTTGTGGTGACCTTTGATCGGCACCCAAATCACGTGCTTAACCCGGAGAACGTTCCGCTACCCATCATTGGCCCCCGCCAAAAGGCCAGACTGGTTGCCGAGCTTGGTGTTGCGGCGATGCGCACCTTGACTTTCGATGAGGAGTTTGCGCACCTAACCCCAGAGGAGTTTGTGGTGACGCACATCGTGCCTCTTAGAGCAAAGCTGGTGCTGGTCGGGGAGGGCTTCCGCTTTGGCCACAAAGGCTCGGGCTCGGTTGAGACGCTCAGCGAGCTGGGGTCACCCTATGGATTCAAGGCCCAGCAGGTAAGCCACGTGATGCTGGAAGACCAGAAGATATCCTCGACTAAGACCAGGCAGTTGATCGCCGAAGGCAAAGTCTTTGCGGCAAGTGTTCTGCTTGGTCGCAATCACCAAACCGAGGGAGTTGTTGAGCATGGCCGAAAGCTTGGCCGCAAGCTTGGTTACCCTACGGCAAACCTTTCCCGAGACAGCGAGGGCTTACTTCCAGCTGACGGTGTTTATGCGGGCTATCTCTATGCCGATGGCGTTCGCTACCCGGCCGCGCACTCGGTCGGGACCAACGACTCGATCGAGGCTGTTCCGAGGCTTTTGGAGTCCCATGTCATCGGCCGAGACGACCTAGATCTTTATGGCAAGACTGTGATTTGCGAGTACGTGGATCAGGTGAGGCCGTGGGCAAAGTTTGAGTCGGTTGAGCAGCTCACTGATCAGATTGCCAGTGATGTTGCGGGCGCCAGGAAAATTCTTGAGGGTTAGGCTCGAACCATGAGTTTTATCGGAGCCATCCAAAGCGGATTTAGAAACTATTTCAATTTCAAGGGCAAGGCCTCAAGGCGAGAATTTTGGTATTGGATTCTCTTCACCGTTCTGTTGGGGCTAGTTGTCGGCACCCTCGAATCAATCATTTGGCCAGCTCCTGTTCAGACCGCCGACTGGATGCAGGAGATTCAAAACGTCGCTGCCCAGCCAACGCCGCTCAGTAACTTCCTGTCTTTTGCGCTTTTGGTGCCTAATCTTTCGATTCTCGCAAGGAGGCTGCATGACGCAGGTTTCTCTGCAAAGTGGCTATTCCTGCAGGCCGTCCCGATTGGCTATGGCATATTCGCCGGCATTGGTGCGGTTGCGGTCTTGAACAACGCAATTCCTGGAGGGATGCTTACCTCCGAGGAGCTTATGAGCCTAATCTTCTTGATTTTGCCGATCTTCGCGCTGTTCCTGGCAGTCATGGTCGTCTACATCATCATGGCGCTGAGACCCTCGAAGAGCTTCTATGACGGCAACAAATATGTGGAGCCTGAGCCCCTTGACTCATCGAGTGAAGGCACTACCGCCTAGCATTTTCGCGCGTTTATCTCTAAGCTTTTGCTTCTGCCGTATATCGGCCGCGGATAAAGAGAGCTTTAGTCAAAAGGACTTTTGCGCCGCGCTGCGGAAAGAAAGAGGACTAAGCAATGGCTCTAGACCCAAGCATCAAAAAGCAAATCATCGATGAGTATGCAACCGGCCCCGGTGACACCGGAAGCCCAGAGGTGCAGATCGCGGTCCTCTCACGCCGCATTCTCGACCTAACCGAGCACCTCAAGGAGCACCACCACGACCACCACTCACGTCGTGGACTTTTGCTCCTGGTCGGTCAGCGCAGGCGCCTACTTGACTACCTGAAGAAGGTAGACATTGCGCGCTACAGAACCCTGATCGAGCGCATCGGACTCCGTCGCTAGATTTGTGATCAATTACCCCCCCGGCAAACCGCCGGGGGTTTTTGCTTCTAGGCATTTTTGACCCTAAGTTGTTACGCTTGTAATACGGAGGAGCCCGAAGGCGGGTCCTCGGTGGAAGATTTTGGGTCACGGCCCCAGAATTTTTTACTGACGACCAGCACTTCCTCCTCCTAGCACGCATGCGAAAAGCCGATTTGGTTTTTTGCGTTTGTTGCGTGCGCGTAAGGATAAGGAGGGGCCATGGAAGGCCCAGAGATTAAATTCGCAGAAGCCGTGATCGATAACGGCAAATTTGGAAAGCGCACCATTCGCTTCGAGGCCGGGCGCCTTGCCCAGCAGGCAGCAGGTGCTGCAGCCGTCTACATCGACGAAGAGACAATGCTCTTCTCGGCAACCAGCGCTTCAAAGCAGCCCAAGGAGCAGTTCGACTTCTTCCCACTGACCATTGACGTTGAAGAGCGCATGTATGCAGCAGGAAAGATTCCGGGAAGCTTCTTCCGTCGTGAGGGACGCCCATCGACCGAGGCCATTTTGGCCGCGAGGTTGATTGACCGTCCACTGCGCCCATCGTTCGTCGATGGTCTTCGCAATGAGATTCAGGTTGTAGTGACAGTCATGTCAATTCACCCTGACGAGCTCTACGACGTGGTTGCCATTAACGCAGCCTCAATGTCCACACAGCTTGCAGGCCTGCCATTCTCAGGTCCGGTTGCCGGTGTTCGCGTGGCACTTATTGATGGCCAGTGGGTGGCATTCCCTAAGCACTCGCAGCTTGAGAGCGCCGTGTTTGACATGGTGGTTGCCGGTCGGGTCATCTCGGAAGGTGGCAAGGAAGACGTCGCCATCATGATGGTCGAGGCTGAGGCCACCGACAACAGCTGGGACCTAATTGGTGGCGGCGCTGTTTCGCCAACCGAGGAGGTTGTGGCGCAGGGCCTTGAAGCTGCCAAGCCATTTATCAAGGCACTCGTTGAGGCACAAAACAAGCTTGCCTCCCAGGCTGCCAAGGAGACCGCAGATTACCCAGTATTCCTGCCTTACTCCGATGAGGTCTATGACGCAGTTGCCGCTGAGTGTGGCGACGAGCTTGCCAAGGTCTACCAGATCGCGGACAAGCAGGAGCGTCAGGCAAAGGATGACGAGCTCAAGGCCAAGGTTCGCGAGAGCCTAGAGTCGAAGCTCTCCGAGGAGCACATGACCCAGTTCTCAGCTGCCTACAAGGCGGTTTCGAAGAAGGTAATGCGCACCAGGGTCCTCAAGGAGGGCATCCGCATTGATGGTCGTGGCCTAAGCGACATTCGTGTTATCGATGCAGAGGTTGCAGTAATACCTCGCACCCACGGCTCGGCCATCTTCCAGCGCGGTGAGACCCAGATTCTTGGTGTCACCACTTTGAACATGCTCAAGATGGAGCAGCAGCTAGACGCGCTGACGCCTGAGACCTCAAAGCGCTACATGCACCACTACAACTTCCCTCCCTACTCAACCGGTGAGACCGGCAGGGTCGGTTCCCCGAAGCGTCGTGAGATTGGTCACGGAGCCCTTGCAGAGAGGGCGCTGGTTCCAGTGCTTCCTTCGCGTGATGAGTTCCCATATGCCATCAGGCAGGTTTCCGAGGCACTGAGCTCAAACGGTTCAACCTCGATGGGTAGCGTTTGCGCCTCGACTCTGAGCCTGCTAAACGCGGGTGTGCCGCTGCGCGCACCTGTTGCAGGTATCGCCATGGGTCTTATCTCTGACACCGTTGACGGAAAGACGCAGTACGCCGCACTTACCGACATTCTCGGTGCCGAGGACGCCCTTGGCGACATGGACTTCAAGGTTGCGGGCACTCGCAACTTTGTAACCGCAATTCAGCTCGACACCAAGCTCGACGGCATTCCATCGGCCGAGCTTGCCAAGGCGCTTACCCAGGCCAAGGAGGCAAGGCTCTTCATTCTCGACATCATGAACGAGGCAATTGACGAGCCAGATGAGCTTTCAGTCTTCGCACCAAGAGTCATCGCGGTGAAGATTCCGGTTGACAAGATCGGTGAGGTCATTGGTCCAAAGGGCAAGATGATCAACCAGATCCAGGAAGACACCGGAGCCGACATCTCGATCGAGGATGACGGCACCGTCTACATCGGAGCAACCGACGGCACCAGCGCAGACGCAGCCAAGGCTGCTATCAATGCAATCGCTAACCCACACGTTCCAGAGGTTGGCGAGCGATTCCTGGGAACCGTTGTGAAGCTTGCAACCTTCGGAGCCTTCGTTTCGCTGCTTCCAGGCAAGGACGGTTTGCTACACGTCTCCGAGCTCAAGAAGCTATCGGGCGGAAAGCGCGTCGAGAACGTCGAGGACGTTTTGGAGGTTGGCCAGAAGATTCTGGTCGAGCTAACCAAGGTCGACGATCGTGGCAAGCTATCGCTCTCACCAGTTATCGAGGGTGAAGATGGCGCCGAGTCCGAGGAAGATTCCGAGTAATTATTGGAACTAAAGCTAGATAGCTCAGTCGAATTCACCGCTGAGGCATCAAGGATCTCAAGAACCTTGCTGCCCAGCGGTGTTCGCATTCTGAGCGAGGAAGTTCCATCCGCCCCATCGGTTGCGATAGCGGCCTCTGTCGGCGTTGGGTCAAGAGATGAGACCGATGACCACCTCGGGTCAACCCACTTCTTGGAGCACCTTTTGTTCAAGGGGACTGCAAGACGTTCGGCCAGGGACATCTCGGTCGCATTCGATTCGGTAGGCGGATCCTCAAATGCCGCTACGGCAAAGGAATACACCAGTTACTACGCAAGGGTGCAGAACGCGGCAATGCCGCTGGCACTTGACGTGATCCTCGACATGTTCACCTCAGCCAAGCTTGACCCGGCTGACTTCGAGAACGAGCGAACCGTGATTCTCGAAGAACTTGCCATGAATGAGGACGATCCTGAGGATGTTGCTCACGAGGCCTTCGCCGATGCCCTGATGCCCAACACTTCCCTCGGTCGCCCGATTGGAGGCAGCCCTGATAGCATCAAGGCTGTAACCAGAGACCGCGTCTTCGAGCACTACCTAGAAAACTATTCACCCAGCTCCCTCCTTATTACCGCAGCCGGAGGTCTCAAGCATGAGGAGCTTGTGGAGCTGGTTTCTAAGCAGCTGGCGGAGGTGGGTTGGACCGCTAATGCGGCCCCAATGCCTAGGCGTCAGCATGGTGCTGTAGGTATTCCAAGCCCACAGCCGATGAGGCTTATAAAGAAAGACGTGCAGCAGGCGAACGTGCTTCTTGGCCATCAGAGCTTCCATGCCATGGATGACCAGCGCTACGCGCTTGGCATCATGAACACCATCCTTGGCGGTGGCATGTCCTCAAGGCTTTACCAGGAGATTCGCGAGGACAGGGGTCTTGCCTACTCCACCTACTCCTACCAGCACGGATACTCCGATGCCGGATTCTTTGGAATGTATGCCGGATGTAATCCTGAGAATGCCGCACTGGTTGTGGATTTGATGCGTCAGGGACTTGACGGCATAGCCCAGTCTGGAGTTACCGACCACGAGTTCGAGTTGGCACTTGGCAACATAACCGGAGGCCTGGCACTGCGCTTTGAGGGGACACTCTCGCGGATGAACAGGCTGATGGGTGCCGAGCTTGGAAGCGGCGAGTGGCTTAGCGTCGAAGAGGTGCTGGAGCGGTTCCGAGCGGTCACCAAGGAAGAGGTTCAGCAGGTGGCGCAGCGCATCAGCGCGATGCCGCAGACGCTGGTGGCGGTGGGCAGCGCGCTAGATCAGCTTGAAAAGAGAGCTTGATAGGTTTAGACACATGATTTCAGTGGCAATCCTTGGCGCCTCAGGGCGAATGGGCCGGCTTACCAAAGACCTGGTAGATGCCGATGCCAACCTAAAGCTGCACGCCGCCATGGACTCAAGCTCTGCGCCTCAGCAAATGCTTGGGGCTGACGTTGTCATTGACTTCACCAACTTAGGCGCCTCCGAGGAGCTTGTGAGGTTTGCTGTCGAGTCCGGCATGAAGGTCGTGGTCGGAACCTCGGGTTGGTCCGAGGTGAAGCTCGCCGCTATCGAGAAGCTTCTTAATCAGAACCCAGCGGCTGCGGTTGTGGTCGTGCCTAACTTTTCGATCGGGTCGATGCTGCTGCAGCGCTTTGCCGCTAAGGCTGCTGCCCACTTTGCCTCGATAGAGATCATCGAGGCCCACCATGCAGGAAAGCTCGATTCGCCCTCGGGAACGGCCATTAGAACCGCGGAGCAGATTTCGAAGAATCGTGGCTCTCAGCCGCTGATTCCGGGTGTTGATCAGGAAGCCAGGGGAGAGGTGGTGGCAGGAGTGCCAATCCACTCGCTTCGAATGGACGGGGTCAGTGCGAAGCAGGATGTCATTTTTGGAGGCGACAGTGAGCAGCTGGTGCTGAGCCACGATGTCTCCTCTCACCGTGCCTATTCGGCCGGAATACTTCGGTCAATCGAGTTTGCAGCCAAGTCCAAAGGCCTAACTGTTGGCCTGGAGGATGTTCTTGGCTAAGAGCGCGACCCTCGCCTGGCTTGCAGTAATTGTTTTTCTCACTCTCCTTTACGCATTTGAGCTGGTGCAGCGCGCGGTAGTGCTAATCGCCGATGGTTCCCCCATTGCTCTTGCCATGGGGCTTGCGATTATTGTGCTGCCACCTTTTGCGGTGGCCTTTGTGCTCGTAGAGATTCGCTTTGGCCTAAATGCGGCAAAGCTGCAGCGCATGGTTGACGAGGCCGGTCTTGCCTTTGACTATGAGCTTCGTCCCAGCGGCAGGGCTGTGCGAGAGAGCGCACAGGTTGGCTTTGAGAGATTCAAGCTGCTCGTGGAAGAAAACGAGGAAAACCACCTCTACTGGTTCCTACTCGCAGACGCCTATGACAAGATGGGCGACCGCCCAAGGGCCAGAAAGACCGCTAGAAAAGCCTTCCTACTTGCCAAGCAGGCCGGCGCGCTTTAGTAGCAAATACATCTGGCAGCCCAGGCAAAAGGCAAAGAACGCATTCAAGAAGGCAGCCAGGAAAATAAATGCAGCTGCAATGGCCACAATCGTCTCGCTCAAAAGCGCAACTCCAATGCCGCCAAGAATTGCAAAACTGAGCCCAACCTTCTGAGCAAACTGGGGAGGCCTTGGGTCTTCAAGCTCGGAGGGCTCTTTGAGTCTGGGCCTGACAAGTTTTTTAAAAATTTGTTGGTAGGGGTGGCTTGCCGGAGAGAAAACACTCCATAGAAAAGATGCGAGCAGCACTGCCATCAAGACAAATGCCGCGGTGGTGTTGAAAACCGCGCCAATGGCAGCGGCGAAGGTGCCGAGCGATAACACGCTCGTGATTCCAGCACCGAACCTTGGACCGCGAGGGTCTATAAACTGCACGCTCATTTCACTCCTAGTTTCTCTAGTTCCTGCATAAGTAGTGGCAGCTTTGGAACGCCACCTACTCGGTAGACGATCTCGCCGCTCGGGTTCAGCACGAATATCGTTGGTGTCTGACTGATGTTGAATTTGGCTGCTATCTCAATTCGCTCTGTGATGTCGACCTCGAGGTGGGAAAGGCCACCTAGTCGATACTCGAGTTGGGCTAGCTGCCTGCGAACTCCTGGGCACTGACCGCAGTACTCCGTGGAAAACTGCAAAAGGGTCGCCTTCTTACCAAGAACATTGGTTGGAACACCGTTCTTTGTGGCTCCCAGCCTGCCCAGGTCAACCCGCTGCTTGCCAGCTACCTTGTGTCCTCTGCCGTGCAGGAGCCGATAGCTGATTCCGGCCGCGATGGCTGCCAGCAGCAGCAGGCCAACAAGGGTTAGGGAATCCACCGTGCAAGGTTAAGCGAAAAGGGAGTTAAAGGGCGGAGTGTTGTGCTTTTTTACATCTAGCTAGCTTTAGGCTTGCTCCGATGAGTGAGATTGAATTTAGATCCGATGTGACCGTTGAGCTGGTGCGCTCCAGCGCTCAGGATGCAGATGTGCTTTTTGCCGCTAGGGTTTCCACCCAGGGTGAGCAGACTCTAGAGAGCGCAAAGGTTATTGACGCTGAGATTGAAAAGCG
>JAOHCW010000012.1 GCA_028095925.1 Aquiluna sp.
TCGAATGAGGGACTTTACGATGGCGTGCTCTCTTGCGCCAGAGCCAATGACGAGGATTCTCACCCTCGCGAGTTTACTGCCCTAGTTCTCGAGTATTTCCAGGGCGATTATGTAGACGGACCTGCCTCTTCGGGGCCCTAAGGCTATGAGCTCAGCTGTCTCTTCGATCGACCGGTAAACAATTCTTAGTCTGGAATTGTGGCCAGTGCGAATTGACCTGCAAGAAGACAGGCCACCACGCAATGGTTTCCCGATCGGCTCCAAAGCTTTCTCGAGCCGATCCAGACTCTTTGAGACGAGCAGCTTCTTAGAGTTGTCGAGGGCGTCATACATCGCTGCAAATTGCGGCCCCGACACGATGATCACTCCAGGTCCTCTCGAGTCAGACCCGCGCTCTCGAGCAACTCATCGAAGGTGTAGCGGGTGCCATCGTCGTTGGTATCTGCTCTCCTGACGGTTACAACCGTCTGTGCGTAGTCGATGATGTCTGTCCACTCGCCCTCGTCCAGGTCTTTGTGCCAGACGTTGGATAGCTCTGCAATCGCAAGGTAGAGCTCTACGTCCATTAGGACAGCGGCGGGCTTGTTGTGCTTTAGGACAATTTGAGTCTTACCCGCTTGCGCCTTTGCCACTATCTGTGATGCTTTGTTGGCTAAATCGGTTACTGAAACCATGTTGTCTAGCTGCTCTCTCTTCATTCTCACCTCCTTTCTTAGGTATTTGAATACACATAAAAATACCTAGGTTTGAGGCTTGTTAGCAACAGCCTGGCTCCAAATTGGATTGCTAAAGAGCCAGAATCCTTTGCTGTTTGAAATCCAAGGCATCTGGAGGGCGTGGATAATTGGCTAGTGGGCAAGAAGCAGATAGGCGACGAGGTGGGAGCCTCGGCAATTGCCGATGGTGATGTGCCGATGAGTGTGAGGTACTTGCTCCAGCTGATCGAAAATAGGTTTCCAGGGGGAGCCGTGGAGCTTAGGGTTCCTCCATATGGAGCGATCCAGTGCCTGGAGGGTCTTGATCACCGCAGGGGCACACCGCCAAACGTCATCGAGATGGCCCCGGAGGTATTTCTCGAGCTCTGCCTGGGAGGGCTCAGCTGGGAGTCTGCGCATTCCGCAGGTCAAGTTCTCGCCTCGGGCACTCTTGCGAGCGAGGCTGCGAAGCTATTTCCGGTCAGTTAGGCAATTAGCGGTACTGCTGCCTAAGGTTTGCTGGTTTAATTGGACCGTGGCCGAGAACGAAGAAATTGAAATTCGCAGAGCACCAAAGGTGCTCCCCTGGATGTTCACCGGCAGTGCTCTCGGTGTTTTGATCGCGGTAGTTATTTTTGCCATTGCACCGGATAACGCCGATGTTCCGCAGAACTTCTTTGGTCTTCTCATGATCGCTCTTGGTTCCTTGGGGCTCGGGCTTGGGGTTTTGGTAGCCATAATCTTTGACCTTGTATCGTCCAGAAGAGCCAAGCGGGCGATAGCCAATAGGGTTTCAGAGTGATACGCGGGGACGGGCTACTAAATCACGACATACTGCCGGGCGAAAAAGGCCCGCAAGATAAATGCGGGGTCTTTGGCGTTTGGGCCGAGGGTGAAGAGGTAGCCAAACTCGCCTACTTCGGGCTCTATGCCCTCCAGCACCGAGGCCAAGAATCGGCTGGAATCGCAACTGCAAACGGAGACAAGATCCTCGTTTTTAAAGACATGGGACTTGTCTCTCAAGTTTTTAACGAGGCCGCACTTGAGTCTCTCGAGGGACACATCGCGGTAGGGCACACCAGGTATTCAACAACCGGTGCCTCGCACTGGAAGAACGCCCAACCAACACTAGGCAGGACTGCCTACGGCACTGTGGCTCTGGGACACAACGGCAACCTCACCAACACCTCCGAGCTTCTAGAGCTTTTGCAGAAGCGCTACCCAAAGCACGAGGGTGAGCTAAGGGGAGGTAACACCACCGACACCGCCGTGCTGACGGCCTTGCTCTCGGGAAATGAGGACAGCTCACTCGAGGCAACAGCACTTGAACTTTTGCCACTTGTGAAGGGCGCCTACTGTCTTGTCTTTATGGACGAGGGAACCCTCTATGCCGCCCGTGATCCGCAAGGGGTTAGGCCGCTGGTTTTGGGGAGACTAGAGCGCGGCTGGGTTGTGGCATCCGAGTCCGCGGCTTTGGACATCGTTGGTGCGAGCTATATTCGCGAGGTTGAGCCTGGCGAGCTGATTGCAATTGACGAGAACGGACTTCGCTCCTCGCGTTTTGCTGAGACTAAGCGGGCAGGCTGCGTTTTTGAGTATGTGTATCTGGCCCGTCCCGACACCGCTATTAATGGCCGTGTTGTCTATGAGTCGAGGGTTGAGATGGGGAGAACCCTGGCCAAGGAGTACCCGGTTGAGGCAGACCTTGTAATGCCAACCCCAGAATCAGGAACGCCTGCCGCAATTGGTTTTAGCGAGCAGAGCGGAATTCCATTTGGGCACGGGCTTGTGAAGAATGCCTATGTAGGCAGAACCTTCATTCAACCTTCTCAGACCATTCGGCAGCTGGGTATCAGGCTGAAGCTCAACCCACTTCGTGAGGTAATTGCGGGCAAGAGGCTGGTCGTGGTCGATGACTCGATCGTTAGAGGCAATACCCAGCGGGCCCTTGTGAAGATGCTCAAAGAGGCGGGGGCTGCCGAGGTTCATGTGAGAATCTCCAGCCCGCCGATTACCTGGCCATGCTTTTATGGAATTGACTTCGCCTCAAGGGCTGAGCTGATTGCCTCAGGACTTGTGCCAGACGAAGTCAGGCAATCAATTGGGGCAGACTCCCTTGGCTATCTCTCCAAGGACGGCATGATTGCTGCCACAAACCAAAAGCCAGAATCGCTCTGCACCGCATGCTTCACAGGCGAATACCCAATCGAGCTCCCGGCAGCCGAGTCGCTTGGTAAAAACCTGCTTGAAAGAGGCATGGCGACAATCAAAGAAGAGAAGCACGTACACGTAGATGACTAATCCATACGCCTCTTCCGGTGTCGACACAGAGGCCGGTGACAAGGCCGTAGAGCTCATGAAGAGGGCCGTTTCGGCCACTCACAACAACCTGGTTCTGGGCGGCTTCGGCGGTTTCGCCGGGATGGTTGACGCAGGGTTTCTAAAGAACTACGAGCACCCGATTCTCGCAACCTCAACCGATGGCGTCGGTACCAAAGTCGCAATTGCCCAGGCCATAGACAAGCACGACACCATAGGTCAGGACCTTGTTGGCATGGTGGTCGATGACATCGTCGTAACCGGGGCAAAGAGCCTCTTCATGACCGACTACATCGCCTGCGGGAATCTTGTGCCCAGCCGAATCGCAGACATCGTTAGAGGCATTGCCGAGGCCTGCAAAGAAGTTGATGTTGCTCTTGTTGGGGGCGAGACTGCTGAGCACCCAGGGCTTTTGGGTGCTGACGAATACGACGTTGCGGGAGCTGCGACGGGAGTTGTAGAAAAAAGCATGATCCTCTCTAGCGACAAGGTCGAGGTGGGCGATGTGGTTCTAGGTCTTGCAGCATCCGGCTTGCACTCAAATGGCTACTCGCTGGTCCGCAAAATTGTTGCTGACAAAGGTCTTGGCTATAAAGACCACGTTGCTGAGTTTTCGACCACCTTGGGTGAGAAGCTGTTGGAGCCGACCAGGCTTTACAGCGGTGTCCTAAACGCTGTACTTGAGAAGTTTGATGGGCAGATTGCGACCATGAGCCACATCACCGGAGGCGGCATCGCGGCGAATCTTTCGAGGGTGCTGCCCGAGACTGTTTCTCTGGATGTCGACCGCAGCACCTGGAGCCCAGATGATGTCTTTAGGGTTTTGGCCGGCTGGGCCGGGCATGATCTGAAGGACCTCGAGAGCACATGGAACCTAGGACTTGGCTTTGCCCTCGTCGTTAGAAAGTCCAAAGCCCAGGAGATTGAGAAGTTCATTACGGCAGCTGGCATTCGCTCCTGGCAGCTCGGAGTCATTGAGTCGACAGCATGCGATGCAGATGCTGAGGGCTACACCACAAACGCCAAGGGGGTTCAGGGCGGAGCAGTTCGTTTAGTTGGGGACTATGCGCAATAAGGCTGCCGTCGGCGTTGGAGTTGTCGGCATCGCAGTTGCTATCGGGGCCTTCCTGCTCGGCTTGGTTTACGGAGCAGAGTCGGCAACTGTGAGCGTGGTGAGGGACACACCTAATGTGCACTGCTATGAGGACACCTCTTCGGATCAGTTCACCGAGCTGCACATCGAGACCAAGGTGCTGGCCTGCCAGGTGGTTGGCATGACCAAAGAGGCTGCAGTTGACCTTCTCGAATCAGCGGGTAGAACCGTGAGGATTGCCTCGGAAGACGGAGAGTATTTTGCTCTCACCGAGGACTATAGAGACGACCGAGTAAATATAGACCTTCTTGTTGGCTTAGTCGTCGGCGCTAACGCGTGGTAATTATCGACTTTTGTATATCTCTTTGCGATGTCCTATGCGAATGACTAGCACGAGCACCTGGCTGTCAATGACCTCATAGATTATTCGGTAGTCTCCAACCCGAATCCGGTAGCCGTCTCGCCCCTTTAGCTTTTTCGCAAGTGGTGGCCTTGGATGAAAACTGAGTACCTTGAAGGCCAAGCGAATTCGTTCTTGAATCTTGATCTCTAGCTTTGCGAGATCCTTTTTCGCAACTTCGCTCAGCTCAACTTCATAGCGGTTTGAGGCCGAGCTCACGCTCTACTTCTTCCAGGGGCGTAGATTTCCCAAAAGCTTTTGGATCTGCCTCAAATTCCATCACCGTGAGGCTGTCCTCTAGGTCCTCGATATAGTCAATTAGCTTGTCGTAGTCCATTGCGCTGAGAATAATTGCCGAGGGCTTGCCGTGCTTTTGGATTTCCACAGCCTCGGTTTTAGCTAGCTCAAGGACGCGGTTGAAGTTCGCCCTTGCCTCGGAGGCAGAAAATTTGGCCATGTGATTATTGTACAAAACAGTGTCAAGTTTTGTACAAAACCTATTGGGTTATGGGAGTATCTGCTTCTACTGCTCGTCGTCGAGATCAACCACGCGCTCGTCATCAAGCGGAGCCTCATAGTCATCAGCCCAGCGGTCCACGAAGTCTTCGTTCTCTTCCCCGGCTTTTTGACCTAGCTCGGCCTCAAGCGCTGAGTAGTCGGTCGATGGGCTGTAGTACTTCAGCTCGCGAGCGACCTTGGTGTTCTTTGCTTTTTGACGGCCACGCCCCATGGCGAGCCCCCTTTATCTCTCGTAGTCCTTGGCCATACTGCCTTGGAAACCTTTGGAAAACCTTGAGAAATGATAACAAAAACTAGACGAACTGCATGACAAGCATCATTGCCAGAAGAGGCATCAGAGCGTTGATTACCAGAGTGAGTAGCATCTGCACCAAGCGTCCTCGGTGGTAGTAGTCAAACCCCTCGGCCGAGACTGTCGCAAAAGTTGAAAGACCTCCCGCAAGCCCTACCGATGCGATCACCAACCAGTCCTGGGTCAGCGAGCCGGAGTAGATGTAGCCAACAAAACCGCCGGCGAGAATGTTGACCGCAAAAAGCCCAAAGGGCAGCGCTCCGTGCCAGGAGATGATGGCGTAGCGCAGCACAGCGCCAATTCCACCGGCAGCGCCAATCAGAAGCGTGAGAAGAATCGGGTTACTCATGCCCCACCTTCTTCGCTCGTCTTCTGCCCTGGTGCCAACCAAAGGCATAGGTAGCAGGGCCAATAAAAAGCAGCATCGCAATCTCAGGCGAGAGCCCCTGGGTGTCTATGAAGAGTGTCAGCGCGCTCATGGTGGTGAAGCCCCCGGCGAGGCCGGTACCAAAGAATGCTTTTCTTTTCTCGCTTGCGAAAATCGGGTGTCTTGCAGTTAGGCCTAAAAAGTAGCTTCCAACAAGATTCGCAAAAATAAGGGCGAGAAAGTCAGAGGTGGGGAACTCATAGGAAGAGCCGAACACTTCCCCGATTAGGTGACGCAGCATGGTTCCAATCGCGCCACCGACAAACACCATGCCAGCCATTCTCCAGTTGGCTAACACCCTTCAAACACTAGCGAATTTGCTAACTTGTGGGAGTGAACTTTGACGATAAGAACAACCTGGTTGTGGGTAGCTACTACCAAAACAATTATTCGAGCGAAGAGAACCAGCAGTTCACCAAAGAGTTCGCAGCCATTACCGAGAAAATGATCTCCTGCCTCGACGAGGGACTGGAGCCTGAGCACCAGAAGATGCAGGATGCGGTCAAGGAGCACTACGAGTTTTGCCTGAGGTTCTGGACCCCAGATCGCGAGAGCTACAAAAACCTTGCGCTGAGTTTCGCACTACCTACCAGCTACAACGAAACCTATGAGGGTCAGCGTGAGGGTCTAGGCAACTACATCTATCAGGCCGCAACCCACTTCGCAGATAAGAACCTCTAGGCCTTTTCTTTCGACCTAGCGCCCAGGCGGAAGGTTGAGGCAAAGCCCAACAGCAGGAAGATCGCAGCTGCGAATGCCGCCCACTTAGCTCCGTCTGTGAAGGCATCACCGGCAGCCTCCTCGATCGACTGCGCTAGTTCTTGAGATACACCCTGAGAGGCAAGACCCTCAGAGAGCTGCGGGATAGCACCGCCTGCCGACTCGACCACCGCATCAACGAGAATCACCTGCTGACTCTGGGGAACCGCAAGTTCGTCAAGACGATCTTCGAATGAGGCCTGGGTGCCGGTGAAGAGCATGCTGCCAAGAACAGCTATACCGAGCGCAGAACCAATCTGCCTCACGGTGGACTGAGAACCTGAGGCCTGTCCGGTCTGGGACATTGGAACATCCACCATGATGACACCCGTCAGCTGAGCGGTTGCAAGACCTATGCCGATGCCGTAAACAAACAACAGGGGAGCGATAACTCCCCAACCGGCATCAACCGATGCCACAAGACCAATTCCCGCAACACCGATTAGCTCAAGCCCAACACCGATCTGGACTGCTCGCGCCGGCGGGAGTTTTCCAGAAAGCGCACCGCCAATTCCAGAAGCCATGAAGGCTCCACCTGCAAGCCACAACAGCACTAGCCCTGAACTTATCGGGCTTAGACCAAGAACGTTTTGCAGCCATAGCGGGATTGCAAAAAGCAGCCCGAATTCGCCCAGCGAAATGATCATGGCGGCGAGGGAGCCGTTGCGGAAGGAGGCGATGCTAAATAGCCCAAGGTCCAACAAGACGCTCTTACCCTCGCGCTCACGTTTACGCTCCCAGAGCACAAACATCACGCTGGTGATGGCAGCTATTGCCAGCGCCACCGGAATTACTGAAATGCCGTCCTCAGGCCAAACGAAATCACCCAAGGCGAATTGGTTCTTTGGGTTAGGAGCTAGCCAGCCATAGACGCGACCCTCGATAAGTCCGAAGACAAGGGTGCCGAACATGACGATTGAGATCGCAGCTCCTACCCAGTCGATGCCCTTCCGGCCACCCTCAGCCTTTGATTCTGGGATCAGGTAGATAAGGCCGGCGAGAATCAGGATGCCCAGCGGAAGATTTATTAAAAATGCCCAGCGCCACGTGAAGTCGGTTGCGAGCCAGCCGCCCAGCACGGGCCCAACCGCAACCATGCCGCCAATCGTTGCTCCCCAGACGGCGAAGGCGATGCCTCGCTCCTTACCCTGGAAGTTCGCGTTCACCAGAGACAGCGTGGTGGGGAGCACCATCGCGCCACCAAAACCCTGAACGACCCTTGCGGCAATCATGTCGCCGGCCGATTCGGTTGACCCCGCCCAGACCGAGGCGACAATAAAGATGAAGATTCCGATCAGCAGCAGCCGCTTGCGGCCAATCTTGTCTGCCAGCGAACCCCAAACCAAAAGGGTCGAGGCAAAGACTAGGACGTAGCTCTCTTGAACCCACTGCACCTCGGTGGAGGTTAGGGAGAGGTCTTCAATGACCTTAGGGAAGATGGTGTTGACGATTGTGCCGTCAATAATGACCAGAGAGATGGCCATTGATATAAAGACCAGTCCCACCCAGCGGTTCTTTGTTTTCAATCTGTTTCCTTAGTTAGCCGGCTGCCAAGAGGGCACATGCCCCAATGGCAAGTGCGATGCCGATGTTTTGGCTCAGAGCAATCCGCTCCTTTAAGAAGATTCTTGCCAGCAGGATTGTTCCCACCGGGTATAGCGAAGTTAGCACTGCGGCGACCGCTAGAGCTCCACTAGAGGTGGCAATCATGAAAAACACATTGCCGGTTACATCGCCCAGGCCAGCCAGCAGCACCAGCGGGAGAATTGCCTTGCTAAAAAGCTCCCGCTCCACCAACACCTTGGACTTGCCGCTCAGCAGCAGTCCAATCAGGCCTGCGGCCAAGAGGATCAGGCCGACCACTCTCATCACCACTAGCACGCCCAGGCCACTGCCCTCAGGGGCCATGTCCAAAAACAGGAAGATGCCTGCGAACCCCACTCCCGCTCCAACTGAGTAGAGGCCTGCTCTCAAGCTTGGAAGCCTGACATCTTCTCCTGGGATGAAGGCCACCAGTACCACCGCAATCAAAATCAGCACTATTGCAACCAGTGCGAAGGAACTCAGCTGCTGGCCAGTTGCAACATCAAAAAGCACGGGAATCATTGCAGACAGCACGGCTGTCAGTGGGCTGACGATCGAGATTGGACCTAACGCGAGCGCCGCGTAGAGAAATGTGATTGCAGCTGCCGAGCAGATGCCCGCGAAAATACCAATCTGGATTACATTCGGCTCAAAGCTTGCGCCGAAGAACAATGACAGAAACAGGGCAACGAATAGCCCAAATATGAAGGCAACCGTCGTTACGGCAAGAGCCCTTACCTTCTTGGCGGCAAGTGCCCCAACAAAGTCTGCGTAACCATAAGAAAAGGCAGATAGTAAACCGAAGATTATGGTCACTATCTGCCTCTTTCTGGTGGCTCCGACCGGCGTCGATCCGGTGACCTAACGATTTTCAGTCGTTCGCTCTACCAACTGAGCTACAGAGCCTTGGAGCTTGCGCTCCCCATTCGCTTTCGCGACGCGACCCTGACGGGACTTGAACCCGCGACCTCCGCCGTGACAGGGCGGCGCGCTAACCAACTGCGCTACAGGGCCAGAGATGCTTCTCATTCGCCTAGTGACCCCAACGGGATTCGAACCCGTGCTACCGCCGTGAAAGGGCGGCGTCCTAGGCCGCTAAACGATGGGGCCAGAAGCTGGCAACTTCAAAGCACCGACGGTAAAGACTACTTGTGTTTCGGCAAGTTGCGCAACACATAGGGAACTCTCAGGCGATACTTGAAGCTTTGGCTTAGATTTTTTGCAGGGAGGTGGAAATGGCACTGCGCAAAAACGCGATTATTGCTGCCCTTTCCGGCATCGGCCTGGTCGCCGGAACGCTGCTACTGACCCCCGCCTACGCAAACCCTGATTACCCAACTGCCGCAGAGGTTGCCGCAGCCAAACGAGATGTTCAGGAAAAGGAAAAGCTCATTGAGCGCATCGAGGGAATCCTTGTCACCCTCGAGGAAGAGGCGAGAGCTCTCGAGACCATTGCGCTAAAGAAGAACGAGGAATACAACCAGGCCATCGATGCCAAGAACGAGATGGCTGCGAAGGTTGAATCGCTCCAGGCCAGAGTTGAGCAGTCCTCCACCGAGGCCGAGGAGGCTCGGTTACAGCTGGGGAGAATAGTCGCCCAGATGTTCCGCGATCGCAGCGCAACCGACACCACTTTGGAACTTCTTTTCAATCCAAACAATGCCGAGAATCTGCTTTTTCAGATGAGCATGGAGGAGCTAATTGCTGCGCGCACCGAGGCTATCTACCAGGCCGCACTGGACAAGCAAGCCCAAGCCGAGGCCCTGGCGCTTGAGCTTGAACAATCCCGTATCGAGCTCGAAGACATAGAGGCAGAGGCCGAGCAGCTCTACCAAGAGGCCCAGGATGCCGCGGATGCGGTCATTGCAAAGGTTGCCCAGTCGGAGCGTGAGCGCGCCACGATGATGGAGCAGCTCGCAGAGCTCAAAGACACCGCGGAGGAAATCGAGCGCCAAAGGCAAGAGGGTCTTGAGTGGGAGAGAAGGCAGGCGGCGATTAGGGCTGCTCCCACCGCTCCCGAGCTCTACTCAGTGGGAGAGCCAGACTGGGCTCAGGTTGAAACCGCAATCGCCTTCGCAAGTGAGCAGCTTGGCGAAAGATATGTTCTTGGGGGAGCTGGACCAAATGTTTGGGACTGCAGCGGTATCACGATGAAGAGCTATGCCGCAGCAGGTGTTTATATCGGTTGGCACTCAGCCACAGCGCAATACAACGTGCTTGCCGGACAGAAGAAGCTGGTGCCATTCCAGAATGCGCAGCGAGGAGATTTGATCTGGTGGTCAACCGAGAGTGCGTTCTCGGGAGATAAGTACCATGTGGCAATTTACCTAGGCGATGGAATGATGCTCGAGGCACCAAACCCAGCGAGAACGGTGAGGATTGTTCCGGTTCGCTATGGCGAGCTTTGGCCCTATGCCGGCAGGCCAACCGCTACTAGCAACTAACCCTTGTAGTTGGCGTAGCCGTCAGCTAGGACCTTCTCAGCCGCAGCCTTGTTCTGCCAGCCACCGAGTTTGACCCACTTGCCAGGCTCCAGGTCCTTGTAGTGCTCAAAGAAGTGCTCGATCTCGTTCTTTGTCTGCTGCGGAACATCTTGAATGTCTTGGACGTGAGCAAAGCGAGGATCTTTGTCCAAAACGCAAAGGAGTTTTTCGTCCTGACCGCCGTCATCCTCCATAAGCAGCATGCCTACCGGGCGAACGCTCATGTGGACTCCGGGGTAGACCGGATACTCCAGTAGAACCAGCGCATCCAGCGGGTCACCATCGCCACCTAGGGTGTTTTCGAAGGCACCGTAGTCGACTGGATAGACAAAAGGAGTGAAGAGCACCCTGTCCAACCAGACCTTTCCAGTCTCGTGGTCAACCTCGTACTTGTTTCTGCTTCCGCGAGGAATCTCAATAACTACTTCGTATGACACCGGTTCTCCTAAATAGGCTTTGAGTGTAAACATTATCGAATCGGAGCCAATGCCAGTTAGACCTCGCCTCACCCCCGCCATGGCAAACGCTCGGCGCGCAGTTCGTGAGTTGCTTGCAGAGCTCGACCTAGAGCCTGGATCGCTGCTCCTAGTTGCCTGCTCGGGCGGAGCGGACTCGATGGCACTTGCCGCCGCGGCGGCGTTTGAGGTCCCCAAGGCTGGCTTCAAGGTCGGTGCGGTAATCATTGACCATGGGCTGCAGGGCAATTCACAGGAAGTTGCCGACCAGGCTGCACACAGATGCAGTGAGTTGGGTTTGGCCCCGGTGCTCGTTGAGCAGGTAAGAGTCACCCCCAAGGGAGATGGCCTCGAGGCTGCAGCTAGAGATGCTAGGTACGCAGCGCTTGAAAAGGCGAGAGTGGATCAATCCGCAAGCTATGTGCTGCTTGGCCACAACCAGGATGACCAGGCGGAGACAGTCTTGCTGGGCCTTGCAAGAGGCTCGGGGCTTAGATCAATTAGCGGCATGCCAAAAATTGACAAGGAGCGAAGCCTTGTCAGGCCGCTTCTCGACATCACTAAAGAGGAACTTAGGCAGTCCTGCCTGGATCAGGGTCTTGAATTTTGGGATGACCCACACAATCAGGACGAGAGTTTCCTGCGGGTTAGAGTCAGAAAACTTGCAGGAGAGCTAGAGAAGACACTGGGTGCGGGGTTTCAGGCGGCGCTCGCCAGAACTGCCGGCCTGGCTTTTGAGGCCGATGACTTCCTCGCCCAGCAGGCGCAGGCCGTTCTGGCAGACTCAGCCGGCGATTCTGGTCTTGACGTCGCTCACGTTGAGGGCCTGCATCCGGGGCTTAGGAGAAAAGCTCTTCAGCTTTACCTGCAGAGCATCAGCGGAGCGAACATTTCTCGGGCTCAGGTTTTGGAGGTAGAGCAGCTAGTTATCAATTGGCACGGACAGAAAAAGCTCGCCCTTTCTGGCATTACAGTAGAGCGGGTAAACGACCGCCTTCTAGTAACAGCCAATTAGCCCGGGAGCCTGCAAGTGCAGTTAAATCACCCAGACATTCAAGAGGTGCTGGTCACCGCTGACCAGATTCAGGAGAGAGTCGCCGAGCTTGCGACCGAAATCTCCGAGTTCTACAAAGACAAAGAGGTGCTGCTTCTGGGCATTCTCAAGGGCGCAGTCCCCTTTATGGCAGACATCTCCAGGGCGCTTTCAATTCCGGTTCTGCAGGACTGGATGGCGGTTTCTTCCTATGGCTCTGGAACCGTATCTTCCGGTGTAGTGAGGATTCTCAAGGACCTGGATGCGGACATCAAGGATCGTCACGTACTGATAGTCGAGGACATCATTGACTCCGGTCTGACGCTGTCCTGGCTGACCTCAAACCTCAAGGCCAGAGGAGCCGCCTCGGTTGAGATTGTGACTCTTCTCAGGAAACCAGAAGCTGCAAAGGTGAGAATAGCTGTCAGATGGGTGGGGTTTGATATCCCAAATGCTTTTGTTGTTGGCTACGGGCTCGACTACAACGAGCACTACAGATCCCTGGACGGCGTTGGCATTCTTTCGCCCTCGGTTTATGAGTAAAGGTTTTTGATGGCAGAAAAGGCAGACAAGAAGAGCGACCCACAGAGCAGACTCAAGAAGTTTCTCAAGGGTCCCTGGCTTTGGATTGCCATCGCGCTTAGCGTGGTCTTCATCGGCAGCACCCTGATGAACACCGAGCAGTACGCCAAGGTGGACACCCAGGTCGGGTTGGAGATGATCAGCTCAGGCTCGGCTGAGAAGGTGACCATCTTCGATGGTGACCAGAGGGTCGACGTTGTGCTTCGCAACCCCGATGCTGAGTTTGGTGACAAGGTTCAGTTCTACTTTGTTTCTGGCCGAGCAGAGGTTGTTGCCCAGACCGTAGCTTCGGCTCAAATCTCTGAGGGCTGGTCTGACGAGGTTCCCTCCACGCCATGGATCCTTGCCCTGCTCGGATCGCTGCTGCCCTTCATAATCATCTTGGCGCTGTTCTGGTTCCTGATGAGCTCGATGGCAGGCGGCGGTCGTGGGGTTATGCAGTTTGGCAAGTCCAAGGCCAAGCTCGTGAGCAAAGAGATGTCAAAGATCACCTTTGAGGACGTCGCTGGCATTGAAGAGGCTCACGAGGAGCTCAACGAGCTCAAGGAGTTTTTGAAGAACCCGAAGAAGTTTGAGGAGATGGGCGCCAAGATTCCCCATGGCGTTTTGCTGTATGGGCCTCCGGGAACCGGTAAGACACTGATTGCCAAGGCGGTTGCCGGAGAGGCAGGGGTTCCGTTCTTCTCTATCTCAGGATCTGACTTCGTAGAGATGTTCGTGGGTGTTGGTGCGTCTAGGGTCAGGGACCTTTTCGAGCAGGCCAAGCAGGCAGCTCCAGCAATCATCTTCGTCGACGAGATTGATGCCGTTGGTCGACACCGCGGCACCGGCATTGGTGGTGGAAACGATGAGCGCGAACAAACCCTGAACCAGCTGCTAGTTGAGATGGACGGCTTCGACACCTCAACAAACGTCATTTTGATTGCCGCCACTAACCGACCAGATGTTCTAGATCCAGCTCTTCTTAGACCAGGCAGATTTGACCGGCAGGTCGGCGTCAGCGCGCCAGATCTCAAGGGCAGAGAGCAGATTCTGAAGGTTCACTCGAAGAACAAGCCACTTGGCAAGAAGGTTGACCTAGCTCTAGTTGCCAGGAGAACCCCTGGGTTCACAGGTGCCGATCTTGCAAACGTTTTGAACGAGGCGGCACTGCTTGCAGCGCGGCTAAATCGAAAAGAGATTGACGACGAGGTGCTGGACGAGGCCATCGACAGGGTCATCGGTGGCCCGCAGCGCAAGAGTGCGATCATGAAAGATCACGAGCGACTTGTCACCGCCTATCACGAGGCAGGCCACGCGCTGGTTGCGGGAGCTGCCAACTACGCCGACCCGGTGACCAAGATCACGATTCTTCCCAGAGGCAGGGCCCTCGGCTACACCATGGTGATGCCTATGGAGGACCGCTACTCAATTAGCCGCAACCAGCTGCTGGACCAGATCGCATATGCGATGGGTGGCCGCATTGCAGAGGAAATCGTCTTCAAGGACCCCACCACCGGAGCCTCGAATGACTTTGAGAAGGCAACCAACATCGCAAGAACCATGGTTACCAAGTACGGGATGAGCTCCAAAATCGGAGCAATCTCTCTCGGAAGTGGGAACGCGGAACCTTTCTTGGGCAGGGAGCTTGCCACCCACCGGGATTTCTCTGACGAGATGGCTCAGCAGGTTGATGCCGAGGTAAAGGTGATTCTGGAGACCGCAATGGATGAGGCCCATAAGGCGCTTACTACTAACCGTGCGGTTCTAGACAAGCTTGCAAAAGAGCTCCTCGAGAAGGAGACCTTGAACCAGGACGAGATAGCCACAATTTTTAAGGCCGTAAAGAAGCTCCCAAAGCGAACCACGTGGCGCTCCTCGACTAAGCGTGCTCTTTCCACCAAGGGGCCAATTGCAGTTCCCGAGCGTAAGGTAAAAGAGCTCAAGAAGTCCCCCACTCGGCGAACCAAGAAGACCAAAGATGCAGCCGGAACGGATTCGTAAGGCCGTAGTTGAGCTTCTCGAGGCAATCGGAGAAGACCCCGGGCGTCCGGAGCTAGCCCAGACCCCGCAAAAAGTCGCCGACGCCTACGAGTCATTTTTTAGTGGCATTAGCAAAGATCCCCTTAGTGCACTGAGCGAGACCTTCCCAGCCGAGAGCTCTGAGGCCGTGATCCTTAAAGATATTGAGATGGTCTCCATCTGCGAGCACCATCTCTTGCCCTTTACCGGTGTCGCCCACATCGCCTACCTTCCCTCCGACAGGGTTGCAGGTCTAGGGAGGCTCGCAAATGTTGTCGAGATTCTGGCCTCCAGGCTGCAGCTGCAGGAGAACCTGACCGCTCAGATTGCCGATGCAATAGAGCAAGGACTCGATGCTCGCGGCGTTGTCGTAGTCATTGAGGCAAGGCACCAGTGCGTTGCATCGAGGGGTGCAAGGCAGCCCGAGGTGAACACCGTGACCATGGCCTCGAGGGGTCAGTTCTCAGACCCGGTGCTAAGAGCCGAGGTCATGGGCCTAATCACCATGGGCAATGCCTAGCTGGCAAAGACCCCTTGTCATGGGAGTCCTAAACGTCACCCCGGACTCCTTTAGCGATGGCGGTCAATTTCTAGAGTTCTATTCGGCGCTAGCCCATGCCAGAGAGATGGCAGAGCAGGGTGCTCAGATCATCGACATTGGTGGCGAGTCAACAAGACCCGGAAGCATGCGGGTCAGCCTTGATCAGGAGCAGCAGCGAGTGCTGCCGGTCATTCGAGCCATCAAGGACGAGCTAAAGGTAAAGGTGTCAATTGACACCATGAACGCCGATACCGCCGCAAAGGCCATTGCGGCGGGGGCGGACATCGTTAACGACGTCTCGGGTGGTCTAGCAGACCCGCAGATCTTTGCCGCTGTTGCGGACAGCGATTGCAACTACGTGCTGGGTCACTGGCGCGGCCACAGCGACATCATGGACTCCCTGACCACCTACTCCGATGTTGCCAGGGAGGTTGTTGCGGAGCTCGCGGAGCAGGTTTCGATGGCGGTGGCCGCAGGCATAGCCAGAGAGCGCATCGTCGTTGACCCGGGCCTCGGCTTTGCAAAGGACATGAAACAGAACTGGGACTTGGTCGCGAGGCTGGACGAGCTTGAGAACCTTGAGCTTCCAATACTGGTTGGCGCCTCGAGAAAACGCTTTATTGCCCATGCGCTTGACAGCAAGAACCCGCAATCGGTAGACACCGGCAGACGCGATGTCGCGACCGCAGTACTGACTGCCCTTCTGCTGCAGCGAAAGCTCTGGGGCATCCGGGTTCACAATGTCAGTAACACCGTCGATGCCATTAGCGTGGTAGCAGCGCTAAAGGAGGCTCAGGACAAATGATCTACAAGATTCGACTTGATGCCCTCGAGTTCTTTGGCTACCACGGAGTTCAGCAGCACGAGAAGGACTTTGGTCAGAACTTCTTGGTTGACTGCCACCTCGATGTCGAAGCTGGCAGTGAGGACAGCATCGACTCCACCGTTTCCTATGCTCTGGTCGCCGATGAGCTCGAGAGGGTTGCCACCAAGCAGCGATTTGATCTAATTGAGACTCTTGCTCAGCGCTGCTTGGCTGCAGTTTTAGATCTGGACCCGAGGATTCTGCGCGCCACAATCACGATCCACAAACCAAACGCCCCGCTGACTCAGAGCTTTGGTGATGTCTCGGTATCGGTCTCTGGAGCCAGGGGTGACTAAAGCCGTTCTCGCCTTCGGGAGCAATCTTGGCGAACGTCAGGAAACAATAGTTGCCGCCGCTAAGCGGCTTGCGGAGCACAAAAAAGTAAAGCTTTTGGCCCTTTCTTCGATGTATGAGTCGGTTGCAGTTACTGCAGAGGGTGAGGACGAGAGCCAGCCGAGCTACCTGAATGCGGTTGGCATATTCGAAACCGAGCTAAAGCCCTCAAAGCTTCACAAACTGGCATGCGATGTTGAGAACGAATTTGGCAGGGTGAGACTTGCCCGCTGGGCACCGAGAACCCTGGACATTGACATCATCACCTTTGGCACCGAGCTCATTGAGACCAAGAAACTAGTTGTCCCCCACCCCAGAGCCTTTGAACGCGCCTTTGTCTTGGTGCCGTGGCTTGAGATTGACCCAGATGCTGTGATTCCAGGCAGGGGAAAAGTCTCGGCGCTTGTCTCAGAGCTAGCTACCAAAGTGGTGAAGCAGCCATGAGGCCACTGCAGCCGGCAGGCCTGGCGAGCTTTTTGGCAGCAGGTGCTGTTCTAGGGCTGAGCGCCGCGCAGCTTGCTACCGGCCTCGGCTACAGCTTCCCCTTGAGTCCTTGGACGATGATCTTGATGCTGCCGCTAATTGGGGTTGCGATTTATCTGGCGACGCTGCCGATCTATCGCTATCGCAAGAGTCTGGAGAAGTGGGAAAGTGGTCCTAGGCCGTCTCGGCCAAATCCATTCTTTGCATTTAGGGCATTGGTTGTCTCTCGGGCAATCGCCCTCACCGCGGCTTTGTTTGCCGGCTGGTATTTAGGCGGACTTATTTGGTTGGTGAGCTTCAGCATTGCTCCCTCGGGACTAACGACCCCAACTGTTTTTGGGGCTATCGGTTCGCTGGTTATGCTCGGCGGCGGCTTGGCGGGAGAATACAACTGCCGTGCACCGCGCGGGCCTAACGAGGAGGCGGAGTGAAAGTAGGGATCATCGGTGACGAGCCGGCAGGCCCGGTCCTGGCGAAAGCTTGGGCAGGTGCTGGCCACGAGGTGATCGGCGTCCATGTTGAGTCCCCGGCGGCAATTGAACTGGTTGAGGCTCTTTTGCCAGATATTCCGATTGCTCCGATGGCCGCCGTTGCTGAGGATGCGGAGCTACTTGTTCTGGCTGTCCCAAACGATGACGCTGAGCTAACCTGCGCGGGACTAGCGGACCTGGGGCTATTCGGGCCGAGAAAAATAGTGGTTCACCTATCTCCGCATCGTGGCTTCGGGATTTTGGGCGACGCCGCCAGGCACGGAGCAATCCCAATTGCGATGCACCCACTCATGCATTTCACCGGTACCTCAATGGACCTAGCCGTGATGCAGAACGCCACCATGGTCGTGACAACTCCCGACACCTACAGACCCATCGCGCAGGCGCTTGTGATTGAGCTTGGCGCTGAGCCCTTTGAGCTCAGTGAGCATCAAAGAGGTGCCTATGCAGAGGCCTTTGAGGTTGCTTCTGGATTTTCCTCACTGGTTGTGCAGCAGGCAATGGGTATTTTGGCCGAGGCCGAGGTAATGGAGCCTGCAAAGCTAATTGCTCCAGTTGTAAGGAGCGCTGTCGATGATGCACTTGCAAAACCGGTTATGCCAATAGACCCAGAGGACGCCGCCCAGTGAGGCTCGTCCATACCGTCAGCGAGCTCAAAGAGGTCCTCGCGGAGGTTCGCACCGAGCGGTCAATAGGTTTTGTCCCAACGATGGGTGCCCTTCACAAAGGCCACCTCTCGCTGATTGAGCGTTGCCAGCAAGAAGGCAACTTCACGGTTGTCTCGATCTTTGTCAATCCTCTGCAGTTTTCCTCAGAGGAGGACTACGAGGGTTACCCACGAACACTGGGTGTCGATGCCAGGCTGCTAACGGATGCTTCAGTGGACGTGCTGTTTGCTCCATCTGCAGCCGAGGTCTTTCCCAAAGAGCAGAGCTTCCCGGAGATAGACCCGGGAGTGGTTGGCGAGAGGTTTGAGGGGGAGTTCCGGCCTGGCCATTTCGCCGGCATGCTCAAGGTTGTGAGCAGACTGCTCGACATCGTTGTCCCGGACAAGGCTTATTTTGGCGAAAAGGATGCTCAGCAGGTTGCACTGGTGACGCAGATGGTCGATGTCCAGGTCCACTCTGGTCGCAGAGAGCCGATGAGCGTGGTGGTGTGCCCAACGATTCGCTCAGAGCAGGGACTGGCTCTCTCAAGCAGAAACCTAAGGCTTTCCGGTGCCGAGCTAGAAAGCGCGACAGAGCTCTATCGTGCGCTGGTTGCAGGATCCAAGGCCGGGAAGCTTAGAGCCGAGATTGTTGAGGCAGCAAAGGCCTCTCTCAGCCCCGCGATTAGACTTGAGTACCTAGAGCTGGTCGATGCGAGCAGTTTTGAGATTGTTGAGCGGATTCCTGCTGGTGGGGCGAGATTGATCATCGCCGCCTGGGTGGGAGACGTGAGGCTAATTGACAACCTTTTGATCGGTGGTAGCAAGTGAGTGAAGAGTACGAGGCAGATCTGCCGGAGCAGATTGCTTTTCGTATGCAAAAGCGCGAGCGGCTCAATGAGCTCTCTGATGCCTACCCGGTTTCGCTACCGATAACCCACACCATTGAGGCCACCAAGGCCCACTATCCAAACCTCGAGGCCGACATTGCCACTGGCGATGAGGTGGCTCTCGCCGGCAGAATCATGTTCCTGCGCAACACCGGCAAGCTCTGTTTTGCGACGCTGCAGTCCGGCTCCGGCGAGCGGATCCAGGCAATGATCTCTTTGGACAAGGTTGGCCAGGAAGAGCTCGATAGCTGGAAAGAGCTTGTTGACCTGGGCGATCACGTGTTTGTTCGCGGCGAGGTCATCACCTCGAAGCGCGGTGAGCTGAGCGTCCTCGCAGAAGAGTGGCAGATGGCCGCAAAGACTTTGCGACCCATGCCGAATCTTCACAACGATCTTGAGGAAGAGTTCAGAGTCCGCCATCGCTACATCGACCTTATTGTTCGCGATCGTGCCCGCGAGGTTGTCAAGATTCGCGCTCAGGTCATGCAGTCCTTGCGCAACACTTTTGCCTCCCACGCCTTCACCGAGATCGAGACACCGATGCTGCAGGTAATGCATGGTGGCGCATCGGCAAGACCGTTCAAGACTCACTCAAATGCCTTTGACACCGAGCTGTTTTTGCGGATTGCCCCCGAGCTATTCCTAAAGCGAGCGGTAGTTGGCGGCCTAGAGAGAGTCTTCGAGATCAACCGCAACTTCAGAAACGAGGGTGCCGACCGAACCCACTCGCCTGAGTTTGCAATGCTCGAGAGCTATGAGGCCTACGGCGACTACAACTCAATGGCTCAGCTCACCCAGGAGCTCATTCAGAATGCCGCCAAGGACGTCTTCGGCACCCACGAGGTCGTGCTTGAGGATGGCAGCGTTAATGATTTGGGCGGACAGTGGAAGCGCATCTCTCTTTATGGCTCACTCTCCGAGGCGGTGGGGCAAGAGATCACGCCAGAGACCGATCTCGCCGCATTGAAGAAGCTAGCCGACAAGGTCGAAATTGAGATTGAGCACCCGCTGGCAGGAAAGTATGTCGAGGAGCTGTGGGAGCACCACGTGAAGCCGACGCTTGATAAGCCAACCTTTGTTATGGACTTTCCGGTAGATACCTCACCGCTAACCAGGGACCACCGAGAAACCTCGGGGGTTGTTGAGAAGTGGGACCTCTACGTAAACGGTTTTGAGCAGGCAACCGGCTACTCCGAGCTAGTCGATCCAGTGGTTCAGCGCGAGCGGTTTGTGAAGCAGGCAGAGCTTGCCGCAAAGGGCGACCCCGAGGCCATGAAGCTCGATGAGGAGTTTTTGAAGGCGCTTGAGTTCGGCATGCCACCCTCAGGTGGAATGGGAATGGGTATCGACAGGCTGCTTATGTCACTAACTGGTTTAGGCATTCGGGAAACCATTTTGTTCCCGCTGGTTAAGTAACCCATGGGCTTTTTTGAAGTTGTGCTGGATGCGCTTATCTCGTTGATTCCACCGGCCTTGGTAGGTGTGCTCTTCTGGGTAATGATGCGCTCGATTCTGCGTGCTGACCAGAAGGAGCGGGACACCTACAGCGAGATCGAGGCAGAGGAGCGCGCAAAGCGCGCTAACGCCTTGGGCGAACAGCCCTAGTTTTCGCCCAACTAGGCACCTAACATCGAGATACACATTTTGGAGGTGCCAGCTTGTTCGAGAAATTTACCGACAAGGCTCGTAGGGTTGTCGTGCTTGCCCAAGAAGAGGCAAAGCTTTTAAATCACAACTACATCGGCACCGAGCACATTTTGCTCGGCCTAATTCACGAGGGTGAGGGAGTCGCCGCCAAGGCGCTAGAGGCTCTCGGCATCAACCTCGAGCAGGTTCGCGAGCAGGTCCAGGACATCATTGGTCAGGGCCAGCAGTCACCATCGGGTCACATTCCTTTTACTCCTAGGGCCAAGAAGGTCCTGGAGCTCAGCCTGCGTGAGGCGCTGCAGCTGGGCCACAGCTACATCGGCACCGAGCACCTTCTTCTAGGACTTATTCGTGAGGGTGAGGGTGTAGCGGCTCAGGTGCTTACCAAGTTGGGTGCAGACACCAACAAGGTTCGCCAGCAGGTAATTCAGCTGCTCTCCGGTTACCAGGGCAAAGAGGCGGTATCGGTTGGCGGCGAAGTTGCCCCTCCACAAAAGGGCAGCCAGGTTCTCGACCAGTACGGACGCAACCTTTCTCAGGCAGCTGCCGAGGGCAAGCTGGACCCTGTCGTAGGGCGTGAGCGCGAAATTGAGCGCGTCATGCAGATTCTTTCCCGCCGCACCAAGAACAACCCGATTCTCATCGGAGAGCCAGGTGTTGGTAAGACGGCAATTGTTGAGGGGCTGGCTCAGGCGATCGTCTCTGGCAATGTCCCAGAGACCCTTCGTGGCAAGCAGCTCTACACCCTAGACATGGGAAGCCTCATCGCAGGTTCCCGCTACCGCGGTGATTTCGAGGAGCGCCTGAAGAAGGTGACCAAGGAGATTAGAACTCGTGGTGACATCATTACCTTCATCGACGAGATTCACACCCTTGTTGGTGCCGGAGCGGCTGAGGGCGCCATTGATGCCGCGTCCATCTTGAAGCCAATGCTTGCTCGTGGCGAGCTCCAGACAATTGGTGCGACAACCCTGGACGAGTACCGCAAGCACTTTGAAAAAGACGCCGCTCTTGTTAGGCGCTTCCAGTCGGTGATGGTTTCAGAGCCGACTCCTGCGATGGCAATCAACATCCTCAAGGGACTTCGCGACCGCTACGAGGCTCACCACAAGGTTTCCATTACCGACGGAGCACTTGTCGCAGCTGTCGGCATGAGCGACCGCTACGTCACTGACCGCTTCTTGCCAGACAAGGCAATCGACCTAATCGATGAGGCCGGAGCAAGGGTAAGGCTGAGTTTCCTCTCGTCCCCTCCAGAGCTCAAGGAGATGGAAGACAGGGTTGCTGCAGTCAAAGCCGCCAAGGAGCAGGCCATTGCCGACCAGGACTTTGAGCTGGCCGCCTCCAAGCGTGATGAGGAGAAGAAGCTCACCTCCGAGAAAATCAAGATGGAGAAAGAGTTCCGCGAGGGCAAGGTAGACCAGACAGGCGTCGTTGACGAGGGCCTAATCGCTGAGGTTCTCGCGCAGGCGACTGGAATCCCTGTGTTCAAGCTCGGTGAGGAAGAGGGCGCAAAGCTCATCTTCATGGAGCAGGAACTTCACAAGCGTGTTATCGGTCAAGAGGCCGCGATAGCCGCGCTCTCAAAGACCATTCGTCGCCAGCGTGCTGGTCTGAAAGACCCGAAGCGCCCCTCAGGATCCTTTATCTTTGCCGGCCCTACCGGTGTTGGTAAGACGGAGCTGGCCAAAGCTCTGGCCGAGTTCCTATTCGATGACGAGGATGCACTGATTGCTCTGGACATGAGCGAGTTCTCCGAGAAGCACACGGTATCTAGGTTGTTCGGTGCCCCTCCGGGATTCGTTGGGTTCGACGAGGGTGGTCAGTTGACCGAGAAGGTGCGCCGCAAGCCATTCTCTGTCGTGCTGTTCGATGAGATCGAGAAGGCCCACCCCGACATCTTCAACTCCCTGCTTCAGATTCTTGAAGAGGGTCGTCTAACCGACGGCCAGGGAAGGGTAGTTGACTTCAAGAACACCATCATCATCATGACCACGAACCTCGGTTCCCGCGAGATCTCCCGTGGTGCTCTGGGCTTCACCCTCGAGGGCGATGCCGCTAATGACTACGACCAGATGCGCTCAAGGGTCAATGAGGAGCTCAAGAAGAACTTCAAGCCTGAGTTCCTAAACCGTGTTGATGAGGTCATCGTCTTCCCACAGCTCACCCGCGAGGAGCTTATGCAGATCGTTGACCTGTTCATCGGTCGTCTGCAGCAGCGCCTGGATGAGCGCGATCTGAAGCTGGTCCTCACCACAAACGCCAAGGAGAGGCTCATCGAGCTGGGTTATGAACCCTCACTCGGAGCGAGGCCTCTTCGCAGGACTGTGCAGCGCGAAATCGAGGACGAGATTTCAGAGCGCATCCTCACCGGAGACATCCAGAGCGCGCAGGACATCAAGGTCGACTTCGTTTCAGAGGCCTTCACCTTCGAGACAACTAGCCGCGAGGCAGAGGCGGTAAAGAAGTAAGTGACCGAGGTTCAGCGCTACGAGGTAGTCGGCAAAAAGCCTGGTTTTGAAATCAGGCAGTATGCCCCTCACTTGCTGGTAACCAAGTCGATGTCTGGAAGTCTTTCGGCTGCCGGTTCCAATGCCTTCCGCTACCTAGCTGGCTATATCGGCGGTGAGAACGCAGACCGTCAGCAAATTGCGATGACCGCTCCTGTGCTTCAGCACAAGCAGCCAACTGGTTACGAGGTCGCATTTGTGATGCCCGACCACATGGAAGATGCCCCCGCTCCTCTGCGAGAGGGCATGGAGGTCAAGAAGGTTGATGGGGTTTTGATGGCGGCCAAGCGCTTTTCCGGACTCGCAACAGACGAGCTTTTCGAGCGTAAAGGGAAGAAACTCCTAGAGGAGTTGCGAGCTGCCGGCTACGAACCTGTTGGTGAGGTTAGCTATGCCCGCTATAACGGCCCCTGGACACCTGCACCGCTTCGTCGCAACGAGGTGTTGGTGGCGCTAAGCGCCTAGCTATCGCCATAATTGGCAGATGCTTTCGATTCGCTCCGCGGTAACTAGTGACGTCCCAGCCATTCGCAAACTAGCCGACCCACTCGTTGAAAAGCGCATCCTGCTGGGTAAAGAGCTGGTCGAGCTCTATGAGTCCATCCAGGAGTTTGTCGTTGCCGAACTCGATGGGGAGCTTGTTGGGTTCGGTGCGCTGCATGTGATGTGGCGAGATTTAGGTGAGGTTAGAACCCTTGCGGTTGCGGAAAGCGCGAAACGAAAGGGTGTCGGAACAGCACTTTTGAGCGAGCTCCTGCAGCGGGCGAAGGCCTTGGGCATCAAGAGGGTGTTTTGCCTGACCTTCGAAAGGGACTTTTTTGCCTCTCACGGATTCCAGGAGATCAGCGATATCCCCGTTGACCCAGAGACCTACGCCGAGATGGTCCGCTCCCACGACGAGGGTGTTGCGGAGTTCCTTGATCTCGCAAGAGTTAAGCAGAACACGCTTGGAAACAGCCGAATGCTGAGGCACCTCTAACTAGATTTACCTTATGGCTACCGACGAAAGCGTCTATCGCACACGAAGAATCGGCGCTTTGGTGGTCCTGGCAGCACTTATCGCAGGCATTTGGGGCATTCCCCAGCTCTTGGCAAATACTGGCCAAGAGGTCCTTCCAACCGAGGAAGCAACAGCGACCGAAGAGGCCATCCCGGCTGAGATAACAAACTGTGCCCCTGGCGTGGTTTCGGTTGAGGTAATGATCGGGAAGCTAATAAGCGGCGATGCCGATAATCAGGTCGTTGAGACCTTCAACTCCTTTGCCTCTAACACCAACCCCGATATTTGGTATGAGATAACCAACAACGGACTGGTCGATTGCAAGTTCAACGTAGGTTCTCGTGTGACGTTCTTCACTATTACCTCAGGAGAGCAGACCTACTGGTCCTCACGAGACTGTGACCGCAGCAATGACACTGACCGCTTTGTCACTCTCGGTTCAAATACCCCAGAGGAGGCAGCCGCAAGCCCCTGGGAGAAGTCCTACTCCACAGAGAATGGCTGCAATCTAAGTGGCAATGACCTGGTGCCAACCGCAGGAGCCACCTACAAGATCAAAGTTGAGGTCAACGGAGTTATCTCCGAGGAAAAGCGCTTCATTCTCAACTAAGGGCTGCCGCGATGGCGGCAGCGAGCTGTGTACTAGAAGAGTCAATTACTTTCTTGTGACCGAGGCGTTTTGCCTCAGATTGTCTAAGTGCAGGGTTAGTTACACCACGAATTTCTCCGCTGAGGCTGATCTCACCAAAGGCCGCGAGCGACTGCGCAGCTGGCCTGTCTTTCACCGCCGATGCAATTGCTATCGCAATTGCTAAATCAGCTGCGGGCTCGGTTATCTTCATGCCGCCTACGGTTGAGACGTAGACGTCTCGGTCTGACAGGCTCAGTCCGGCTCGGCGCTCTAAAACGGCGAGAAGCATTGCTACCCGCGCAGAATCAACTCCGTTGGTCACCCGTCTCGGTTGCGGGGAGCCACTCTTCACAACCAGAGCCTGGATCTCAGCTCGCAGAGCTCGGCGGCCCTCAACAGTGATGGTGATGCAGGTTCCTGAGACATTGGTCTGCTGCTCCGAGACAAATAGGGCTGATGGGTCTGGAACCTCAATAATGCCCTCGCCACTCATTTCGAAGCAGCCAACCTCATCCGTTGGGCCAAAGCGGTTCTTGAGGGTTCGAATAAACCTGAGAGACGTCTGTCGGTCGCCCTCGAAGTGGCACACGACGTCGACCAGGTGCTCAAGAGTCCTCGGGCCTGCTATCGAGCCATCTTTGGTGACATGACCGACCAATACCAGCGGTGTTGAGCTCTCTTTAGCAACTCGAATGAGGTTGCTTGCCACCTCTCTTACCTGCGCCGGCATGCCAGCAACTCCATCGAGGTCCAGGCTTGAGACGGTCTGAACCGAGTCCACGATTATGAGCTCCGGATCGACCTGGTCAATCTGACCCAGAACGCTTGAAAGGTCCGTCTCGGTTGCAAGAAATAGGTTCTCGGATAGTGCTGAGGTCCTGGTGGCACGCAGTTTGACCTGAGAAGCCGACTCCTCGGCGGAGACGTAGAGAACTTTCTTGCCGCCCTTTGCGAGCCTTGCGGCAACCTCTAGAAGCAGAGTGCTCTTACCCACTCCGGGTTCACCTGATAGAAGCACCACCGCTCCTGGGACAAGCCCTCCGCCGAGAACGCGATCAAACTCCTGAACACCTGTCGGGTAGTGACCCTCGCCGCTTACTTCAATGTCTGTAATGGGCCTTGCTGCTCGAGCCGAACTGATCTGTGCAGGCTTTGCCTTGGTGACTGAGGCTGTCTCTGAAACAGTTCCCCAGGCCTGACAGCTACTGCATTGGCCAACCCATTTGGCCGTTGACCAGCCGCACTCGCTGCAGCGATATTCACTCTTAGTCTTGGCCATCAAACCAAACTACCGCTACCCACCCCCACCTAAACTTCTTCTCTCAACAGTTTTTTGGTTTGGAGCGAGGTTTATGCGTAGGCACTCCTTCGAGCTTTGGCTTACCCTCATGGTCTCTTTGGGCGCGAGCACGATTTATGCCGTGCTGAGCCTGCTGCGAATACTGAATTCAACCCAGGGCCTTGCCGGTTCTTCAACCACCATCAATCGCCCTCTCGCCCAGCAGGGCTGGCTGGATTTTATTTCTCAGCTTGCCTCGATTTCACTCTCTCTGGTCCCAGTCTTGTTGGCGCTCTACTTTCTAAGGCTCGATCGCATCAGCATCGGGCTCTTGCCCAAAGCTAAGGATTTCCTTTGGGGTCTTGGGCTGCCTATCGCAATTGGAATACCGGGGATTGCCCTTTATGTGTTGGCGGTTCAGTTAGGCCTGACCGCTCGGGTAATACCCAGCTCACTCGGTGACTACTGGTGGACGCCACTAATTCTGTTCTTGGCCGCACTTCGCGCTGGACTGCAGGAAGAGGTGATTGCGGTTGCGTTTTTGGCCAAGAAGCTTGAGCTAATTAGACCAGGGCTCACTATTGCCGCAGTGGTTTTAATCTCGAGCCTCTTCAGAGCCAGCTACCACCTTTACCAGGGCTTCTCGGCATTTATAGGCAACTTCCTGATGGGCTTGGTTTTTGCCTACCTATTCCTTCGTGGCGGCAGAGTTGCTCCGCTCGTCATCGCCCACACCACCATGAATACCGCCGTGTTTATTGGGTATCCGTTGGTTGCCCCATACCTACCAATCTAGGATTTAGCCATGGATAACCTCAGGGTATGTTTTTTGGGCACCGGCTCTATGGGCTCGGCGGTGCTAAGAGGCCTCATCAACTCCGGGCATCCTGTTGAACTCATATCCGCAACCACTAAGAGCGAAGAGAGTGCCGTTAGCTTCAGAGCAATTGGCGTTAGCGCGCTCTCGGTTGAGCAGTCGCCGGACGCCAATGCCCTGCTTTCGGGGGATGCGGATGTTGTCGTGCTGGGCGTGAAGCCCTACCAAATTGTCGATGTTCTCACTGAGATTGCCGAGGAGCTCCCCAAGAACTCTGTGGTGATATCGATGGCCGGGGGCATTGAGCTAAAGACCATGGCAGCATCCCTCCCTGAACACAAAAACCTCATCCGCTCGATGCCAAACACTCCTGCAATGGTTGGTCAAGCGGTAACGGGGCTGGCTTCCCACTCCACCGCAAGCGCCGATGCCCTGGATGCGGCTCAGTGGCTTTTCTCTTCGGTTGGGGAGGTTGTCAAGGTCGAAGAGCAGCAGATCAATGCTTTGAGCGCAATCTCTGGCTCGGGCCCTGCCTGGATTTATTTCATCATCGAGCAGTGGGAAAAGGTCGCCATCTCGAAGGGCTTCACCCAGGAGCAGGCAGAGACGCTTGTGCGCTCCACGCTTTTCGGATCCGCGGCCCTGTTGGCAGACAGTGGCGAAGAGCCAAGCGTGCTTAGAAAAAACGTGACATCACCGGGCGGCACAACAGAGCGGATCATCGCAACATTGGACGAGGCGAATCTTGAGAAGCTTTTCTCCAGTGCCCTAGATGCGGCAGTCAATAGGGCAAATGAAATAGCCGCCGCAAAGGATTAGGCTTTAGTTATGGCAGACATATTTGAGGCAATCGCCGACCCAACACGGCGCAATATTATGGAGACTCTGCTCTCGGCACAGGTAGCCGGCTCAGAGCTAACAGTAAGTGAGCTTGTTCAGAAGACCGGCTTGGGCCAACCCACAGTCTCAAAGCACCTAAAGACTCTTCGTGAGGTGGGACTGGTTGCAGCGCGCGAGGATGGCCAAAAGCGTTTCTACTCGGTTACCCCTGAGCCGCTTGAGGAAATCGAGGACTGGATAATCAACTTCCTCTCGCTCGGCTTCGAGGCGGAGGGTGAAGAGGATCTTGCAAAGAACCTCAGCGAGGCAGGCGAGAAGTTGGGCCACTGGATAACCGAGAAGGCATCTTGGCTCGGTGAGCAGCTCCGCGCTCGCGCAGATGAGCTAGATGTCGATGTTGACCCCAAGGAGCTTGGCAAGAGGCTAGGTCGGAAACTCGCAGAGACAAAGGTCGATGCCGAAAAGGGTGCAAACGACTTCGAGAAGCTAGCCAGGCAAAAGGTCGAAGAGGTCGTTGACGACGTTCGAAGTGAAGCCACTCATTTCGCCGAAGAAGTCAAGGCAAAGGTAGGTAAGAAGTAATGGCTGAAGGTAGTGACGCTCTCCGCAACTTCGCTCAGAAGCAGCTGAAGAAAAAGCAGGACTTCAGAACCTATATGTGGGTCTATGCGGCAGTCGTCGCATTGACTTCCGGGGTCTGGTTCATTACATCGCCGAGTGCTCCCTACTGGCCAGTATGGGTAATCCTGGGGATGGGTATCGCAGCGATTTTTGTGGGCCTAGACGCCTACGGTCGCCTGGGCGGCAAGCCGATAACCGATGAGCAAATCGATGCCGAGGTTGAGCGCCTAAGGCGCAAGGGCTAGACTTTGGCAGGTTGCCCACAAGGGCAAAAAGAACATAGACGAGGTTTTTGTGGGTTCAGTAATCAAAAAGCGCCGCAAGCGCATGTCGAAGAAGAAGCACCGCAAGCTTCTTCGCAAGACGCGCCACCAGCGTCGCAACAAGAAGTAGTAACTACCCGCCCAATGAGGCGGGTTTTTACTTTTGACCCCTCAGCTCGCGCCTGCGCTGGCGCAGAATCTCCCAGCCCGCAGCTACCGCATAGCGCCTTAGCTGGGCATCGGGATTCACAGCCACCTGGTTCCCCACGGCACTGAGCATGGGTAGATCGTTTACTGAGTCCGAATAGGCCCATGACTTTCTCAGGCTTATCCCGCGCTCCTTAGCAAGTTTCTTTACCGCCTTGCCCTTGGCTTTGCCGTGGAGTGGGGCTCCGACTAATTCGCCTGTCAGAACTTTGCCATCATGGCCGACAATTGTTCCAAGAGCTCCAGTTGCACCCAGATCCTGGGCTATTACTTCTGCTAGCTCCACGGGCGATGCTGTCACCAACCACACCTCATGACCCTGTTGCAGGTGATGCTTTAGCCTCTCAACTGCCCTAGGCCAGAGTCTTGGCTGGATTTCGTCTTTATAAACCTGGTCGACCAGCTCTTGGAGTTCCTTTACCGAGTGCCCGCGGGTGAGCATGAGGGCACGATCTTTGATGTCGGCCATTTTGGAGGTCTTCTCCCCACGCCTTATAAACATCACGTGTTCCCACATGAACCGCCAGACATCGCGGCGCTTAATGCTGCCTCCGGTAAAGGCAACCTTGCCAAAAAGAATCGCAGTTGAGCCACAGACCAACGTGTTGTCGACGTCGAAGAAGGCAGCAATCTTCTTTGTCGGTTTCGCGGCTTCGGGGGTCACTCGCTAAGTCTAGAGCTGAAGAGAATCACCTAGTCTTGAACCATGAAAGAGCCAATCGAGATTCAATTGGTGATTCGGCAGGGCTGCCACCTTTGCGTTGCAGCTGAGTCCGACCTGGCAAGGGTCATTGCCCGCTTTGCCGCTGAATATCCCGAGCGCGAATACACAGTTGAGCTTGTGGACATAGCCGACTATGACAAATTGCAACGCTTTAGCGAGGAAGTGCCAGTGTTGCTCATCAACGAGAAGCAGATCTCATTCTGGCGAATTGATGAAAAGCGGGCCTTTGAGAAACTCAGCGAGCTCGCATGAGAAGGGTTATTTTCTGGGCCCTGAAGAACTTCTGGTTTCCCATCCTGATTTTTGCTCTCGCACAACTTGGCAAGAGGTATCGGTGGGCGGCCGATTTTCACGCCAAGCTAAATAAGTTTAGGTAGTTGTTGCATTATTACTACATAGCATTTATGCTACATCCATGGGTCGCAAACCAAAGTCTGAAGAAGAGCGGGTAGCTAACCGCGTCGAAGACTTGCGAGCCAGAAACAACCTGTCTCGGCAAGAACTCGCCGAGCAGGTTGGTGTTCACTACCAAACCATCGGATACATCGAACGCGGTGAGTACTCGCCATCGCTTGTGTTGGCGTTGCGTATCGCTTCGGTCTTAGGAGCCAGCGTCGAGGAGATCTTCTGGCTCGATGAGGAAAACAATGAGTAACGAACTTCTAGTCATCTTTTACATTCTTGCAACGCTGGCGGTCGCTTACCTCTGGTTTTATCCAAAGGTCATCGGCGAAAATGTCAAACTCATGGCGTGGATGGATATTCTTGTTACAGGCATCCCGCTAGCAATCTCCGCATTGCTTTTCTGGGAGTCGAATCCACCACTCAGGTTGCTTTTTTTCGACCTCAACTGGTTCTTCTTCACCCTGATTGCAATGTTTGCAATTGAGCTTCCGATGTTTCTTCTTTATCTCCGAGCCCGGGGTCTTAGCGAAAAGTACTGGGCAATGTTCAGGATTGCACCGAAGGGCTCCCCCGATACCGCATGGGCCTCGGCATCCGTTGAGTCCGTAGAGAGACAGCTCAATGACACAAGGTGGGATGGCCTTCGGACGCGGGGTGCAAAGACATTTCTGCTGGTGGGCTCAAACATCATGATTCTTTTCGGAACGGGATTCCTGGTTCTAGTTGGCGACAATCAGTGGGCCCCATATGGGCTTATTCACATTTTGCTCATTTGGGTTTTTTGGTTCTTGCTTCGCCAGTCGGTCAGGCTTGTCGCCGATGCGCCAGAGGAAGCCCTAGACGAGATGATGCTTGAACTGAGAAATCGCAGCTACGTTGTCGCATATCGTTGGCTGACAACCTTGGTCGCACTCGGTGTGACGGCTCTTATGATCTTCGCAGTAATCTCCGACTTCCAGCCTGGCTCTGATGGCTTCAATTACGCTCTGAACCCAACTTGGCCTCAGGTCCAGGCGGTTTTTTGGCTCTACTTTGCCTACATGTTGATGTTGCCGTCAATGGCCCTGATTTCTCTGGGACTGAAGAGCGAACGAAAGAAGAGCTAGACATGCAGACAAGAGATAGCTTCCCCGACATCCTGCGCGGCTTTGCCTTGCTCGGAATCGCGATGGTGAACGTTCAATACTTTGCAGTCGATACCGTTAGCGGCTTTGAGTCGGCTGACCTCGCCGGCAGTGCTAACTCCGCTGCAGCCTTCATCGCGATGCTCTTGTTCCAGTCAAAGTTCTACCTGCTGTTTTCGTTCCTCTTTGGTTACTCCGCTCACTATGTAATCAAGGGTGAGCGGGCAAATCGTTCGCGTTGGGTTGGCAGGTCTGTCGGGCTGATTCTCTTTGGTGTTGTCCACTTCGTCTTCCTCTTCCACGGCGACATCCTGTTCCCCTACGGAGTATTTGGACTTGTCCTTCTGGCCTTCTACTTCCGACCAGATAAGACGGTCAGGCGCTGGGCAAGGGGGATCTACATTTTTTCCGCCGTCTTGTTCACTCTGCTTGCCCTGTTGGTGGCAGTTGGTGAAGCACTTCTCGCAAGCAAAGGCAAGACCCTCCCAGATGACACTTCCGGCCTAGGGGGCCTAAACCAGGCGCTTGCCTCGGGTGGGTTCTTGGAGGCCGCTGTTGCCAGGTTTGAACTCTGGCCCACCTTCGTACCTCAAGGCTTCCTGTTGCAGGGGCCTTTGGTTATGGTCGCGTTTTTGGTCGGGGTCTTGGTTGCAAGAAAGAACGGTCTAGCCTCTGGAGCTAATCCCGCCTTGATGAGGCGCATGGCTATCTGGGGTATTGCCATAGGACTTCCTTTGCAGCTGGCCGCGGCAGCAATCTATATCTTCAACCTGCTAGCGGATCAATACAGTCTCGGACTTTCACTTATCTCCTTGGCGCTGAACTTCCTCACCGCCCCGATTCTCTCTGCGGGTTATGTGGGAGTGCTGTGGCTAATCAGTGAAAGAGTGGGCGGCATTGCGCTGCTCTCGGCCGCAGGTAGGCACTCGCTGACCATCTACCTATCCCAATCAGTCATCTTCTCCGTGCTCTTCTCCGCTTGGGGGCTTGGCTTGTTTGCCCAGCTCGATGCCTGGCTCGTCGCCCTAACCGCCTTCCTTACATGGTTGGTGCTGAGCGTGCTGGCGATGGTAAACCTCAGGTTCTTCACCAGAGGACCCATGGAGACGGCGCTGACGAAGTTCTCAAAGCTGTTTGTAAGGAAGTCGTGAACCTCGAGCAGCTCGGGCTTTTTGGAGTTTTTCTTGCCGGTGCAATTCCATGGTTCGAAGCAATTGGGGTGGTTCCCGCAGGAATCATCTTTGGCCTCAATCCCACCCTCACCGTAATAGCCGCGGCAGCCGGAAACCTGATCACCATTGCCGTGTTTGCCTATGGCGGAGCCAAGATTAGGGCCTGGGTGATCAAACGAAGAGAGGAAAAAGGCAAGCAGCCTAAGTCTGACCGGTGGACTAAGGCCCAAAAGGCCTTTGACAAATACGGCATCTATGGAATGGCCCTACTTGGCCCACTCATCATAGGCACTCAGTTTGCTGCCGCTGCCTCGGTTGCGGCAGGAGTGAAGCCGGCGAAGGTAACTCTGCTTGTCTCTACTGCGATGGTGCTTTGGGCGATAGTGTTTGCGTTCTTGACTCTCTGGCTTGTTGAGTTTGGCGGGTTTGATACCTGGCTAGGACAAAACGACTAGGGCTGAAGCCTGTTTGGTCCCCTGAATAGGAAGCTTGCCTCGCGAATGTTAGGAAGCTCCAGCATTAGCATCACGACTCTCGTTAGCCCCATACCAAAACCACCGTGTGGAGGGACGCCATAGCGGAAGAAGTCCATGTAGAAGTCGAGGCCCTCGGGGTCAAGACCCTTGTCCTTGGCCTGAGCCTCAAGAACCTCAATCCTGTGCTCGCGCTGGGCACCGGTGGTGATTTCGGTTCCCTTCCATATCAGGTCGTAGCTCTTTGTTAGCGCATCATTGCCCTCGTGGCGCATGTGATAGAAGGGCCTGATGTGCTTTGGGTAGTCGGTTAGGAAGACGAACTCGTGACCGAGTTCTTCTTTGGCGTATTGAGAAATCTGGCGCTCGCCCTCTGGGTCAAGATCGCCATCGGTCCTCGGGACTTTATAGCCGCGCTTCTCGATAATCTCGTGCGCCTCGGCAAGCGGAATGCGAGGAAAAGGAGTGCTCGGGATCTCGATGTCGATCTCGTAGAGTTCCTTGATTCTCTCCCCGTGCTTCTCCTTGACGGCGGTGATGGCCTTGACCATCAGTTCTTCCTGGAAGCTCATGACATCCTCATGGGAGTCAATCCAGCTCATCTCCATGTCGATGGAGACAAACTCGGTTGCATGGCGGGAAGTGAAGGAGGGGTCGGCCCTAAATACGGGTCCGATTTCGAAGACCCTGTTGAGGCCTGCGCTCATGGCCATCTGCTTGTAGAACTGAGGTGACTGGGCAAGATATGCGTGACCCTCAAAGTATTCAAGCTTGAACAGTTCGGCATGGGACTCCGAGGGTGAAGCCATTACCTTCGGGGAGTGAATCTCTACGAAGTCATTGGCTAGCCAGTGCTCTCTCCAGGCCTGCTCAATCGTGGTTTGAACCTGCATCATTAGGTTTAGCTCTGGGCGCCTAAAGTCGATGAAACGCCAGTCGAGCCTCTTGTCAATGGAGGTGTCTTCGGCGATTGGGCTATCTGGTAGTGATGCCGAGACAACCTCAAGGCCCTCGAGCAAGATCTCGATACCGCCGAGCTTTACGCGCTCATCGTGCTTGAGCTGACCCTTGACAATCACAAAGCTGCCGTGGGTGAGCGCTGAGACCTGGTCCGCAAGAGCATCCTCCTCGCTTGGGCGAGGGTAGGTGACCTGAACGCTGCCGGACTCATCGCGAATGATGATGAACTGGATTCGCTTTTGGTCCCTGAGGGTTTCAACCCAGCCGCCGATTGTTACAGGACCATCTTGCTGGCCTGCGAGTTCGCCGATCTTTGAGCGATTGAGCATAGTTCTTAGGTCCTTTGGGGCTAGCTGGCGGAATTCAGCCAAGTTTAGCGAAGGTAAACTTGTTCTATGCCAGCCTCTCGCCTTCACTTCGTAAGACACGGTGAGGTGTTTAATCCCAAAAGCCTGCTCTATGAGCGTCTGGATGGCTACCCGCTCAGTGAACGCGGCCACAAGATGGCTGAGGCCGCCGCTACGGAGCTGGCGGGCATGGGGCGAGAAGTCTCAAGGCTAATTGTTTCCCCGCTTGAGAGAACGAGGCAGTCTGCGGCTCCCGTTGCAGAGCAGTTTGGTCTTGAGCCGGTGATCGACGAGCGCATTATTGAGCCGTGGAACTTGCTTCGCGGCTATCCAATGGGGCCAAGGGCGCTACTCGCAAAACCATCCCTAGCCCTAAATCTCTACAACCCCTCACGCCCCAGCTGGGGAGAGCCATTTAGCCAGATTGCGAATCGCATGACCGAGGCGGCGCTCGCTGGCTGGGAGAGCACTGATTCGGGAGATGTTGTCTTCGTCTCTCACCAGTTAGCGATATGGATGACCTATCGCAGCGCCATGGGGCTGAGACTTCCGCATAACCCAAGAAACAGGCGCTGCTCACTCTCTTCGATTACCTCTTTCGAGGTGCAGGATGGGAAGTTAGTGCCGGTTGACTATCGTGAGCCCGGCATTAAGCTGGCGGGGCTGATTTAGGTGCGGAGATTACTTTCAATTGCACTTGCGACTTTGATCCTCACTGGTTGCGCTCAGGACCCACTAGCCGAGCAGTTCCGATCCGGTGATAACAAGAACTACATCGCAGGTGATGGCACAGTCACGGAGTTTGCGGTCGATCAACGACCAACTTTTGATGACTGGGAGGGAGCCACGGAGAGTGGGGCTTTTTTGAGCTCCGAGGCCCTGGAGGGCTTTGTGGTGGTGATGAACTGGTGGTATGCGGCCTGTGCTCCGTGTCGAGCCGAGGCTCCTGACATGGCTGCATTGAGCGAGGAATTTGCCGATCAGGGAGTGCAGTTTGTTGGCGTGAATGTTCGTGACACCGCAGAGACGGCGCTCGCCTTCGATAGGAACTTTGGCATCACCTACCCCTCCATCATGGATGCCCAGAGCGGAGCGGTTTCGCTTGCTTTCTCGGGAGTAGTGAGCCCGCAGGCTGTGCCGACAACTCTTGTTATCGACAGGGAGGGAAGAGTCTCGGCCAGAATACTTGGGCGCATAGATCAGTCAATCCTGCGCGAGCTGATCGAGACGGTGGCCGAATGAGCCCCTCGGAGATTGCCCTATCCGGCTCGATGCTGCTGGCAATTCCAATAGCCCTTCTAGCCGGAATTGTTACCTTTGCTAGCCCTTGTGTGTTGCCGTTGGTCCCCGGTTATCTCGGCTACGTGTCCGCAAATGTCAGGTCAAGGGCAGTTCTCGGAACGGCACTATTCGTGCTGGGTTTTACCATCGTCTTTGTTTTGCTTGGGGTTCTAGCGGGTTCCGCGGCCTTCGTCTTTTTCACCCGAAACCTCTGGGTCCAGGCGGTGCTTGGGGTGTTGGTGATTCTCTTCGGTCTAGCAATGATTGGGCAGCTGGGCATTTTCCAGAGGACCATCAAGTTGCCCGTGACACCGAGGACAGGGCTACTTGGAGCTCCGCTTCTAGGGGTTGTGT
>JAOHCW010000013.1 GCA_028095925.1 Aquiluna sp.
AAACTTCCCGGAATTGAGAGACTGCTTGCTGATGCAATCAAGGTTAAACCCGGTTACGAAAAAGCCGTCGCTGCAGCCTTGGGTTCTCTTGCAAACTCTGTTCTGGTAGTAAACCAGCAAGCCGCCATCGCCGCACTAAATCACCTAAGGCAAAACGATTTAGGTCGCGCGGAGTTTATTGTTTCGGGGACGTCGTCGAAGTCCACAGTCACCATTTCCGAAGCGACGACGTTGCTGTCAGTGGTTGATCTCCCAGGGGAGCTTCAAGGGCTTCTTGCGCACTTCGTCGTCGCTAAAGACCTATCTGAAGCAGAACAATTCCTCAAAAAAGACAAAACGGCCCCAGTTGTCACCATGGATGGCGATTTTCTGTCCAAAAATTTGGTCAAGGGTGGGGCAGAATCCGAGCCTTCAAAGGTTGAGCTGATCTCAGAGAGAGCACGCATCTCTGAGGAACTGGTAACAATTGGGAAGCGGATTGAGAAAGCCAGCGCCTCTTTGGATTCTCTGAAGAACTCTCAACACGCTCTCAGCGAAGAAGTGGTTTCAAACCTAAATGAACTTCAAAAGCAGGACGCCGAATCGGCTGCCAAGGCGGAGGCTTACGGCAGGCTCATCGCTCAAATAGAGGCTGCTCAAGCTGAAAAGGCCCGACTGGAAGTATCTATCGCTCAGCTCACGCAAAAACTAAGAATTGATAGCGAGGAGCTTTCCGCCATCGCTCAAGAACTCGAGGACAAAGAAGAGCCAGCTATTCCGATAGACCGAGGAGCAAGAGCCGAACTAGCCGAAAAGGTAGAGGCCGCTAGAGCCTCAGAGACTCATGCGCAGATCGAACTGGGAGCAATGCGTGAGCGTCTTGCAGCCGCAGAGCGCGATGAGGCTGCTCTTGAGGAAAGGCTCCAACAGGCCGAGCGGGAAAAGGCCGAATGGGAGCAAAAACAGCAGCAGCAGGGAGCTGAGACAGAGAAAGCTAGAAAAGTATTGGCAACCTGCGAGCTACTTATGCCGCTCATTGAAAGCCTCATCTCGAGAGCTAGGAGCGAGCTAAGGGATCTTGAGGCAGCGCGCCAGCAGAAGGCAACGCGGGTGACCGAACTCAGGGCTCAAATTACTGCCATGGAGACTCGCTCACTAGAGCTGAGTCGAAGCGTCCAAGAGGCTGAGATGAAGACTTATGAGCTAAAGCTCCAACAGCAGAGCATCAACGAAAAGATTTTTGACGAGCTTTCATTGACCCCCGAGGAACTGCTTGAAGACACAAAAGGTGCTGGAGACAGCGAGGCAAGGTCTGAAGAGGAGCTGAGAAAAGCCATTAGGACCGCTGAGGCAAGACTTTCGCAATTAGGAGCTTTCAACCCACTCGCCCTCGAGGAATTTTCCGCTCTGGAGGAGCGCCACAAGTATCTAACAGAGCAACTAGCCGACCTCAACAGTGCAAGAGCAGACCTCAAGGGCATCATCAAAGACCTTGACGAGAAAATGAACACCACATTCGTTGCAGCCTTTGAGGACACCAAAAAGGCTTTTGAGGAGATCTTCCCTGTCCTGTTCCCTGGTGGCACCGGCTCGATCTCCCTCACCGAACCCGAAGAGGGTCAAGAGGCAGGTGTTGAGGTTTCGGTCAGGCCTGCTGGCAAACGCATCGAGCGCATGAGCCTGCTGTCTGGTGGCGAGAGGTCATTGGCGGCCATTGCCCTGCTAATTGCCATTTTCAAAGCCAGGCCAAGCCCCTTCTATGTTCTGGACGAGGTTGAGGCCGCTCTGGATGATGCAAACCTGGGAAGGCTCTTAGAGGTCCTTGAGACCCTTAGAGAAACCTCTCAGCTGATTATCGTGACCCACCAAAAGCGCACGATGGAAATCGCCGATGCTCTCTATGGTGTGAGTATGGGTAAAGACGGCATCACGAGGGTGGTCGGACAGAAACTCGACAAGGCCAGCTAAGTGTTTAAGTTTCTAAAGCGCTTAAGAGGGAAAAAGGAAGAGGCCCAACCGCAGCCAGATGCAGTAGCAACGGAGGTAGTTCCCGCGCCTGTGGTTGAGGCGCCAGTTTCGCCTCCAGAGCCTGCCACCGAGGTCCCGGCCAGCGTCACGGCCACAGACCCAGAGCCAGAAAAAGATATCGAGCCAGAGCCGGTGTTCAAAACTCCAATTGAGGCTGTTGTCGAGCCTGCGGGGGAGCCTGAGCCACCAAAAGAGGCAGAACCTAAGGCAGAGGTTGTAGAGGTAGAGCTTCCAAAGAGGTCACTCAGTGATGGCATCAGGTCGCTCTTTTCTTCAAATGTCGACATCGAAGATCTCGAAGACATCCTGCTACTTGCAGACTTTGGAGTCGAAGCCTCGGTCGAGATAACTGAGAGCCTTCGCAAGGCGGCGAGTAAGGCTGGTGCCACCTCCGACGCAGAACTTAGGTTGCTCCTAAAAGAGCTGTTAGTTGACAAGCTTCATCGAGATGATCTCCAACTCAACCTCTCGGACGGAAAGCTGCCCTATGTCTTCTTGGTGGTTGGAGTCAATGGCGCCGGAAAAACCACCACCATTGGAAAGCTCGCCAAATGGCTAAGGGATGGTGAGTGGGAGGTGGTTCTTGGGGCCGCCGACACTTTTAGGGCTGCAGCCGTAGATCAATTGGCAACCTGGGCCGAACGCTCAGGGGCTGGAATTGTCAGACCGGAGCGCGATGGGCAGGACCCGGCCTCTGTTGCCTACCAAACCGTTGAGCTTGCGATCAAGAACGATGCTGACATTGCAATTGTGGACACTGCCGGCAGGCTTCAGAACAAGAAAGACCTGATGGACGAGCTCGGCAAGATTCGCAGGGCTGTTGAAAAGCAGGCGCAGATTAACGAAGTTCTGCTAGTTATCGACGCCACCACCGGACAAAACGCCATAAACCAGGCCAAGGCCTTTACCGAAGTTGCGGAAGTGACTGGAATCGTAATGACCAAACTCGATGGCACAGCCAAGGGCGGCATTCTTTACACAATCCAGCAGCAGCTGAACTTGCCGGTGAAGCTGGTTGGAGTTGGTGAAGGGGTCAACGACTTTGCATTTTTCTCAGCCGAGGAGTTTGCAAACGGGCTTGTGGCAAGAAAACCAGATAACTAGCCGGCATTGGAAGTAATTCGAGTTTGAGCTGATTTAGACTTACAGAGTTTTCAAGGAGTAACCAGTTGACCTACGTAATCGCGCTACCGTGTGTGGACCTCAAGGACAAAGCCTGCATTGACGAATGCCCTGTAGACTGCATCTACGAGGGCGATCGCATGCTCTACATCCACCCAGACGAGTGCGTTGACTGTGGAGCCTGTGAGCCGGTTTGCCCAGTAGAGGCCATCTACTACGAAGACGACCTACCGGGTGAGTGGAGCGACTATTACTCGGTAAACGTTGATTTTTTCAACGAAATTGGCTCTCCGGGAGGTGCGGCCAAGACAGGCCCCATTCCAGGTGACCACCCCCTTGTTGCAGCACTACCTCCAAACCAGCAAGACCAGTAAACTGAAGGTTTTGCTTGGAAAGCAGAAACTTTTCAAGTAAACTTTCGTGGGTTTGGAAGAAGGTTTAGCACCTTCAAACCACAAAGACTTTTCCCGCTTTCCACATAGAGCGGGCCTATTGAGGAGCTACAGATGCCAGTACCAAAGAGGCGCAAGTCACGTGCTAACACTCACGCACGCCGTTCGCAGTGGAAGGCCGAGCCAGTGACCCTGGTCAAGACCGTCGAGAATGGACAGACCGTCTACAGCCTTCCTCACAGGGCCAAGGTAGTTACCGACTCAGTCGGCACCGAGCTCTACATGGAATACAAGGGCCGCAAAGTAGCCGACAGCTAACTAATGTCTAACGAGCTGCTGGGGCGGCTCGGGGCTGAGATTTCACCCGAGCTTCTCAAGCTCGCCCTCACACACTCTTCCTTCGCCTACGAAAACGGTGGCTCTGACAACGAGCGACTAGAGTTCCTCGGCGATTCAGTGCTCGGTTATCTGGTCGCCTCCCACATCTTCACCGCTCACCAAGAGCTCTCGGAGGGTGAACTAACAAAGCTCAAAAACGGCGTCGTCTCCGCTCAGGCTCTTGCAGTCGCCGCCAACCGCATTGATCTTGGCAAGTACCTATTTCTAGGTAAAGGTGAGGAGCAAACAGAGGGCAGGCGCAAAGAAAACATTCTCGCCGATGCGTTTGAGGCCCTAATTGGCGCTGCCTACATCCACTCAGGACTTGAAAACGCAGGCAAGATAATTTCCGCTCACATCCTCCCGCTACTTGACGACTCCGATGCCCGTAGAGAGCTTGCCGACCCCAAGACATCACTGGCTGTGAAGCTCAAGAAGCTAAATCGCGAAGAGCCCACCTACGAAATGTCAGAATCTGGACCGGAGCACGAGCGCATCTATTTCGCGACCTGTTTTTCGGGCAAGCTGAGCCTGGGGTCTGGCTCTGGACGCACCAAGCGCAAAGCTGAGACCGACGCGGCGCTTAGCGCACTGCGAACCCTCTCGGAGCTCTAGTGCCGGAACTACCCGAAGTCGAGACTGTTCGTTCCGGTCTCGCAACTCACGTAATCGGCGCTCAGGTCAAAGAAATCCAGGTCCATGACAGCCGCAGCCTGAAGCGCAACTTCTCTGGCCCCGACGGGTTCGTCAAGGAGCTGACAGGCGAGCGCCTCCAAGGAGTAATAAGGCGCGGCAAGTTCCTTTGGCTGCCTCTAACCGCAACCCGCGCAGTTGTTTGCCATCTCGGCATGAGCGGACAGGTCTTGGTTAGGTCCAAGGACTTTGGTGAGGACAAGCTCACGAGAATCACCCTGCGGTTAGAAAAACCAACCGGTGAAGAAATAGAGATGCGCTTTGTAGACCAAAGGCTGTTTGGCGGCATGCAAATTGACGAACTCGTAGACACCGGTGGTAACTCTCCTTCAGGCTACTTTCCAGAGGGAGAGGGAAGCTCGTTGATACCAACCTCCGTCTCTCATATCGCAAGAGACCTATTGGACCCAAACTTTGATGCTGGGCTAGTGGTTTCCAAAATGCGCAAGCGAAACTCTGGGATCAAGAGGGTGCTGCTCGACCAGAACCTTCTTAGCGGCATAGGAAATATCTACGCTGACGAGAGCCTTTGGCGATCCAGGCTTCACTTCGACAGGCCCGCCAGCGCGATTTCCACCAGAAAGCTCAATGAGCTTGTGGGCTTCTCTCAAGAAATCCTTCGAGAGGCGGTTGAGCGAGGCGGAACAAGCTTTGACGAGCAGTACAAGAACGTAAATGGTGAATCTGGTTACTTTTCCCAAGACCTCAATTCCTACAGCCGCGCAGGGCTGCCTTGTCAGAGGTGCGGCAGCGCCATCAAACGAGAGGCTTGGGCAAACAGGTCATCGTATTTTTGCCCCAAGTGCCAGCGGCGCTAAAACTCAAGAACGCAACCTTGGAAACATAGCCACGAGTAGCACGATCGCTATCGACCCGTAAGACCACACATAGCCAATTGTGGTGGCTGGGATGAGCTTGTCTTGACCAAAGTCTTGGGCAAAGAAAAAGACCAGTGCTGAAACGGTGAGAGCAAAGGCCCAAGACTCTGATTTGTGAGGCCTGAGAGAAACTGCATAGACAAGCAGCGAAAACAGCGCCATCCCCAGACCAAGAGGCAGGCCCGAGAGGATGCTCTGGTGGAAAATGGTGCCGAGAACTGCAAACACGGCTCCTGTGAAAATACCTCTAAGAACCAGCCCCAGTCTGCCCAGTTTGCTCACCAGTCAAGACTATTGGTAAGGCCCTAGATTAGGCTTTTGGCGGTAAGCGAAGGAGAAATGGATTGTTCGACAATCTTTCGGATCGCCTAAGCGGGACGTTCAAGAGCCTCAAGGGCAAAGGAAAGCTCTCTGCTGCCGATATCGACGAAACCCTCAGGGACATCCGTCGTGCCCTTCTTGAGGCCGATGTCGCGCTCGAGGTGGTCAAGGACTTCATCGCCAGAATTCGCGAGCGCGCAATGGGAGACGAGGTCTCCAAGGCACTAAACCCTTCCCAGCAGGTGGTTCAGATTGTCCAAGAAGAACTAATTGGCATTCTCGGGGGAGAGGCGAGGAAGCTAACATTCTCCAAAAACCCACCGACGGTTTTTATGCTCGCAGGTCTTCAGGGTTCGGGTAAGACAACGCTCGCTGGAAAGCTCGCTAGGTGGCTAAAAGAGCAAAACCAAACACCTTTGTTAGTTGCATGCGACCTTCAACGACCAAATGCTGTGAATCAGCTCCAGGTGCTAGGGGAGAAGGTCGGGGTTCCGGTTTTTGCTCCCGAGGCAGGTAACGGCTCAGGTGACCCCGTGGCTGTGGCCAAAAAGGGCGTCGAAAAGGCTAAAAAAGAGCAGCACTCGGTAGTGATCATCGACACCGCCGGTAGGACCGGTATCGATGAGGAGATGATGAAGCAGGCGAGAGATATTCGCGACGCTACCTCTCCCGATGAAATGCTCTTTGTAATCGACTCAATGCTCGGTCAGGATGCTGTCAATGTTGCTAACGCCTTCAAGGATGGCGTTGGGGTAACAGGAGTGGTTCTGACCAAGCTCGATGGTGATGCACGCGGTGGTGCGGCACTGTCGGTTGCAACCATCACGGGCGCGCCAATCCTATTTAGCTCAACTGGCGAGGGGCTGGATGCCTTCGAGCCCTTCTACCCCGACCGCATGGCTAGCCGCATTCTGGACATGGGAGACATTCTCACTCTCATCGAGCAGGCTCAGCGTGCCTTTGATGAAGAGGAGAGCGAGAAGCTTGCTCAAAAGATTGCTCAGGACCAGTTCACACTGCAAGACTTTCTGGATCAGATGCAGCAGCTGAGAAAACTTGGCAGCATGAAAGGCATTATGGCCATGCTTCCAGGAGCAGGTCAGATGAAGCAGAACATTGAAGATTTTGACGAAAAAATGATTGACCGCACCGAAGCAATCATTCGGTCTATGACCCCTAAGGAACGCGAGCAACCCAGGCTTCTAAATGGCTCCAGGCGCATGAGGATTGCAAAGGGATCGGGCACCACCGTTACCGATGTGAACCAGCTAATGCAGCGCTTTGAGCAGGCTGCAAAGATGATGAAGACCATGGCCAAAGGTGGAGCGCCCACCCTTCCCGGCACGAACCCAGTCATGATGGGTGGCGCAAAGGGCGGCGGCTACATCGGCGGCAAGAAGAAGGACAAGAAGAAAAAGGGGTCTAAGAGCGGCAACCCAGCCAAGCGTGCTGCCGAGAATGCCGGACTCACCTTTGGCACTGACAACTCAAAAGGCAGTTCTTTCGGGCTTTGAAACTAGCCAAATGGCGAATTTTCTGGCAGACTCTTCCCTTGTTCGAGCGTCTCGACCCTCTATCAAGACGTACGAGAAACCCTGAGAAGCTTCCGAGTGTGCCCCCACGCTCACGGTGGAGCCTCGCCCCTAAACTCACAGGAGAATTGTGGCTGTAAAGATCCGCCTAAAGCGCATTGGTAAGAAGCGCAACCCCCACTACCGCATCGTGGTAGCAGATTCAAAAACACACCGTGACGGAAGAGTCATCGAGGAGATTGGTCGCTATGTACCAACCACCGACCCTTCAATCATTGAGGTCAACTCTGAGCGCGCTCAGTACTGGCTATCCGTTGGCGCTCAGCCAACCGAGCCAGCTGCAGTAATTCTCAAGCTGACCGGTGATGTTGCCAACGAAAAGGGTGAGAAGAAGAACACTGTCAAGCCCCAGGCAACAAAAGAGACTTTCGCAGCGGACACCAAGAAGAAGTCCGTAATCCTTCCCAAGGAAGAGAAGAAGCCAGAGCCTGTAAAGGAAGAGACTCCAGTCGCAGAAGCTCCAGCTGAAGCTCCAGTGGCCGAAGAGGCTGCGGTAGCTGAGGAAACTCCAGCGGAGGCCCCAGCAGAGCCAGCAGCAGAGGCTACCGAAGCCCCGGCCGTAGAAGCACCCGCAGAAGCGCCTGTGGAAGAGACTCCAGCAGAGCCAGCAGCAGATGCTCAAGCAGAGGAGGCACCTGCGGCCGAGACTGCCGAGGAAGCTCCGGCCGAGGCTCCTGCAAGCGAGGAAGTTCCAGCTGAAGAAGCACCTGCCGCAGAGGCAGCTGAAGCGGCCGGCGAAGAGTCGAAGAGCGAGTAATTATGTTGCAGGCGACCCTCCAGCACCTTGTGCGAGCAATTGTCGACAATCCTGAGGATGCGACCGTTGAGCTTCGTACTATCGCGAAAAGCGAGTTGCTGGAGGTTCGTGTGCACCCAGATGACCTCGGCAGGGTCATCGGCAAAGGTGGCAGAACTGCCACCGCGCTAAGGACAATCATCAACGCCCTTGCCGGCGGCAAGCGCATTCGTGTAGACGTGGTGGATACCGATTACTAGCACCACCAAGCTTCGGGTAGGCCGCCTGCTCAAAGCGCACGGCCTCAAAGGCGCAATCAAGCTAGAGCTTTACACCGACTCCCCAAACGAACGCTTCACCCCAGGAACCGTTCTAGAGCTGCAGGTCCCCGAGGACTCGCCCTGGCATGGGAAAACAGTCAAGGTAACCGAACTTCGTTGGTATAACACCATGCCTGTGCTGTTCTTGGATGGCATCAACGACCGCAACCAGGCCGAGAGCCTCATCCGCGCAATTTTGCTTGTCGAGGCAGATCTTGATGCCAGTCCACCTGAGCCTGAGGCCTGGTATGACCACCAGCTGGTTGGCCTAAAGGTTCACAGAGACGCTGCAGAAATTGGCGAAATCGTGCGAGTCGATCATCTGCCAGCCCAGGATCTACTCGCCATCAAGACGGACTCTGGCGAGGTGCTGCTGCCATTTGTGAAGGCTTTTGTGCCAGAGGTTGATGTCCAGGCTGGCAAGGTAATCATTACTCCTCCTGGAGGCCTCTTTGAAGAGTTAGCTGAGCCAAATGAAGGTTGACGCAATCAGCATTTTCCCCGAGTTCTTTGATGTTTTGGAGATCTCGCTTTTGGGCAAGGCCCAGGAGTCTGGACTGATCTCGTTTGAGGCTCACAACCTGAGGGACTTCACTCACGATAGACACAAGACCGTGGACGACACCCCCTATGGCGGGGGAGCGGGCATGCTCATGAAGCCAGAGCCATGGGGAGAGGCTTTTGACCAGATAATTGGCAAAGACCGTCCAGTTGTCATCTTCACCTCTCCTGCCGGAAAACCCTTCAATCAGGAGCTAGCCGGCGAGCTATCCCAAAGAGAGCACCTGGTTTTTGCGTGCGGCAGATACGAGGGCATCGACCAGCGAGTGGTTGACTACGCGGGCACAATTGCCGAAGTTCATGAGATTTCTATTGGTGACTACGTGCTAAACGGTGGCGAGGTTGCCGCTGTTGCCATGATCGAGGCCATTGCCAGACTGATTCCTGGGGTGATTGGAAACAACGAGTCGCTTACCGAAGAATCTCACAACGAGGGTCTTTTGGAGGCCCCCAGCTACACCAAGCCACAAAGTTGGCGTGGCCTGGAGGTTCCAGAGATGCTGCTTTCCGGACACCACGCAGAAATCGAGACGTGGCGAAAGGCTCAGTCGCTTGAGCGCACCAAACAGAACCGGCCAGATTTACTCGATAAGTAGTTGCCGTTAGGCCTTTACTGTGGCAGAATTTGACGCTGTGCACAGAGGTTCTGCCGCAGGGGAGCAAAGAGCACAAAATTAGAGACTATTTAGCCATTTAGACCTGCGCGCTAAAGGAAAGAGCAGAAAATGCACATTCTCGACTCAGTTGATGCCAAGAGCCTCAGGAGCGACATCCCAGACTTCCGCGCCGGAGATAACGTCAAGGTCCACGTAAACATCGTTGAAGGTAACCGCAGCCGTGTCCAGGTCTTCCAGGGAGTTGTAATCTCCCGCAGCGGCCACGGAGTTCGCGAGACTTTCACCGTTCGCAAGGTTTCTTTCCAGGTCGGCGTTGAGCGTACCTTCCCGGTGCACAGCCCAGTTCTAGAGAAGATTGAACTTGTTTCCAAGGGAGACGTACGCAGGGCAAAGCTTTACTACCTTCGTAACCTTCGCGGCAAGGCTGCCAAGATTCGCGAGAAGCGAGAGAACGCCTAACTAAACTAGGCGTCATGTCGTTTTCCGGGAGTCGTAGACCCCGCAGTAATTCCCTCTCAGCCCGCTGGCGTAGGTCGTTTAGGCGTGCCCGGAAAAACGCCTTTCTCAGCTTCCTGATTGACTTCACGGTCATTGTGGGAACAGCGCTTGTGCTCTCGGTTGTCATCAAAGCCTTTCTCATTCGCAGCTTTTTCATCCCATCAGGTTCGATGCTTGACACCCTCGAGATCAATGACCGAATCATTGTCAATGTCTTAGCCCCAGAGGTAATGCCACTAGAGCGCGGTGACGTTGCGGTGTTCAGGGATCCGGGCGGCTGGCTTGGCGCTATCCCGACCCAAGAAAAGGACACCCTGACTGAGATCACGGACTTTGTTCTTGGCACCTTTGGCATAACAGCCCCTGACTCCGCTGAGCACCTTGTCAAGCGGGTAATCGGGCTTCCGGGTGACAGGGTTGTCTGCTGTGATGCGGATGGAAGGCTGACCATCAATGGTGTTGCAATCGATGAACCCTACGTCCGCGGAGACGCCGCTCCCTCAGATGTCGACTTTGATGTCAAGGTTCCCGAGGATCACTACTGGGTGATGGGGGACAACCGTCCAAACTCCACAGACTCTAGGTATCACCAGGATCTCCCCACAAAAGGCTTCGTACCAGTTGAGGTAGTGGTTGGCAGGGCGTTTGTGGTGAGCTGGCCAGTGGAGAACTGGGAGTTTTTGACCAACTATCCAGAGACCTTCGGTGACGTTCCCAAGCCTTAACCTCGAGAAAGAGCTGCTAGAAAGCTTTGATGCTGTCATTGGCATAGACGAGGTAGGAAGAGGATCACTTGCTGGTCCGGTTGGAGTGGGGGCATTCTTACTCACCCGAGACATGCTTGACTCGCTGCCAGCATCCATTCGCGACTCCAAATTGATTGCAGAGAAAAAGCGCGCAGAGGTTGCCGAAGCAGTTATGGCTTGGGGCGAATCTGGAGTTGGGCTCTGTCCCGTCAGCACGATCGAAGAAAAGGGCGTCTCCTTCGCGCTAAGAACCGCTGCTCTCCAAGCCATCGAGAACCTGAAAACCCAAAACGCCGTTGTGTTGCTTGATGGGTCTCACAACTGGCTAGGCGAGATAGGCATGAAGGTTGTTGTTCAAACCAAGGCTGACAGGGATTGCGGCAGCGTTGCCGCCGCATCTGTCGTAGCGAAGGTGCACCGAGATGCTCTGATGGCCGAGCTCTCTAAGGACTTTCCTGAATATGGCTGGGACTCCAATAAGGGCTACAGCTCTAATTCACACATCGAAGCCATCCAACGGCTTGGCCCGACGATCCATCACAGAACCAGTTGGCTAGAAAAAATCCTCAGTAAGAACCTAGGCCTTTTCTAGCTGCGCTCAAGAGCCTCTGCCTGCAGCTGGGCTAGCTTGGTTACGAGGCGCTCGTCGAGACCCTTTGCGATGAGCGACTGAGCTATGTCTCGAGCCTGTTTTATGAGCTCTGCGTCCTTGGTCACCTTTAGGAGCTTCAGCTGGCTTCTGCGACCTGATTGGTTGTCGCCAAGGACATCTCCCTCGCCGCGAAGTTCTAGGTCCAGCTCGCTCAGCTTGAAGCCATCTAATGTTCCAGCCAGGGCCTCGAGCCGCTGGCTTGCAAGGGTCCCAGCCTCGGCGGAGGAAACCAGCAGGCAGATGCCTTTGTGTGCGCCTCGGCCGACCCTGCCTCTAAGTTGGTGCAGCTGCGAAATTCCGAACCGATCTGCATCGAGTATCACCATGGCGGTGGCATTTGGAACGTTTACGCCAACCTCAATGACTGTCGTAGAGACCAAAACATCCAGCTCACCTGCGGAGAATGCCTCCATGACCGAGGACTTTTCCTCGCTTGGTAGCTGCCCATGCAAGAGGCCGATTCTCCGACCCGCAAGGCTTGGGTTTCTCTGCAAGCTCTCAAAGACCTCTTCCGCCGCAGCCGGTGGAGTCTCGGATTCTCCCTCGATGCTGCCGTCATATTCACTCCCGACAATTCGTGGACAGACAACAAATGCCTGCCTGCCAGCTGCAAGTTCTTCGGAAACTCGCGCCCAAACCCTCGAAACTAGGGCCGGCCGGCCGACCGGAACCACAAAGGTTTTAATCTCCTGCCTACCTGCAGGCAGCTCCGTGAGGGTTGAGATGTCTAGATCTCCAAATGTGGTGATGGCCACGGTCCTCGGGATTGGAGTTGCGGTCATGGTCAAAACGTGTGGCGGCTGCTTGGCCTTTGCCCTCAATAGTTCCCTCTGCCCAACCCCGAACCTGTGCTGCTCATCGATTATGACAAGGCCGAGGTCAGCAAAGCTAACCTTCTCGGCAATTAGGGCATGTGTCCCAATGGCCAAAAGGCACTTTCCACTTGCAATATCCAGCATCGCGCGCTTGCGCTCTGGAGCTGCGAGCGAGCCCTTTAGTAGCCTCACTCCCAGTTGCCTGGTGAGATCTGGGCCAAGAGTCTTGATAGTGGAGTTGTAGTGCTGCTCGGCAAGAACCTCTGTCGGGGCTAAAAGTGCGGACTGGTGACCCTTTGAAGCTGCATGAAGCACCGTCCTGAGCGCAACTACCGTCTTTCCTGATCCGACCTCGCCCTGCAGCAGCCTGTGCATAGGGTGACCAGAGGAGAGATTAGCTGCAATTTCAGAAATAACCTGCTGCTGACCCTCGGTGTAGTCAAAGTCGAGTTGCTTATCAAACTGAAGCGCAAGCTGTGATTCACCAAGCACCAAGGCGGCATCTGTCTCTTTTGCGGCCCTGGATTGCAAAAGAGCCAACTGCAGCAAAAGCGCCTCGTGATACTTCAGGCTCTTTCTTGCTGCGAGAAAATCGCTATCGCGCTGAGGCAGGTGAATCTTGGTTATTGCTTCGGCTAGCGAGATCAGTTTGTCCTTGGCAAGAAGAGCCGGGTCCAATAGCTCCTCGACGGTGGAAGATTGCAGAGCCAGTGCCACCGCCTTTTGAATCTTCCAGCTCGGGATAGTTCCGCTCGCTGGGTAGATCGGGATCGGCAGCTCGGCCCATGCCTTTGCCTGCTCTTCATCGGTCTCTTCGAAGAGTTCGTAATCGGGGTGAGTGAGTTGCAACTTTCCAGAGAACATCCCCACCTTGCCCGAGAAGAAGCCCCGCATGCCCTCCTTGAGCTGGTCCTTGCGCCAGGCCTGATTGAAAAAGGCCAGGGTCATCAACGAGCTCCCGTCGGTTATAACGACCTCGAGAATGCTGCCAGCTCGACCCTTTGTGAAGCGAGATGAGACTTTTACGACCTCACCTACGACTGTCGCAACCTCGCCAACTGGAAGTGCAGAGATGTCAGTGAGTTGACCCCGCTTGGCGTAGCGTCTGGGGTAGTGCTCAAGAAGCTCGCCCTCGAAGCTCAAACCCAGGTGACGCGCAAACGACTTGGCGGTGCGCTCTCCAAGGAGCTCACTGAGTTTTCTTCCCTTATCAAGCACAACACCATCTTGGAGCCTTGGCCCTAAGTATTTGGCTAGGCTCACCTTGTGAGCAGGATTATCAGTGGCTTAGCGGGCTCAATCAGGCTTGCGTCGGCTCCTGCCGGCACCAGACCCACCTCTGATCGCGTCAAGGAAAGCGTCTTTGCGTCTTTGGAGGCTGTAGGAGCTATTGAAAATGCTGACGTGCTGGATTTGTTTGCGGGGACTGGAGCACTGGGTCTTGAGGCGCTATCTCGGGGAGCAAAGAGCCTTGTTGCTATCGAGTCAGCAAGAGCAGCGCTCAATGTTTGCCTAAAAAACTCGGCAAGTGTGGGAACAGCACTCTCCGCCGCCGGAGCGCAACCTCCTATGGAGATAAAGCTCTCGGACGCAGTTGCCTACCTAGCTTCAACCATCAAAGAATTTGACCTCGTCTTCGCAGACCCTCCCTATGACCTCGATTTGGCGGGGAAGCTCTTGGAGCGAGTTGGCGCCGTCTTGCGACCAAATGGACTATTCGTGTTGGAACTTTCGAGCAAGGCAGAGAACCCAGCACTAGTTGAGGGAATTGAGCTTTCGAGCGAAAAGGTCTATGGCGACACCAAGGTCTTGATTCTTAGACTGACCGCTCAGTAGCTCCAATGTAAACCTGCTGGGGGCGACCAATTCGGGTGCTGTCATCGGCCATCATTTCCCGCCAGTGAGCAATCCATCCCGGGAGTCTTCCGATCGCAAACATCGGGGTGAACATCTTTGGGGTGAAGCCCATTGCCTTGTAGATGACTCCGGTGTAGAAGTCGACGTTCGGGTAGAGCTTGCGCTCTGCGAAGTAGTCATCCTTCAGTGCTGCAGCCTCAAGCTGCTTTGCGATGTCTAGCAGTGGATCGTCAATTCCCAGCTCGTCAAGAACTTGGTCCGCCGTTGCCTTGACAATCTTGGCCCTAGGGTCAAATGACTTGTAGACGCGGTGGCCAAAGCCCATGAGCCTTATGCCATCTTCTTTGTTCTTGACTCTCTCGACATACTTTTCGACCGACTCGCCTGAGTCTTGAATGAACTCGAGCATCTCAAGAACTGCCTCGTTTGCGCCACCATGGAGCGGTCCAAAGAGCGCATTCACACCAGCAGAAACAGAAGCAAAAAGGTTTGCGTTTGAGGAGCCAACCAACCTGACAGTTGAGGTGCTGCAGTTCTGCTCGTGGTCTGCGTGGAGCAAAAGCAAGGTGTCCAGCGCCTTTGTGACAATCGGGTTCTGGGTGTACTGCTCCGCCCTTGTTCCAAAGGTCATCATGAGGAAGTTTTCAACCATCGACAGGGAGTTGTCCGGATACATCAGCGCCTGACCGACTGAGGTCTTGTGAGCGTAGGCGGCAATTACCGGCATCTTCGCAAGCAGCCTGATGGTTGAGATCTCGACCTGCTCTGGATCCTTTGGATCGAGAGAGTCTGGATAGAAAGTGCTTAGCGCCGACACTGCAGCGGAAATAATCGCCATCGGGTGAGCGCTTGGAGGAAATGCTCTGAAAAAGTCCTTTAGGTTCTCGTGAAGCAGGGTGTGCTTGCGAATTGCGTCATCGAACTTCGCAAACTCCTTCTCGTTTGGTAGCTCCCCGTAGACCAGTAGGTGGGACACATCCAGGAAAGTCTTTTTCTCTGCCAGCTGCTCGATTGGGTAGCCGCGGTAGCGCAGAATGCCTGCTTCGCCGTCGATGTAGGTGATTGCGGAGGTTGTCGAGGAAGTGTTGACAAAGCCCTGGTCGTAGGTGCTCATGCCGGTTTCGGCCATGAGGCCCTTGATATCAATACCGCTGGCACCATCAGTTGCTTTTACAACTGGAAGCTCTGCTTCTTTTTCGCCAACTCTGATTACTACCTTTTGGGTTTCAGCAGAAGTCAAAACGCAATCCCTCTCTTTGTTTTCAATAGCCTAAAGCACCATTGGCCCCTGCAAAAACCCAAGTATTTCACTTGTGAGTAGAGAAGAAATTTCTTGCGAGGAACTGGGCTTAGACTGAAAGAGAAATGGACGAGAACGACTTCGAAGATTACGACCGCGATGCAGAGCTAAGCCTCTATCGCGAGTATCGCGATGTAGTCAAAATGTTTCGCTACGTGGTTGAGACAGAGCGCCGCTTCTACCTGTGCAACGATGTCGAACTCAAGCGCATTGACACTGCCACCGACTTCTATTTTGAGCTAAACATGCAGGACGTTTGGGTCTGGGACATTTACCGAACAGACCGCTTCGTAAAGCAGGTCAAGGTGATGACCTTCAAGGACGTCAACGTCGAAGAGATCGGGAGCCAGGAGCTTGAAATCCCCGAAGAATTGGCAGTCGGCGATCAGCCCTAGTTCTCCACAGCCTCAACCGACAAAGCCCTAAAGCCCTCATATTTGCTGCACCATGCCTCTCAGGAGGAAACCATGCAGCTCACAAAAGACCAGGAACTCACAGTTCTCTGGTCCATGCTCCACGAACCGGGAGATGGACTTGCTAGAGAGATATTCGATAGCCGCGGGCCAAAGGCAATTGAGGACTTTAGGACCCAAAGGGCCAGCAGGCTCTGGCCAGAGTGTGTGGGGGAGGAGTACCGAGCCCACATCCCTGAGCTTTTGGAGCGAATCAAACTTCGGCTTTCCAAGATCAACCTCATTGAGCGCATCGAGCGCGGCATCCGTTGGAACGCGAGAATCTACTTTGAAGATTCCGACTCCGAGCTATTTGAAAAACTTCGTGACCTTGGCCCCCACAGGCCCTACCTGCTTTGGATCGCAGGCGATGCCGGCATCCTGGCCAAGGAAACTGTTTCGATTGTTGGAACGAGAAACCCGTCAGCCACCGGACTTGCAAATGCCAAGAGGCTCGTAGCTGAGCTAGCAAGTCCGGTGATCTCAGGAGGGGCTGTTGGCATAGATGCCCAAGTTCACAAATCTGCCATCGACAGAGGTTTTAGGACCGCAGCCTTCATGGCAGGTGGTGTCGACAAGGCCTACCCCCAGGCAAACTGGGAGCTCTTTCACGAAATGGTTCAGCAAGGAGGGGCACTAATCAGCGAAGCCTCCCCGGGAACAACCCCCTCACGATTTCGCTTTCTGCAGCGCAACCGTCTGATTGCCGCTGCCAGCAGCGCCACCTACATCGTTGAGGCCGGCTATCGCTCCGGAACCCGCAATACCGCAAATCATGCACGTGTCATCGGCAGGGAAGTCTTTGCAGTGCCTGGTCCTTGGGCCTTTGCACCTGCCAGGGGAGCAAACGCCATGATTGCTGAAGGTCTCGCTCGCCCCTATCCACTTACCAGCTTTCCCGTCGAGCTGAGCATGAACCAAAAACGGATTCAGGACGCGATGCGAGCGGGGGCGAGATTTCCAGATGAGATTGCGGCGGAATCTGGGCTTAGCCTGGCAAGTGTTCTAGAGGAACTAAAGCCCGCCTAGTGCCTTTCTAATGGCCGAAGAGTAAGAACTCTCACATAGTCTTGAATCATGGACCTAGACGGCGAACTGACTGGCTTTGCAGGCCATCTAGCGTCCCGTGGAACTAGCAGTAACACTCAAAAGGCCTACCTCTCGGACCTGCGAGACCTACTGGGCTTCCTTCACGATAAAAAGCGCGATCTGGACCTTGACGCACTTCGCGATTGGATGTGGCAAATGAGCGAAGCCGGTGCCACAAAAACCACGCTTGCCAGAAAGACCTCGACCGCAAAAGCCTTCACGCAGTACCTCTTTGAAAGAGGGAAGCTCGAATCCGATCCTGGCCTGAGACTCAGGGCACCAAAGCTCGATAGGGGACTTCCAAAGGTTGCAACTGAGAAGAGCCTGGATCAGGTTTTCAGTCGGCTCCAGTTCTTGGCCACTGATGACAACCCCTCGGGACTTAGAGACCTGTGTGCATTTGAAATTCTCTATGCCACCGGAATGAGAGTCAGCGAGCTAGCAGGTGTAGACCTCGAAGACATCGATTACTCGAGGTCGCTGGTTCGGGTTACTGGAAAAGGAAATAAGCAGCGCATGCTGCCCTTTGGAAACTCTGCGGCTCGAGCCTTAAATTCGTGGGTCAAGACCGGCAGAGACCATTACCGCACTGATTCTTCACCCCAGGCACTGCTACTGACCTCTCGGGGTAAGAGGGTGGGAGTTAGGCAGCTCTACTCACTAGTTGCCGAGCAGTTGTCTGCGACCGCCACCGGTAAGGCGGGACCTCACACCCTGAGACACTCTGCAGCAACTCATCTCCTGGATCACGGTGCCGACCTAAGGGCCGTTCAGGAGATCCTTGGTCACGCTTCACTGGCCACCACTCAGATCTACACACACGTTTCGGTGGACAGGCTGAGAAAGTCGTTTGAGCAAGCGCACCCAAGGGCCTAACTGACGATTTTGCTCGGCGTGAGGCTTCCATAGAACAGCATCGGGTTCAGATACCCCCTATCGACTCTGACTGATAAGTGCGCGCACCCTTCGCAATGCTCTTTGTAGCCGGCCTCTCCTTCGCATAGGTAGCCCACTAGCTCTCCCTTATCAATTGCCTGCCCAACAGCTAAATCGCTGCAGACGGGCTCAAAGCGGATGCGATAGTCACCAGAACGAATTGTTGCTACCCGCCTGTCGACGACTAGGTCATTGAAGCTCACGAACCCGGCTTGCGGAGCCCGAATACCCTCGTCTCCCACGAGCACATCAAGACCCCTGTGACCAGCCCCCCTCTCAGAGAGGGGAGCAACGTAGTTACCCATTTGTTTGTCCAGAAAGTAGGGGATGGGCTCGGCCCAGATTTCAGGGGCCGGCAGTGAGGAGGTGAAAAGGCCAAAGATGACCTTGATTGCAAGAGCGAATTTGAACATCTGTCAATGCAATCCAAATGCTCTAAAGAGCGCTTGAGCAGATAGAAATAAGTGGAAAAGCCCCTAAATCACGGGTATGCTTACACCTACACATCGATTCGGTGTGAATTCGCGTGTTCCAGCCAAAATTCGCTAGTTCGGTCCCTTCGGGGTTCTAGGGAATTGGAATGCCAGGGAGATGGGCAACCGCTCATTTCGAGAAACTGAGGGGCGCATTTGCGTCCAAAGGAGTGCCTTATGGCAAGCGTAACAATGCGCCAGCTGCTTGATGCTGGCGTCCACTTCGGTCACCAGACCCGCAGGTGGAACCCGAAGATGAAGCGTCACATTCTGACCGATCGTTCGGGAATCTACATCATCGATCTTCAGCAGTCAGTCGACTACATCGACCAGGCCTATAACTTTGTTCGCGACCTTGTCGCAAACGGTGGCTCAATCATGTTTGTCGGAACCAAGAAGCAGGCCCAGGAGGCTATTGCCACTGAGGCACTGCGCGTGGGCCAGCCCTACATCAACCAGCGCTGGTTGGGTGGACTGCTAACTAACTTTTCAACCGTTGCCAAGCGAATTTCTCGCATGAAGGAGCTCGAGGCACTTGACTTCGAGGATCCAGCCAAGTCGGGCCTAACCAAGAAGGAACTGCTCATGCTCAAGCGTGAGAAGGACAAGCTTGAGAAGTCCCTGGGCGGTATTCGCAATGTCACCAAGACTCCAAGTGCGCTCTGGATTGTTGACACCAACAAGGAGCACCTCGCAGTTACCGAGGCAAAGAAGCTGGGCATCCCAGTAATCGCCATCCTCGACACTAACTGTGACCCGGACGACGTCGAGATCGGCATCCCCGGTAACGACGACGCAATCCGCTCCATCGAGCTTTTGACCAAGGTAATTGCCGACGCGGCAGCCGATGGCATGATTGCCCGCCACACCAAGACCGATGCTGAGGCAGAGCCACTAGCCGAGTGGGAGCGCGAGCTTCTAGAAGGCCAGAAGGAAGAGCCAAAGGCAGACGCTCCAGCAGCTGAGAAGGCAGCCGAGAAGGCTCCTGCCAAGGCTGCTGCAAAGCCTGCCTCAGAGAAGAAGGCCCCTGCAAAGAAGGCCCCAGCCAAGGCTCCTGCTAAGCCGGCAGCCGAGAAGGCTCCTGCCAAGGCAGCTGCAAAGCCTGCCGAGAAGGCACCAGCTAAGAAGCCAGCGGCAAAGCCTGCCGCAGAGAAGAAGGCCCCTGCAAAGAAGGCTCCAGCAAAGACTGCAGAGAAGAAGGACGAGAAGTAAATGGCTAACTACACCGCAGCAGACGTAAAGGCGCTTCGCGACAAGTCCGGCGCCGGAATGATGGACTGCAAGGGAGCTCTTGACGAGGCAGATGGCGACATCGAGAAGGCCTTTGAGGTCCTTCGCCTAAAGGGACTCAAGGGAGTATCTAAGCGCGAGGGCCGCACCACCACCAATGGTCTAGTTGTAGCTAGGGTCGCAGGTGGCAAGGGAACTCTTATTGAGCTTGCTTGCGAAACTGACTTCGTTGCAAAGGCCGAGAACTTCGTTGCCCTCGCCGAAGAGGTAGCGGATGCTGTTGTGGCATCTGGAGCTTCGGATGTTGAGTCTGCGCTTGCAGCTTCTCACGGCGGCGGAACCGTTGCAGATGCCATTACCGACAAGGCCGCGATCATGGGCGAGAAGGTTGAGCTCAGAAGGGTTGCAGTAGTTGAGGCCAGTGGCGTTGACGCATACCTGCACCGCACCAGCCGTGACCTACCACCTCAGGTTGGCGTCTTGCTAGGTTACGAGGGCTCGGACAGCGACACCGCACACGACATCGCCGTGCACATCGCTGCGTTTAGCCCCCAGTACCTAACCCGTGACGATGTTCCAGCCGAAGTTGTTGCCAAGGAGCGCGAAATCGCCGAGGCAACTGCTCGCGATGAGGGCAAGCCAGAGGCTGCTCTGCCAAAGATCGTCGAGGGAAGAGTCAACGGCTTCTTCAAGGAGACCTGCCTCTTCGATCAGGACTTTGCAAAGGACAACAAGCAGAGCGTAGGAAAGGTTGCCGAGGCAGCAGGCCTTGAGCTAACCGGCTTCGTGCGCTTCCGCGTTGGCGTCTAAATAAAGCAATTTAGGTTGTGGGCTCGGTGAATGCCGGGCCCACTTCGCTTTTTCCGCTCTAGTATTGTCTTTGGCTGAATCTGGAGGTGCCATGGCTAATAAAAAGCGCAGAGTACTGCTCAAAATCTCCGGAGAGGCTTTTGGTGGAGGGTCCCTGGGGGTAAACCCAGATGTGGTCTCCGAGATTGCCAAAGAGATTGCTAAGGCCTCCAAAGAGGTAGAGATCGCAATTGTCGTCGGCGGGGGCAACTTCTTTAGGGGAGCGGAGCTATCAAACCGAGGCATGGACCGCGGCAGGGCCGACTACATGGGCATGCTGGGCACAGTTATGAATGCCCTCGCCCTGCAAGACTTTATTGAGCAGGCCGGCGCTGACGTAAGAGTTCAGACGGCCATCTCAATGGCTCAGGTCGCCGAGCCCTACCTACCCCTTAGAGCCATCAGGCACCTCGAAAAGGGACGAATCGTAATCTTCGGAGCCGGAGCCGGGCTCCCTTACTTCTCCACCGACACCGTTGCCGCTCAGCGGGCGCTCGAGATTCACGCCGATGAGGTCCTTGTTGCCAAGAATGGTGTGGACGGTGTCTATTCGGCAGACCCCAAGAAGGACCCCGCAGCCAAGAAGCTCGGTGAGATCAGCTACCAGGAGGCGTTGGTCCAGGGTCTAAAGGTCGTCGATGCAACTGCGTTCTCTTTGTGCATGGACAACAAGATGCCGATGCGAGTTTTTGGAATGGCCGACATCACCAAGGCCCTGCTTGGCAAGGCCATTGGCACCAAGGTTCGGGCTTAGAAGGAGCAAAGCTAAATGATTCAAGACGTGATGGCTGAAGCCAAGGACAAGATGGACAAGGCTCTCGAGGCCACAAAAGAAGACTTTGCTTCAGTACGAACGGGCAGGGCCAACCCCGCGATGTTTCAAAAGATCATGATCGAGTACTACGGCACACCAACTCCGCTTTCGCAGCTTGCGGGAATTCAGAACCCAGAGGCAAGATCTATTCTCATCACCCCTTATGACAAGGCGGCTTTGGGAGATATCGAGAAGGCACTGCTAGCAATGCCAAACCTGGGTGCTCAACCAAACTCGGATGGCAATGTGATCCGCGTGAATCTTCCTGAGCTCACCGAGGACAGGCGCAAAGAATACGTCAAGCTAACCCGCGACAAGGCCGAGCAGGGCAGGGTTTCGGTCAGGAACATCAGGCGGAAGGCCAAAGAAGACCTAGAAGCCCTGAAGAAAGACGGAGCTGTTGGGGAAGATGAGGTCGAAAGAGCCGAAAAGGAGCTCGAGGCCATCACGAAGGCTCATGTCGACAAGATTGACGAGGCTCTAAAGAACAAGGAAGCGGAGCTCCTAGAGGTCTAGTTGGATAGCTCTAAAACCAGAACTTTAGGACCTAGGTTCGCCGTTGGCCTTAGCCTCGGCGGTGTATTTCTTCTCTCTTTGCTGCATCCCTTCGCATTCACCTCGTTCGCGGCTATTTCAGCCGCAATAGCGACCTTCGAGCTCGCGAGAGTACTGCGCCTGGCGGGTTGGCATGTTCCAGCCGGAGCTGCACTGGCAGCTCCGACGATCGTTTACGCAACCTATTTCTATGGCACTTTAGGTCAGTGGTTTTCGCTACTGGGCTCGCTTGGGCTTTTAGTTCTCTGGAGACTTGTTTCGCTTTTGATCGTTGGTAAGCAGCAGAGCCCGAAACAGACACTGAGAGACTTCGGGGCAACCGGCTTCTCGCTGGTTTATGTGCCACTACTTTTGAGCTATGCCGCTCTGCTCATAAATCGAGAAGACGGCACGGCCTGGGTTTTGGGCATAGTACTGGCCGTTGTGATGATCGATAGCTTTGGCTACCTAGTCGGCAGATTCTTTGGCAAGACCAAGCTGATCCCCAGTATCAGCCCGAAGAAGACCTGGGAGGGATTCCTGGCATCTGCATTGGGTGCGCTGCTCGGAGGGATAATTCTCGGGCAGTTAACAGCAACTTCACTTGGCTTTGGTTTACTGTTTGGCATTAGCATTCTGGTGAGTTCGGTTCTCGGGGATCTTTCGGAATCACTCATCAAAAGAGATCTGAATGTGAAGGACATGGGGGACGTTCTTCCGGGACACGGAGGGTTTATGGATCGCATCGACTCCCTCCTGCCCTCGGTCTTTGTCGCATACCTCCTAGCCCAAGTGGCCTTCTGATGGCTCTAGAGCGGGTTTCCAACACGGTTCTGGGCTATGACTCGGAGCAGGTTGATGCCCTTCTTGACAGAGTTCGCAGGCAATACGAGAAACCAAAGAGCAGGTTCATCACCCCGGCGATTCTCGCCGCGGTGGAGTTCGACCTGGCCCCGAGCGGCTATCGCATCGACCAGACCGATGCTGCCCTTGCAGAGGTCGCGATTGAATTTGAACACCGTGAACTAAAAGCCCGCCTAGAACGTATTGGGACCAAACGCTTCAAAGTTGAAACCAGAAGCCTCATCGGCACGATCGTCAAGCTTTTGAGCCAAGAGGAGAAGAAGCAGTTCAGCCCAGCCAGAAACGGCTACCATCCAAAGCGAGTGCGGGAAATCCTCAGGAAAGTCAGTGTGCAGGACGGTCTGTTAAGCGCCCCAAGCTCCAGTGAACTCAAGACCGCACCGCTTGGGAGAAAGAACGGTGGCCCTTCGAGGTTTGAGGTAAACGAGTTTTTGGGCATTGTTGTTAGTGTCATCCAGCGCCAGGAGCTAGTGCGGTAAAGACCGTAAGCGAATAGGCTTAAGTGTCTTGGAGGCAAATGGCTAAGCACGCAAAGGTACCTAGAGGCCGAGGACGAGGTTTATTTGTCCTTGGCTACTTTTTCGTAGCCTCCCTAGTGATGGTCTCGGCTGTCGATCCCTATTCCGGAACCATAGCTTCGGCGAACTCGGTGGACACCTACCAACAGCCTCTCGTTACCTACCAGTCCCTCCAGTTAGTCCCGCTAAGTGCGGTTGACTATGGACGCGGCAGCTTTGAAGTCCTCACCGGTGAGCAAGCTCGCCCGATAACCGTCAAGCGCGCGCCAACTCCAGAGACCGGGAGCGTTAAGGGATTTGCTTTGAGCCAGGTCGAATCAAAGGGCTGGGATTATGACCAGTTCTCTTGCCTTGTAAAGCTGTGGGAGCGCGAGAGCAACTGGCGCTGGAATGCCACAAATAAGTCCTCCGGTGCCTACGGCATCCCGCAGTCGCTTCCGGCGACCAAAATGGCAAAGGCGGGAGCTGACTGGAGAACAAATCCTGAAACCCAGGTTCGCTGGGGCATTGGCTATATCGACGGCAGGTATGGATCGCCTTGTGCAGCCTTGGTGCACTCTGACGAGCACAACTGGTACTAATGGCTAGGGGCAAAAAACGTCGCGGAGCTCCAAAGCGCGAGTACGAAGAGCTTGATGTCACAAGACTGAGAATGTCCACCCCTCACACCGAGCAAAAGCGTGGGGGAGAGTTTCAAGTCCAGCAGACCATGGGCTCTAACGCCGAAGAGGGAAAGACCTGGATCTGTCCAGTTTGTGTGGTTGTCATAGAGCCAGGGGTTGTTCACACCGTGGCCTGGGATATCCACCGCGGGGTTCAATCCAGGCGCCACTTCCATAACCACTGCTGGAAGCTCTTTGATGGGATTCTTCCCTGATGGAGATCACCTCAAACACTGTCCTTCCGGCAACGCGAGAAGACATAGAACTTCACACCGCAGATGGCCAGGTCCTGGTTGGCGAGCTGGCCCTTCCCGAGTCTGGAACCCCCACGGCAACGCTCATTACTTTGCATCCGCTTCCGACCCACGGCGGGTTTATGGACTCTCACGTCCTCCGCAAAGCCGCTAATCGCCTTCCTAAGCTTGCAAACCTTGCAGTTATTCGGTTCAACACCCGCGGCACATCATCGCCCAGAGGAGCCTCAACCGGCAGTTTCGACGGCGGTGTCCTAGAGCAGCACGATGTCGCGGCCGCAGTTGAATTTGCCAAGAGTCGAGGGCTGACGAACCTATGGCTAGTTGGTTGGTCCTTTGGCACCGAGCTTGCCATCAAGTACGGACCAGACCATGATATCTCAGGCGCAATCTTGCTCTCACCACCACTTCATAGAGCAAGCAAAGCGGATCTATTGCGCTGGAATCAGTTTGCAAAACCACTTATTGCCTTTGTGCCGGAGCTGGACGAGTTCTTGAAGCCCAGGGAGGCGGCTGAGCGATTCGCTCTAGTCCCGCATGCCAAGGTGCTGGCATTCGACGGAGAAAAACATCTTTGGGTGGGGGAGAGTGCGACCAGAAGGGTGCTCAACCAGATTGTTCAAGAGGTGAACCCCTCGGTTGGAACTCTCCCTACAAGCTTTTAGCGCAGCTGCTGGGTGGGCATCCAAACCTCGCGGATGATCAGCAGGATCGATGCGGCGACTGGAATAGCAATTAGCGCCCCGAGGATTCCCATCAGCGTTCCACCCATCAGGGCGGCAATCACAACTATGGAAGCCGGTACCGAAACAGCACGCTTCATGACCCTTGGGCTAATTAGGTAGGCCTCGACCTGGAGGTAAACCAGGTAGTAGATAACTGCCAAGAGGGCATAGCTCGAGCCTGAGAGGTAACTCACACCAACGACCAGCAAGCCTGCCGATGCGGGACCAACCAGCGGAATAAGGGCCAGCAAGAAGGCTGCAAGGCTGAGAAGAAGTGAGTACTGAGAGCCAACAATTGTCAAAAAGATAAACAGAACGGTGGCGTGAAGCAGCGCCACTGAGGTTTGTCCCATAACCCAACGACCCACCGAGAGTGCGACCTGGTCAGTAAGTTTCTTGAACCGCTCACGCTTCGAGGCCGCGGTAAGTCTGGAGAGGTACTCCTTCATGGGCTCTAGCGACGCCATGAAGTAGATGCTCAGAATGACGACGATGATGAACCCGACCACGCCACTTAGTACCCCAAAGCCAACCTGCAACACTCCACCCAAAAGCGTCGGCCAGTTCGTCGTGTCAGTCAGGAATTCAAGTGCACCGTCAGCGGCTGCCGTGATGTTTCCACCAAGCTGAGCATCCCAAGAGGAGATTAGGTCGTTAGAAACCACGTTTGTCACGATGGTTGGGATCCGATTAATTAGCTTTCCCGCTTCGGTCACAGCCGTTGGGATAATCGCCCAGAGCAAGAGTGCCACCGCACCCAAGAAGCCCGCAATAACGATAATGACGGCAAGTGGCCTGGGAAGCTTCCACTTGGTTAGGGCCCGAACTATGGGATCCATGCCAAGGGCAATGAAGAGGGCTATTCCGATGTAGGTGAGGATGGTTGCGGTTTGGGTAACCGCAGCACCGATAAGGATTGCCGTGAGCACGCCGAGTCCACCAACCAGGCCAACCTGGAAGGCATTTGTGACTCTCGCCCGCTGCTCCATCGCACTATTCCTTTTCTAGGTCTGCAACCACGCTACGCAGGTTTTCCAGATAAGTCTTGCTTGACAGCACCTTGTTCTCAAGCTCGGCAAGCTCTGCCTTGGCATTTCTCACGAGTTCTGCCGCCTCAGCCAGGGCCTTAGAACCCATTGCGACAGCTTGAAGCTCGGCGGACCTGACCAGTGCTTCGGCCTTCTCTCTGGCCTCTGTAAGCAAGCGCGACTGTGTCTTGGAGGTCTCAAGTTCGAGCGTTGCGACCTCGAGCCTGAGGGTCTTGGCAGCCTGCTTCAGGTCTGTAATGTCCTTTTGGGCTGACTCGAGATACTGCTGAGTCTGCAGCACCGCCTCGTTGTGCTTAGCCAGGTATTCCGCCTCTGCCTCTTTCCTGCGCTGAGCAATCTGGGCCTCAAGTTCGGCCAATAGCTTCTCCCGGACCTTTTCCTCCACTGAAATATCTGAGCTAAGGAGGTACTCCTTTGAGGCAAACCTTGCCTCTAGCTCTTGCTGCCTTGCCTCGAGTTCTCGTTTGGCGGTGGTGCGCATAGCCGCAATCTCCGTGGCGACCTGGCCCCTTAACCTGCCTGCCTCTACTTCAGCCGCACTCACTAGGGCAGTAGCACTGCGCTCTGCCTTTGCGATGAGCTGATCGGCCTCAATGCCGGCCTCTGAGAAGCGCCTAGCTGAGCGGCGCTCTGCCGCATCTAGCTGTTCCTGATAGCGCCTCTCGACCTCTTCGGTCTTTGTAAGCAACTCAGCCTCGACGCTCTCGACGAGCTCCTGGGTCTCTTGCCGGGCCTTCTCACCGAGTTCAAGCGCAACCTGCTCGGCCGTGGAGAGAAGAGCGGATGCCTTTGCCCCAAGGGCCGAGTAGCTGGGCTGAGTTCTTAGGCCAAGTTCCTGTTCGGCCTCCTGCAAACGCTGATTGAGCCTGAGCGTCTCGGCTTGAAGTTCGGCGTTTTGCTCCTTGAGCCTCACCAGCTCTGCGCTGAGGGCTTTGAGCTCGCGTTCGACAGGCTGCGGGTCATAGCCCCGACGGACAATCTCGAAGCGAGAATCTGCTGCCAAGAGATAACCCCCGATGTGCGACTAAACTTTTGTGAGCTAGCAAAGTCTACTCGGAGCTAATCACATGCGCTTTTGGCTTGCCCTTGTCCTATTCGTAGGCGGATTGGCAGCGGGCAGTGTCGGGGTCGTAAACCAAGTTGAAAACACCCCAATAGACACCATCATCGCTTCCCAGGAGCTTGACCAGCCCACCACCTACGTGATGATCCCAAACAAGCTCCTCACCGCATACAGCGCTAGCCCAAAGATCACTGTTAGAGGCGGAGAGATATTTGTCGCGACGGGGCGCCAGAGCGACATCGAGGCCTGGCTTGAGGGAAGCCCATACGTTGAGCTAAGGCTAAGTATCGACGTTGCGCGGGAGACTGCGGAGCTTGCAGAGGTCTTGGTGGCAGGCAGTGGGAACCTCACGGACCCCAATGGCTCAGACATTTGGAAGCAAGAAATCAACGGTCGCTCACAGGTCACGCTCAATTTGGAGCAGGACAACCAGAGTGCAATCTTGGTGGCCTCAAACGGGCTGGAACTTGCCCCCAGAAGCATCGCGATTGAATGGGACATTGCAGACGAAGAGGTCGAAATACCGCCAATTACCTATGTTGGCGTTGGGCTGATGGCCCTCGGATCAATCGCTGGGCTCTGGGCTGCTATTGGCTTTGCCAACAAGTACCGCTCATCTAGACGTCGAGGCCCAAAGCCTCCGAGGCGAAAGAGTCCGAGGAGGGCCGTATCCCAGGCTGGAGCCGGCCCAAGGCGCGGCAGAAGAGCCATGCAGCCAAATGCCTTTATCGCAATTGGCCTTAGCACTGCGCTGCTTAGTGGCTGCGTGGCGGAGTATGAGAACCCAGTTCTTTCTCCCAGCCCATTTTCGAGTCCAGAAATTCTCACCCCAGCACTGACCCGGGACCAGGTGAGCGAGATACTATTCGAAATCGCTGAGGTGGTCAGGGTTGCGGACGAGAACAACGATCGCGAGTCCTTGGAGACCAGGGTCACCGGCCCAGCACTTGAGATGAGGCGCTTTGCCTACAACTTAATCTCTCGACTTGACCAGGAGGAGAGCACTCTGGAGCCCCTGCTGGCTGGCCCCATTCAACTCTTCCTGCCTCCCGCCACGGACAGCTGGCCTCGCAACGTGATGGTGGTAACAGGTGAAGAGCAGCTTCAGATGCTGGTGCTCAGACAAGAGACCGTTAGAGACCAATACAAGCTTTTTCAATACATGTCGCTTTTGCCCGGAGCTGACTTCCCGGATGTGGCTTCAGAGCTCACGGGCGCGAGCTCGCTAAACCCGGACAACAAGTTCTTACTAGTTTCGCCTCGGCTGCTCGGGGAGGCGGTCGGTGATCTGCTCAACAACGGTGCGGATTCTTTGTGGGTAGACATCGTTGATCCAAACAATGACTACATCAAGGAAGTGGCATCTGTTCAGCGCGGTCTGGCCGAGACTCTCAGTAATGCAAATCTGGAATTCCAGCATGAGCAGACAGATGACCCAATGGTCTTGTTGTCATCCCTTGATGGCGGCGCACTGGTTGGCATCTACATGATTGACACCTACACAATTATCCCCAAGGAGCCCGGTGATGCTGTTGCCATTGCGGGCGACGAGGCTGTGCTGCTGGGAACCAGTGGATCTGCAACGGGCATAGAGACTCGCTACGGCGCGATGCTGCTATTCCATATTCCAGTCACAGGTGGCGATGCTCAGGTGAGATTGCTTGGGGCAACGCAGCAGCTTCTGACCGCGGTAGCCTTGGGGTCGTAATGACTGAATTTGGTAACGCTTTTGACCTCTCCAAGCTCTCCGGGGAGGAAGGTGGAAACACCGTCAGCGCCTGGCTTGTAAGCGGCGACGAGCAAACTCTTCGCAGCTACCTAAAGCTCAGCGAACAGGTTCCCGTCCTGATGCTCATCAGTGACGACAGCGCAGACTCTGCTGCGGTGAAGACGCTCCTGACTAAGACCCTGGAGGCGAGCGAGGGTCGCTTCGCGGGTATCGAGATCAGCATGACCTCAGCACCCCAACTCGCTCAGGCAGTAGGCGTGTCCATGGCACCTGCGATGTTGGCAATACTCTCTGGACAGCCCGCACCACTCTTCCAGGGCAACATCGCCCAGGAGCAGTTTCTTCAGGTGCTCTCTCAGGTGCTGCAGCTTGCCAAGCAAAACAACATCACCGGCACAGTAAAGCTGGGAGCAGAACCCGAAAAGGAATCCGAGCCCCAGAAACCGCTCAGTCCCGAACACCAAGAGGCCTTTGCCGCAATTGAGCGAGGGGACTTTGCGGGAGCGAAGTCCAGCTACGAAAAGATTCTTGTTGAATACCCAAATGACCAAGAAGCCCATGCGGGTCTTGCGCAGGTAGAGCTCATGATTCGGCTGCAGGGCCGAGACCAAACTTCTGAGCTTGAGGCCGCGATGTTTGGCGCGGATCAGCTAATTGCCTCTAATGACGCAGAAGGCGCCTTCGAGCATCTTCTTGGCCTATTTGCAGAGCGAATCGATGATCGAGAAGCAATCAAGGAGAGACTGCTAAAGCTGTTTCTGATTCTCGGTAACGATCACCCAGCGGTGCTTCAAGCCCGCAGGCGCCTAGCTTCTTTGATGTTCTAGATCTTCTGAAGCACCAGTGCGCCAAGAGGCGGAACATTCAGCACCAAAGACTGCGCGCTGCCGTGAGACTGGATGTCGCTGGTAGAAATCTTCCCAAGGTTTCCCTGTCCGGAGCCCCCATAAACCTCGGCATCGGTGTTGAGTAGCTCTCGATACTCTCCTGGCTGGTCAACACCCAGCACAACATCGTGATGTGAGTTACCAGCAAAGTTGACCACGATCACGAGCTGCTTTCCGGCAGAGTCCTCGCGAATAAAGCTCAGCAGGTTTCTATTGGCATCGCCGCCATCAATCCAGCGGAAGCCTGATGGTTCATGGTCTAGCTCCCAGAGGGCGCTGTGGGCTTGGTAAAGAGCATTGAGGTCTGCAACGAGCTGCTGAATGCCGCGGTGAGGGGCATGGTCAGTTAGCCACCAGTCAAGCTCTCTGGATTCGCTCCACTCCGAGGTCTGAGCGAATTCCTGCCCCATAAACAAAAGCTTCTTACCGGGGTGGGTCCACATAAACGCCAGATACGCCCTCATGTTTGCAAGCTTCTGCCAGTGATCACCTGGCATCTTTGCCAGAAGCGAACCCTTGCCGTGAACCACCTCATCGTGGCTGATTGGCAAGACGAATTTCTCGTCATAGGCATAGAGCATGGAGAAGGTGATCTCGCCGTGGTGGTGAGAGCGATACATCGGGTCGCGCTCAATGAACTGCAGCGAATCGTGCATCCAGCCCATGTTCCACTTAAACCCAAAACCTAGGCCACCGGTGTCAGTGGGGGAGCTTACGCCGGCAAATGCGGTGGATTCCTCGGCAATCATCATGATGCCTGGGTTTCTGCGGTAGGCGGTTGCGTTTGTTTCCTGCAGGAACTGAATAGCGTCTAGGTTCTCTCTGCCGCCATAAACATTGGGCAGCCACTGACCATCCTCACGGGAGTAGTCGAGGTAGAGCATCGACGCCACCGCGTCGACGCGGAGGCCATCGATGTGGAACTCCTCGAGCCAGTAGAGCGCATTTGCCACTAGGAAGTTCTTGACTTCGGTGCGACCAAAGTTGAATACGTGAGTGCCCCAATCAGGGTGGTCACCCCTCCTGGGGTCGGCATCCTCATAGAGCGGTTCGCCATCAAACCTGGCAAGTGCCCAGTCGTCCTTGGGGAAGTGAGCTGGCACCCAGTCCATGATCACGCCAATTCCAGCCTGGTGTAGCTGATCAACTAGATACCTAAAGTCGTCGGGGGTGCCGTAGCGAGAAGTTGGCGCAAAGTATCCGGTCACCTGGTAGCCCCAGCTTCCCCCAAAGGGGTGTTCAGCAAGCGGCATGAACTCAACGTGAGTAAACCCCAGGTACTTCACGTGACCAATTAGCTCTGGAGCCAGGTCGCGGTAGTTCTTAGCGCCTCTCCAGGAGCCCAGATGGAGCTCATAGGTGGACATAGGTGATCGCAGCGCATCGCGCTCCTCCCTGGCGCTCAGCCACTTTGAATCCCCCCAGGTGTAGCTCGAAGTCTCGACAATGGAGGATGTGGCAGGCGGAATCTCAAAGCTGCGGGCCATCGGGTCGATCTTCGTAATCCAGTTGCCGTGGCGAGTTCTGATTTGGTACTTGTAGAGTGTTCCTGGACCAAGCTCCGGCACAAAGAGTTCCCAGATGCCACTTGATCCCAGCGAGCGCATGGCATGAGCATTGCCGTCCCAGGAGTTGAAGTCGCCAACCACTCTGACAGCGGAGGCGTTCGGTGCCCAAACCTTGAAGCTAACTCCACTGATCTTTCCCAGGGAGTCCTTGGTTTCGAGGACGTGAGACCCCAGTACCTTCCACAGCTCTTCGTGACGCCCTTCTGCGATGAGGTGCAGATCTAGCTCGCCAATCATTGGCAGGAAGCTGTAGGAGTCGGCGGTGTCCCAGGTTGCCCCCTCATACTCCGTGATTAGCCGATAGTCGAAAGTCTTTGTCTTTCCCCTTGCCTCCCAGACACCGGCGTGAACATGCTCGAGGGGGATTTTCTTAGTTTTGGTCCTTGCCACCACAGATTTGGCAAGTGGTCGAAACGCCCTTAGCACCCAACCCTTGCCCTCAGGGTGGAGTCCAAGGTAGTCATGCGGCGAGTGGTGAGAACCGTGGGCAAGCTGCTCGTAAGTTGCCTCATCCAACCTCATCGAATGACCCTAAGGATGTGTGCCGGTTCGCCGAAGGCATCCAGGCGAACGAAGTTGTGCTCGCCCCATGTGAACTTCTTGCCGGTGATTAGGTCCTCGACCTCAAAGCTGTGGGGAAGCTCTAAGGCCTTCATATCAAGATGCACCATGGTCTCCCTCACGGAGTGCGGATCGGTGTTCACCACCACAATCACCGTGTTGTCCTTGCCCCCGTTGAACTCGGGCGCAAGCCGCTTGGCATAGACCAGAATCTGCTCATCATCGCTGTAGTGGTTGGTGATATTGCGCAGTTGACCAAGAG
>JAOHCW010000014.1 GCA_028095925.1 Aquiluna sp.
TCATAGTAGAGCTGAGCACCAAACTGCTGAGCCAGAGCGGTTAGCTCAGAGCCATGAGCGGCTATCAAAGCCTTGTTGGCGGTAATGACATCAGCACCGGCATTCAAAGCCATTTTTATCCAGGTTTTTGCCGGCTCAATGCCACCTGCAAGCTCAATCACGATGTCGGAGCCAAGAATGACCGACTCCGCGTCCTCGGTAACTAACTCCTTTGGGAGGTCAACATCGCGCTTCGCATTCTTGTTGCGCACCGCAATGCCGACGAGCTCTAGCTCTGCACCGACGCGCTTGGCAAGCTCCTCACGATTTTCAATCAGGAGTCTTGCTACCTGTGAACCGACGGATCCGGCTCCCAGCAAACCAATCCGGATAGGTCTGTATGCAGCTTGCATCACTCGCCTCCTCCGGGCTGGTAACCCAGGTCTCTCGCCAGCAGATCCTGTTCGGACTCTGCCCTGACCAGAGCCCTCGCCTTGCCATCCTTCACGGCAACAAGAGCCGGTCTTGGCAAAAAGTTGTAGTTAGAAGATAGCGAATAGCAGTAGGCACCAGTTGCTGGAACCGCCAAGAGGTCGTTGACTGCCAGATCTTCAGGCAGCATTTCGTGACGCACCACAATGTCACCGGACTCGCAGTGCTTGCCCACAACTCGCGAGAGCACTCCCGAGGAGTTAGTGGTCCTAGAAGCGATCGCAGCCGAGTATTCAGCGCCATAGAGGGCAGGGCGGATGTTGTCGCTCATGCCACCATCCACACTCACATAGCGGCGACTTGCTCTTTCACCAGACTCTGCAATTACAACATCCTTCGTTGTTCCAACTGAGTAGAGGGTCACTCCGGCAGGACCTGCGATGATTCGTCCGGGCTCAAAAGCCAACTTGGGTAACGCGATTGAAAGAGCTGCGCACTTCTGACTAACCGCGCTCACAATCTGGCTTGCAAGCTCAGCTATTGGCATGGGCTCATCAGCGGCCGTGTAGCGAATGCCGAAACCGCCTCCAAGATTTAGCTCTGGCACCTCCCCGCCCGCGAGCAGCTCGGCGTGAACCTCGAGCAACTTCTCTGCAGCCGCAACGAAACCTTCCACTGCAAAAATCTGTGACCCGATGTGTGAGTGAAGCCCCAAAAAACGCAGGTGCGAGTGGCTGCGGATCTTCTCAACCATCTGCGGAACGTCATCGAGTGCGATGCCAAACTTCTGGTCTTCTCTAGCTGTGGCAAGGTACTCGTGCGTGCTCGCATGAACACCTGAATTCACCCTCAGCCTCACGGGTTGAACCTTGTCCTGAGCACCCGCGATTGAGGCGATTCGCTCGATCTCTATTTCGGAGTCAATGACTATTGCGGACACATCCGCACTCACCGCTCTGCCGATCTCAACAAGTGACTTGTTGTTGCCGTGGAGCCCAAGTCTTTCGCCCTCTGTTCCGCCGGCAACGGCGACAGCCAGCTCGCCACCGGTTGAAACATCTATTGCATAGCCAGCAGAAACCACCCATCTTGCAACATCAGTGGTGAGAAGAGCCTTGGACGCGTAGTAGAGCTTGACCGATGTGCCGGCCTTTGCCGCAGCACTCTCAAAGGCATCGCGGACCTCTGCGAGCCGCGACTCAAAATCACTCTGGTCTACAACATAGAGCGGCGACCCGTACTGCCTGACCAGCTCCGGCGCGCTTACTCCGCCTATCTCAAGCTCTCCTCGATCGTTTCTCTGAGCCGTTGCCGGCCAAATCGCCCCATCGAGAGCTTCTAGATCTTTGTTTTCGCTCAGCCAACTTGGAACAAGAGGATTCTTCATAGCCACTACATCCTCTCCGGTGCGCTGACCCCGAGCAAACCAAGGCCATTTGCGAGCACTACGCCAGCTGCGTCATTCAGCCAGAGCCTGGTGCGATGCACGGTTTCCACCTCACGAGCAGGAAGCGGCAGAATTCTGCAGCTGTCGTAGAAGCGGTGATAGCTTCCTGCAACCTCTTCCAAATACCTCGCGACCCGATGCGGCTCTCTAAACTCCGCAGCCTGGGTTACTACCCTTGGAAACTCCGCGAGCTTTGCAAGCAGCTCCGACTCGCTCGGCTCGCTAAGCAGAGCCGGGTCGAACTCGCTGCGGTCAACGTCCAAGGTCGGGGCATTGCGATCAACCTGCTTGGTGCGGGCATGCGCGTACTGCACGTAGAAGACCGGGTTATCGTTCGTCCTACGTGCAAGAAGCTCAATATCGATGTCCAAAGTGGAGTTGATTGACGAGCGCGATAGTGCGTAGCGAGCTGCATCAACCCCAACCGCCTCGACGAGATCCTCCATCGTCACGACGTTTCCTGCGCGCTTAGACATTCGCACCGGCTGACCATCGCGAACAAGCGATACCAGCTGGCCAATGAGAATTTCCATGTGCTTACCTGGCTCATCGCCAAAGGCGGCACAAAGCGCCATCATCCGCGGCACATAACCGTGGTGGTCAGCGCCGAGCATGTAGATAGCGGTATCAAACCCGCGGTCTCGCTTGTCGAGGTAGTAGGCAATGTCGCCGGCAATGTAGGCGGCATCGCCATCTGACTTGATGACCACCCGGTCCCTGTCATCGCCAAAGGTGCTCGAACGAAGCCAGAGAGCGCCTTCCTCTTCAAAGAGGTGGCCTAACTCACGAAGCCTGGCAATTGACCTCTCAACAGCACCTGACTCGTAGAGCGAGTTCTCATGGAAAAAGACGTCGAAGTGAACACCGAAGTCCTCGAGAGACTTCTTAATTTGCTCAAACATCATCTCCACACCAGCGGCCCTGAAAGCCTCCTGCTGCTCTTCACCCGTTAGCTCGAGCACCTCGGACTGATTGGTCAGAATCTGCTGGCTGATCTCGGTGATGTACTCCCCCGCGTAGCCATCTTCCGGCGCCTCTTGGCCAAGCGCGGCGGCAACCAAGGACCTTGCAAATCGATCAATCTGAGCACCGTGATCGTTGAAGTAGTACTCCCGCGTGACCGAAGCTCCCTGAGATTGCAGGATACGAGCTAAGGAATCGCCGACTGCAGCCCAGCGAGTTCCGCCTAGGTGGATGGGTCCGGTGGGGTTTGCGGAGACAAACTCCAAATTGAGCTGTTGTCCTGCAAGCTCGCTTGATAAGCCGTAACTCTCGCCCTGCTCGACTATCACCTTTGCGAGTGCTCCGGCAGCAGCATCAGAGACAAAGAAGTTTATGAATCCAGGTCCTGCAATTGATACCGACTCGACTCCGTCGGTCTCGCGAAGCTCTTTTGCTAGCTTCTCGGCAAGCTCCCTGGGGTTAGCACCCAATTTTCCTGCAAGCTGCATCGCAACATTGGTTGCCCAGTCTCCGTGGTCGCGATTTTTAGGTCGTTCGACAACCACTTCGCTAGGGACCTGCTCCTTGGCAAACACCCCAGAATTAGCCAGCGCCCTGAGGGCACTGACTATTGCCTCGTTGAGCTGTTCTGGCGTCAAAGGATTTCCTGGTTTGGGGGCGAAAAATGCCGACTCTGGCACTTGAGGGTAGGCCTAAATCATACCCTTGCGCCCGAAGAGACTAAAGGGTGGAAACCCAGGCTGTTGCATTGCCCGGAAGCTTGCCATCTGAAATCGCACCGGAGGAAAGCAGAACTTTGCCACTAGGAAGTTCCAAACCTTCCTTCCCAAAATTCGTCACGCAGACGATTCCGTCGCGCTCGAAGGCAGTTGCACTTGGCCTGAGATTTAGCCACTTGAGCGACTCAGTCGAAAAACTTGCCTTGCGGAGCGCGATGGCCTCTCGGTAGAGACTCAGAGTTGAGTCTCCAGCCTCCTGAGACTCGACATTTACCTGCGCAAACCAAGAAGGCTGCGGCAGATGCGCTCCACCTTTTCCAAATCCATAGGAGCTTCCGGCACTGGTCCAAGGAAGCGGAACCCTGCAGCCATCGCGGGATTTCAACTTGCCTTCACCTCTAAACCACTGCGGATCCTGCATGCTCTCTCCGGGTATGTCGAGCACCTCGTGGAGTCCTAGTTCTTCTCCCTGGTAGATATAGGTGGAGCCCGGCAGGGCCAGAATGAGGAGTGTCGCAGCCTTCGCCCTTGCAAGCCCTAGGTCAAGATCCAAATTGGGGTTCAACCGATTCTCTACATACCAGCGGTGTTCGTCGCCAAAGCCATCGGCGGACTCGCCATAGCCAGGGATTGCAAGCCTGGTCGCATGCCGAATCACATCGTGATTCGACATCACCCAGGTGGAAGAAGAGCCGGTCTTGGCGCTCATTTCTAGGTTGTCGGTGATTATCTTCCGGAAACTATCGGCATCCCATTTGGAGGCTAAGAGATCAAAGTTAAACGCCTGGCCCAAGCCATTTGCAGATGCGTATGGAGAACGCCGATTCGGATGGACCCATGCCTCTGCGACGGCAACTCGGGGCGGGTCATACTCGTTGAACACCTCACGCCAAGCTGCGTAAACCTCGTGAACCTCATCACGGTCAAAGATTGGGTCAGTTCCGTCATCCTTCATGGCCGATAGCGCATAGGAGTCGCGGTCAGGCAGTGGCTCTAGATTTTTCTTGAGTGCGTGGGCAACATCGATTCGGAACCCATCCACGCCTCGATCTGACCAGAATCGAAGGGTGTCTAAAAAGTACTGGTGGACTTCCTCGTTGTCCCAGTTGAAGTCTGGTTGCTCCTTGGTAAACAGGTGCATGTACCACTGACCATCGGGGACCTGGGTCCAGCCCTCGGGTCCGAAGTGGCTGGCAAGCTTCGATGGTGGCTGGGAACCATCCGGTCCCTTGCCGTCTCTAAATATGTAGCGATCTCTGGCTGGTGACCCCGGTGCTGCCTCAAGGGCCTCCTCGAACCAGGCGTGTCTGTTTGAGGAGTGGTTAGGCACGATGTCGACAAACACGCGTATCTGGTTTTGGTGGAGTTTGGAAACAAGCTCATCAAACTCTGCAAGGGTCCCGATGCGCTCGTCTATGGCCTGGTAGTCATCGACGTCATAGCCACCATCTGCTAGCTGCGACGGGAAAAACGGAGAGAGCCAAACAGCATCTATACCGAGACTGGCCAGGTAGTCAACGCGAGAGAGAATGCCCTTTAGATCGCCAATCCCGTCGCCATTACCGTCGGCAAAGCTTCGAGGGTAGATCTGGTAGACGACTGCGTCTCGCCACCAATTGGCGGGACCGGGCAATTGATTTGTTTTCACTTAGCTCCAGAGTGTTAAAAACCTGAGGCTTAGGCTACAACAGCCGCTTTGTGCTGGTGTCCTCGGATGGCCACGCTGATAGGCTTTCGCTACCGCCCCCATAGCTCAGGGGATAGAGCACCGCCCTCCGGAGGCGGGTGCGCAGGTTCGAATCCTGCTGGGGGCGCTAGGAGTTCTCTTCCAGGTAACTTGCCATCTGCTGCATTGCCAAAAACCTATGTGACATCGAGTTCTTCACTTCTGGATCCAGTTCGGCTGCGGTCTCGGAAAACCCCTCCGGAACAAATACCGGGTCGTAACCAAAACCACCATCACCTGCGGCCTGGAGAGCAATGCTGCCACTCCAAATGCCTGTGAAGCTGACCTCGGCATCGTCCGAAACCAGAGCCACCGTGCAGACAAAAGCCGCACCACGATGCTCCATTGGTATGTCCTCAAGTTGCGCGAGCAGAAGGTCTCGGTTTATTTGATCGGCTCTGGTTCCAGACCAGATTGCCGAAAATATGCCTGGTGCTCCACCCATTACCTCCACCGAGATGCCGGAGTCGTCTGCAAATGCTGGTTTACCCGTTGCTTTGTGGGCCGCGCGAGCCTTAATGAGTGCGTTTTCCAAAAAGCTAGTTCCGCACTCGACCGGTGATTCACCGTCAAAGGTCAGCACGGTCACCCCTGGCATCCGGCCCCTCAGAATCTGTTGGGCCTCGGCCGCCTTGTGAGCATTGCCGGTCGCAAAAACTAGCTCCACCTGGGTCCTACTTGATCTCTAAGGTTTCGCCAAGAGCCTCTCGCTGCGCCGCAGCCAGCTGAGAAGTTGACTCCAGAGCGAGCTCAAGGAGCCGATTTAGTTCATCGCGATCGAATGGTTCGGCCTCTGCGGTTCCCTGAACCTCGACAAAAAGCCCCCGGCCGGTTATGACCACATTCATGTCGGTGTCGGCTGCCACGTCCTCGACGTAAGCAAGGTCAGTCATGGCTACCCCATCGACAATCCCAACAGATACCGCGGAGACTGTGTCATACAGCGGCTTTGCGCTCTTTGCGATGTGGCCATTTGCCTTTGCCCATGCAATGGCGTCTGCGAGAGCTACAAATGCGCCAGTGATGGCAGCGGTTCGCGTTCCACCATCAGCCTGTATTACATCGCAATCGATGACGATCGTGTTCTCGCCGAGCTCTTTGTAGTTCACTACTGAGCGCAGTGCCCTCCCGATAAGTCTTGATATCTCGTGGGTCCGGCCGCCGATCTTTCCTCGAACACTCTCTCGGTCAGACCTGGTGTTCGTGGCTCTTGGCAGCATCGCATACTCCGCGGTCACCCAGCCCTCACCAGAATCCTTCTTGAACCTTGGAACCCCAGGAGTAAAGGAGGCGTTGCAAAGCACCTTGGTGTTGCCAAAGGAAATGAGGACCGAGCCCTCCGCGTGCATCGTGTGACTGCGCTGAATCTTCACTGCCCGCATTTCGTGCAGCTCTCTGCCATCTGCTCTACTCATCTAAGTCCTTTCGCCTAAGGTGTTGCACTGCCGAAACCTCGGGTCCGAGGAATCTACCCGCCAGGGCCTGAAACGAAGAGGCGTCCCCGGTGGCAAAGAAATTGTGAGTGGGCTTGTTGCCCTCAGGTGCGCTCAAGTTCTCTTCGGTGAGAACTCGGAAAACATCCTTCGCGGTCTCCTCCGCGGAAGAAACCAGGTTCACTCCATCCCCCATGACGTAGGCGAGCGCCGCCTGAAGAAGCGGATAGTGAGTGCAGCCCAACACCAAGGTGTCAACTTGCGCCGCCTTCAGCGGCGCCAGGTAGTCGGATGCAACCTTCAGTAGCTCTGGCCCCGAAGTGACACCGCGCTCCACAAAGTCAACAAAGGCGGGGCATGCCGCGCTAAAGATCTCGAAGTCGACCGCTGCTGCAAATGCGTCGTCGTAAGCCTTAGAGGAGATGGTTGCAGAAGTTCCAATGACTCCGACTCGCTTTGAGCTACTGGTAGCAACCGCGGTTCTTACCGCAGGTTGGATTACCTCAACAACTGGAACACCTAGACCCTCGGTGTAGCGCTCTCTGGCATCTCGCAGCACCGCAGCAGATGCTGAATTACAGGCAATCACCAAGAGCTTGACTCCCGAGGCAACAAGCTCATCCATAACCTCGAGTGCGAGCCTGCGCACCTCAGAAAGGCTTTTCGGGCCGTAGGGAGAGTTGAGCGTATCCCCCACATAGGAGATCGATTCGTTTGGGAGCTGGTCAATGATGGCTCTGGCAACAGTAAGTCCACCAACGCCAGAGTCGAATACCCCGATCGGCCTTGCATCCACGCCCTAAGTCTAGGGTGCGCAATTAGCAGTCAGTAGGCTGTTGCCATGTCTTATGCCCTAATGACTGACCGCTACGAGCTCACCATGCTCCAGGCTGCGCTGCGCTCTGGGAAGAGCGAAAGAGAGTGCGTTTTCGAGGTCTTCACTCGTCAGTTGCCCTCCGGCAGGCGCTATGGCGTTCTCGCAGGTGTGGGCAGGGTTCTAGATGCCATTGCCGAATTCAGGTTTGGCCAAGACGAGCTGAGCTATCTACGCCAGGCCCAGGTTGTAGACGAAGAGACGCTTCAGTGGCTGAAAAACTACAAGTTTTCAGGCTCAATCACCGGATACCGCGAGGGAGAGATCTACTTTGCAAATTCCCCGGTGATGACAGTTCGCGGCACGTTTGCCGAGGCAGTGCTGCTTGAAACTGTAATTCTTTCGATCTTGAACTACGACTCTGCCGTTGCCTCAGCGGCATCTCGCATGCACACTGCTGCCTCAGGACGCTTTCTCGCCGAAATGGGAGCGAGACGAGCTCATGAGTCAGCTGCTATTGCCGCCGCAAGAGCGGCATTTATTGCTGGCTTCGACGCGACCAGCAACCTTGAGGCTGGAAGAAGCTGGGGAATCCCGACCATGGGAACCAGCGCTCACAGCTTTACCCTGCTGCATGACTCCGAAAAAGAGGCGTTCGAGGCTCAAATCGCCTCGATGGGGCGAGACACGACACTTTTAGTCGACACCTACGACATCACCAGTGCCGTGAAAATGGCAGTTGAGCTCACTGGCGGCAAGGTCTCGGCAGTTCGGATTGACTCTGGTGACCTCGGCTCCACGGCCGTTGAGGTTAGAAGGCAGCTAGATGATCTCGGAGCAAAGCAAACCAAGATAGTTGTCACCAGCGACCTCGACGAGTACACCATCGCGGCCCTCGCGGCAGCTCCCGTGGATCGCTTTGGGGTCGGGACCTCTTTGGTAACCGGATCCGGACACCCAACTGCCGGATTTGTCTACAAGCTCGTCGCACACACCGATGGAACTGAGTGGACTGAGGTTGCCAAGACCTCGAAGTCAAAGACCAATCGTGGTGGGGAGAAGAGGGCATCGAGGCTCATAGAGTCCGGCAGCGCCTCCGCGGAGCTCATTGGAAGCGATGTCGGTCGCCCGCTTCAAGTTGATCTGATGAGTGGAGGCAAAGCTGACAAGCAGTGCCTGGGCCACAAGGGTGTCATGGCGGCCAAGGCACATCACCTGGCTGCGAAGGCAGAACTGCCGAAAACTGCACTGAGGCTTTCAAAGGGCGAGCCGGCCATAACGACAATTTTTAGTTAGGGCTTGAGCTTTTCGTAAATCGCCTTGCAGGTTGGGCACACCGGAAACTTCTCAGGTGCTCTAGAGGGAACCCAAACCTTGCCACACAGCGCAATGACCGCGTTTCCCATGACGGCGGAGGAGACAATCTTGTCCTTTTTCACGTAGTGCGAATAGCGCTCGTGATCCCCGTCTTCGAGAATCTCCTCTTTTTCGAGGAGCTCGGTGTCGCGATCTGACATGGTGTCTAGTTTAGGTCGGCAGCATCGCCAAGGGTCACTGTGAAGGTGCGGTTGGTGCCGTCTCGAAGGACAACCACCTCAACCTCTGCACCTGCCGGCTGCGCCCTGACTAATGCGGTGAGATCGGCGGAGCCGGTAACCCCCTCCCCCGCAAATTCAATAACTATGTCCCCGGAACGAATACCCGCAGCATTCGCAGCGCCATCCTCGGTGACCTGTTCGACATAGGCTCCAATTGAGAAGCTTGAGTCAGCCGCGAAACTGTTGCGAACCATCGCTCCGAGCAACCCGTGGGTTGCCACTCCGGTCTCCATGATCTCGGTGGCAATTCGAGCGGCGGTGTTTGACGGAATGGCGAAACCCACGCCAATCGAGCCGGCAACCCCGTTACCCGCAGTGGCAATCGCGACATTCACTCCGATCAGACGACCGTTCTCGTCAACCAGGGCACCTCCCGAATTACCAGGATTGATGGCGGCGTCGGTCTGAATCACCTGAATTGAAATGGATTCGCCAACTCCAGTCCAAAAACTAAGTCCCGGCTCGTCAGAAACTTCCGAGCTGGCAACCTGAATGGTGCGGTTCAGTGCGGAAACAATGCCCTCGGTCACGGTAGAGGTCAAACCAAGTGGAGCTCCAATGGCGACCACGTTCTGACCAACATTCAGAGTCTTCGAGTCAGCAAAGACAATTGGCTTTAGCCCCTCGGCCTCAACCTTGATTACCGCCAGGTCATAGACCGAGTCGTAACCAATCAGCTCCGCTGCAACAACGGTGCCATCAAATAGCCGGACCGCAAGCGATGCGCCATCGGTTTCGCCGCCGAGAGTGACGACGTGGGCATTGGTCAGGATGTAGCCGTCCTCGGTAAGAATAACTCCTGAGCCAGAACCTGAATTCGATGAGGAGTTGACCGAGAGCGTTACAACGGATGGGCCCGCCTGCGATGCAGCACCGGTTACCCAGTTGACCTGCTCAACACTGTTGACGACCACAGGAGCTGGCTGTGTTGAGGCAACGTAGCTGATGCCCATGGAACTTGCACCAATGATGCCGCCCACAAGTGCGCTCGACATCACAAGTGCTGCAATGCCCAGCGCTCCAACCCTGCGCTTCGGAGGTTGTGGCGCAATTGGAGCTGCGTATGGCGTGCTGAAAGTGAACTGGCTATCGCCTCTTTGGAACTGACTCATTTCAACCCTTTCGCTCCCCGCCATTATGTTCAACAACTCTGGGGATTCTATGAGTCCCAGCTGAATAGATTCTGTTACCTAGTAACCAGGAGTGTCCTTCGTGGAATTTCCACCACCGAGATCGCAAGCTCGTTGCTACTTAGCCAAATCTCGGCATCCGACTGTTGCCAGGAGCCACCATCAAACTGGTAGCTCGCTCGGACACGTACTTTGGCAACCGCGCTAAGGCTGCCAGGCGAATCAAATATCCGGTCCACGCTGAAGCCACTTCCTGTTTCACCGTCCGAAAATTGCCAGCGAGCTGCAATCGGTTCAAACCTTATGGTTGCGCTTCGGCCCAGGAGATTTCCAGCAAATTCGCCTGCTGCCAGCTCGACGAAAAAGCTCGCTGGCACACCCACCTCTACCTCGCCGCCTGGAATCCAGTAGGCAAAGGGCCTTCGTGATGTCGCACCAAAAACATCCGACACCTCATCATCAATGCTCACCACCTGCCTTGTCGCCTCGGGAACCTCATCGCCAATGCAGAGGCGCGAACCAATCGGAACCCAAGCGGTTATTACGCTCAGGGTAGGCGAGTCGGTGGTGCCATTTGCATACCAACTGCAGAGTCTGAGGGGCTTTGGCTGAGGTGTGGCTGGAGACTCTCGACTCACTTCTTCACGATCGGTTATTCGCTCTGTCGCACAAACCTCAAACGAACCCTCGGTCTGCTCCTGGCTGCATTCGCAAACCCCAAGTGCTGCAGCTTCAATGCTGCAGCTAGAGGCCAGCAAAATCTCGATTAGCACCCGCTATCTCCGACCTGAAAGGTTTTTATCAGCCCGTCCTCTAGCTCCACGCTCACCTGCAGTCTCTCCCGGGTGGTTTCGACCTGCTCGCCCTCCGCATTGACAATTGCCACCCCTGACAGGTCCATGCAAACCCGCGATGACTCACTTGAAAGCCCTGTTACCTCGAAGCTCGGCCGGCCTAATCGTCGGTAGCCAACTGAGTCGAGAAGCTCCTGAGTCTCGAGAGCCGAGACCAGCGCGCTTCCGGTGAGGGCCTCAACAAAATCAGATTCGCCACTGCCCATACCGGCATAGCGCTCCAGAGCCAGAGTCAATTCATCAGGTGAGGGGTTGATTTCGCTCACGGTCTCTTGTGAAGCGCAAGATGCGAGCACCAGAGAAAGAGGCGGTAGAGCCAGAAGAAATCTCATCTGAGCAAGATAGAGAGATTCTGCATTGGTCGCTTTTTGTTTTCCACAAGTGAAAACCCCCGAAGCTTTCACTTCGGGGGTTTCTTGGTTGCGGGGGCAGGATTTGAACCTACGACCTCCGGGTTATGAGCCCGGCGAGCTACCGAACTGCTCCACCCCGCGGCGAAGTAGTAACGATAGCAGATTGCCCGCTAGTTCTCTAGTGCGTCTAGAGCGTCCTCAATGGCTCGCTGCAGCCGCTCATCGGCCTCACCAAAGGCGGTCCAGTCGCCTGCCCGCAGCGCAGCAGCCTTGTCATCGAGAGCGCGCTTTGCTGCGTTGAGGGCCCTATCAAGAGCCGCGTTACCCGAGTCCGTGGTGCCGGAATCGGTATCGGAACCTGTGTCGGTGCTGGTGCCGCCATCAGCGACATCCGCGCCAGAGTCACCACCAAATAGGTCGTCAAGTGCCAGCTCGAGAGTGTCCTCGAAGGCAATCTGATCACCGAATGCCACCAGAATCTTCTGAAGCAGTGGGTAGCTCGTCTCACCGGTCGACTCAATGTAGACAGGCTGGACGTAGAGCAGGCCTCCACCAACAGGAAGGGTCAAGAGGTTTCCGTTCAGCACCCTGGTCGAACCCTGTCGCAGGATGTTTAGTAGCGATGAGACATCGCTATCAGCGTTGAAGTTGTTCTGCACCTGGCCCGGGCCGGGGACAATCGTCTCCCTCGGCAAATTCAACAGCGTCAGCTTTCCGTATTCGTCGTTGACTTTGCCGGCCTCTCCGCCCGCCTCGGCGTTTGCGATGAGGTAACCGGTGAGCACGTTTCTAGTGGTCTCGCCGGTGGACTGAGGGATGAAGGTTGAGTAGAGCGAGAATGCACTCTCATCATCACCCGGAGTCTGAAGGGTTAGGTAGTAGGGAGGCTGCAGGCTGCCAAGCCCGGTGCCCTCTACTGGGTCATTCGGCGTCATCCAAGCGTCCTGCTGAGAGTAGAAAGCGCCAGCCTCGGTTACGTGGTAGCGACCAAGAACAGATCTCTGCATCTTGAACAGGTCAGCTGGGTAGCGGACGTGGCTCAGCAGATCCTCACTCATCGCGCTCAGTGGCTGAACCGTATTTGGGTAGATGCCCATCCACGCATTCAGAATTGGGTCGTTCTCGTCCCACTGGTAAAGATCGACCGAGCCGTCATAGGCATCAACGGTGGCCTTCACCGAGTTGCGGATGTAATTCACCTCAGACACATCGCGGTTGAAGGTCTCGCTCGCGGTGTCAAGGATTGCGAGGTTGAAAGGCTCGAGGTTTGAGTATGGGAAGTCGGTTGAGGTGGTGTAACCATCAACAATCCACTTGATGCGTCCGTCAACAATTGCGGGGTAAACCTCGGTGTCAACGGTCAGATAAGGAGCAACCTCTCTAATCCTGTCTGCTGGATCACGGTTGTAGAGAATCTGCGAATCAGCGTTGATGGCATCGGAGAGCAGAATCTGCTCGCTCTGGAAGCGAAGTGCGTAGGCAAGACGAGTGAAGAGATCACCAATCATCGGTCCGCCATTTGCGTTGAATGTGGTGTAGGTCTCCCTGTCACCATCCTCACCGGCTGGGAAGTCAAACTCGAGTGGGTCTGCTCCATCGGGAGCTCCAACGATTGAGTACTCGGGTGAGTTGAGGCCGAAGTAAATCCTCGGCTCAAAATCGCCAAGCAGACCCTCTGTTGGAATACCGCTCTGAAGGAACAGCGGCTTGCCATCGCTGTCTCGTTTGTTGCCGTAAGCGGCAACGAAGCCGAAGCCGTGGGTGAAGACAATGGTCGAGTTGTACCAGGACTGAGAGTCGCCGAGGCCGGCCTGGTTGAGCTCGCGCACTGCAACCACGGTGTCCTGCGTCTCACCGTCAATCTCGTAGCGGCCTACGTGCAGGCGGTTTGGGAAGCTGTAGTACTGGCGGTACTGCTCCAACTGGCGGAACGCATCACTAACCAGGGCTGGGTCGATGATGCGGATAGACGTCGTGGTCTTCGCATCGTTGCGAAGAGCGCCCTCTTCAGCAACAACCTTGGCGTCGTACTCGATTACCTCAACGTTGTCGATACCGAAAGCGGTTCTGGTGGATTCAATGTTCTTTTGGAGGTAGGGAGCCTCAAGGGTTCGCTCATTAGGAACCACGATAAACGTCTGAACAATCCACGGGTAAAGCCCGCCAACAACAAGCGAGCTAACGACCATCAGAGCGGTCGCGATGATTGAGATTCTCCACTGTGCCAGAAAAGCCGTGACCAAGAATGTCAATGCCACAGCCAGAGATATGAAGGCAAGAATCTGAAGGCCTGGAATCACAGCGTTTGCGTCGGTGTAGTTGACTCCGGTAAACAGAGCTCCGTCGTTTACAACCGTTGAATACTGGTCGAACCAGAGGCTAACTCCCTGCATAACGAGGTAAACGGCGACCAAAATCGAAAGCTGAACTCGTGCGGGCTTGGATACTGAGATCTCTCTACCGCTGAAGCGAATGCCCCCATAGACAACGTGAACCGCAAGGTTGATTAGCGCCGCTAGGAAGACGGCACCCGACAAAAAGCCGACCACGAAGGTGAGAAACGGTAGGTCAAAGACAAAGAATCCAACGTCGAAGCCAAAGTGACCATCCTGAACACCAAACTCGGAGCCGTTCAGAAATAGTAGGGCACTCTGCCACTCTCTGGCTGCAACCAGTCCACCACCGAGACCGATGAGGGCTGGAACACCGAGCATGACGACCTTGCGAAGTGACTCAAGGAGCTGCTGGTAGACCTGAAAAGGAGACTCATCTGGCATCTTTAAATAGATAGGACGTGTTCGCCATGCAAGCATCAAACCGACCGCAATGACGGCTGTCATGATCACAAACCCGATCAGGAATGCAACCACCTGGGCGATTATTTGGGTGAAGAACACAACCTCAAAGTCAAGCTGACGGAACCACAGCCAATCGGTGTAGATGCCGGCTGCGCTCACCAGTGCAAAGACAATCGCGGCCAGGATTCCGAACGCGATTGATAGCGGTGAGACCTTACGTCCCTGTTGAGGGGTGCTCTGTGCCAATGTATCTCTCCTAGTTAATTGCAGCTAACACTTGGTAGCTGTTTTCCTTCTCTCAACGCATCGATTGCATCGAGCGCGTCACTCAAGTCTCTCACTGTTACAACACTCAAGCCGTCGGGAATCTGCCCGATTGCCTCTTCACAGTTGCCCTTGGGCACCAAAAACAGGTCTGCCCCAGAGTTTTTAGCTGCAATCATCTTCAATCCAACCCCGCCAATCGGCCCGACCTCGCCGGCTGCGTTGATTGTTCCAGTTCCCGACACGTGACGATCGGCTGCCATAGAACCATCACTTAGGGTGTCGAGGATGCCCAGGGTGAACATCAGCCCGCCGGAGGGGCCACCCACGTCACCCAGCTGCAGCTGTATGTCGACTGGGAAGTCGTATGTGTAGCCAACCATTGCGCCGATAACCCAGTCGGTCTCGCGCTTCTCTGGAGTGATCTCCAAACTCAGGGGCTGACCATCGCGAATCACTTCGAGGATTATTGGCTCTCCCTCGGAAAGCTGAATCTGGCTCTTTAGCTCATCGAACGAAACAACATCGCTGCCAGCTGCACTAACGACAAAGTCCCCGGCAACCAAGATTCCAGAGGAGGGGGCATCCGCAATCACGGAGGCAACATAGAGGGTTCGTGGAATCTCGTAGCCCAGCTCAGCAAGGGCTGCTGCAATGGCATCTTGCTGTGAGATTTCCATCTGAGCGGAGCTCTCGGCTCTAATTTCGGCGGTTGTCAGGCTTGGTGGGTAGACCTCATCCAATGGCAAGACAATCTGCTCGGGGTCTGCCCATGCCCACAGAACCTGCACCCAGCTTGGAGTTGACTCTCGATTGCCAAGCAGCGACACCGTGGTGACATCGAACCTGGAATCGGATTCATAAACGGCCACGTCATCAGAGCTAATGACCTTTTGGCCCGAGATCTCGCCCATGACATTGAAAACCTGTCCCGGCCGCTCGATCACATACCCCGTCGGGAGAACGGACATAGAGCCCAGGGTGATGACCGCAAGGCTGAGGACAATCCACTTAGCCGAACCCTTGGGAGGCCTGGGTCTCGAGGAGAAAAATGACATTGCGTCAATGCTAGGTAATCAACCTTGGAATAACCTGCTGGCCCCTCACGCCCTTGGCGAACATTGCCCTTGTACCCCCGCGATTGTCAGCCGTTTGGAAGGTCTTCGCGATAGCGTGAAAAGCAGTTGGAGGTGCCACTTGAGCGAAGAAGACTCAGAGAAGGACCATTCGGGCGGAGAAGAGCTCGAGGAAATGGTTCGAAAGATGCTCTCGAGTGGGCAGATAGATCCTGAAGCCCTCTCTAAGGTCGCCGGCCTTGGTGCCAACCCAGCAATGATGGGTCAGATGTTTTCGCAGTTGAGAAACCTAATGTCCGACTCTGAAGGACCCATCAACTGGAAGATGGCCGAAAACCAGGCCATGGAACTTGCCAAAAAGGATGAGTCCAAGAATCTAGGAAATCTAGAGACTGAGATTTCAAACGCCTTCGAGATTGCCCGGCTTTGGCTTTCCGAGGTGACGCAGTTTTCCACCTCCGAGCAGCCCAAGCTGCTCAGACGAAGTGTTTGGGTTCAAGATGCCATGCCGCTATTTGCAGAGCTCAGTGAGCCGGTAGCGAGCAGCATGGCGAAGGCCCTGAGCGAGAACATTGTTGAGGCCATGCCGGAGGAGCTGGCGAACCTTTTGGGCCCAGCAAGCAAATTCATTGGTAATGCGGGAGCGGCAATCTTCGCCATGCAACTTGGTCAGGCAATGGGCAAGCTCTCAACGCAGACCCTTTCCGCAACCGAAATAGGCATCCCCATAAGCGTACGTCCCGGGCTCATAACTCAAAATGTTGGCGAGTTCATCAAAGATATTGAGACGCCGAAGTCAGAGATCGTCATCTACCTAGCAATTAGGGAGCTAGCCATCTCCTCGCTATACGCATCAAACCGTTGGCTCCGCGACCAGATCACCACGCAGGTGAGAGAGTTCGCATCGGGACTGAGGGTTGAGATCTCGGGTATTCAGGAGATGGTTGAGCAGATTGATCCACAGGATCCTGAATCCATGAATCGAGTCATGGAGGCGACCGCCATGATGAGCCAAAGGACCGAGGACCAGGAGACGGCTCTGGTAAGGATCGAGACCATGTTGGCTCTCATTGATGGCTGGGCCGATGCGATTGCCGAAGAAGCGGGCAAGCGGCTACCCACAATTTCGAGCGTTGTGGAGCTGGCATCCAGAAAACGTGCCACGGAAGGTGCGGCAGAGAAGACCTTCGCAATTCTTTTGGGCCTAGAACTGCAGCCCCGACTGCGCCGGGAGGCAAAGGCGATGTGGCAGGAAGTTACCAAGCTGGGCGGGCAGAAGCGCGATCAGCTTTGGTCACACCCAGACCAGTTGCCCTCAGTCGAGGAAATATCTAACCCGTCACTTGTGCTCGCTCGGCTAGAGCGCTCGGACGACGATTTTGATGAGGGCCTTCGCAAACTGCTCGATAACTAGGGCTGTGGAGAACCTAGAGAGAGCAATCTGTAAATGTTTGCCACACTCCAAACGTGGCAACCCAAATCAATCCCCGACTGGCAAGGCTCTGGCTTGCCGACAACATCAGGCAGTTCGGGTATCGCAAACCTCTGAGGGTCGAGTCGCTCAGCGAACCCGAGCTGCGAATTCTTGACTACCTCGAGGCCGGCATTACCGCCAGTCAAGTCCAGTCTTTGCCACAGCTCGCCAGAGCTGACAGCGACACAGTTGGGAGCGTTGTTGATCGGGTTTCTTCGGTGTTGAGTGAGAGTGGCCGACTACCCCCAGAGTTGACAGCAGCAGAAATCGATACCAAGTTCGCAGAGCTAGCGAGGCTGTTCTCCGCCGAAGGAGACTTTGCAGATGCGCTAGCGAGGCGACGAAAATCGCGCATATTCATCGAGAGCCTCGGCCGCACCGGATTGGTTTTTGCCAAGGCGCTGTCGGCGTCTGAAATCGGGACACTTCTAACCCTCGATCAACTCAGGGTGAGCGATAAGGATTGCCTACCACTTGGTCACCCAAGGTCCAGCATCGGCCTTCCCAGAGCGACGAGTGCAAAACCCCAGCTTGAGAACACTCAGCTGCAGTTGCACTCGCGGAGATCCGGCTCTCTCGACACCGTCACGGCCGCAGTACTGATAGCGAACGACATCGTTGATCCAAACTCCTACCAAACCTGGCTGGCAAGGGACGTGCCGCACGTGGCCATTTGCTTTGACGAGGAAGGCGTCGAGATTAGCCCGCTGGTCTTGCCTGGAAAGACCCCTTGTATTGGCTGCATCGAAAAGGCCAGGTTTGAGGCAGATTCAAATTGGCAAACAATTGCACCCCAGCTTCTCGCCCTAGATCGCTCAAACGAGGACAGCGCCATGATTCTCTTCGCCACGGGAGTGGTGACGAACCTGCTGCTTGACTTCATTGACCGCGGCTCTTTCGTCTCGAGCAGTGCACTGCGACTAGATCGGGGTGGTTCGCTAATGGCCTTTCAGCCTGCTGCTAGTCCTTGCGGCTGTGGTGGAGGTCTTCGATGAAAGGGCTTGGGGCCTTGCCGGTCGAGGAGATGTCAAGGTAGGTCTCGGCCCTAGTGATTGCAACGTAGAACAACCTCTTCTCCTCCTCCAGCTGCTCTTTAGTCTTGGCATAGGAAATTGGGTAGAGGCCGTCATTGACACCAATTAAAAACACTCGCTCCCACTCGAGGCCCTTGGTCGCATGAATTGTCGCAAGCGTGACAGCCTCGCGCTGTGGTTCGTGACCAGAACGCTCCCGCTCATCCAGTTCCCTAATTAGTTCCTCAAGCGTGGGATCGCCCAGCTCGTCCATGACCTCGATAAACCAGTTCAGCTCAGCCCAGCTAGGCCCCTCTCCGCGAGAGCGCCAGCCCAGTGAGGAAAGGATGTTGGAGATTTCAACAAACAGCGGCTGAGTCAACTCCGAAAGCGCAAGTGCTCTAATGGCGCTGAGTGTCTGCATCACATTTGGTTGTCCAAAGAATCGGCCCTGGCCTCTGACCTGCGTTTCAACACCCAGCGACCTAAGTTCGGATTCCACGGCCTCAAGTTGAGAGTTGATTCGGGCCAGCACCGCAATCCTCGAGAGCTTTGAGCTGCCAGCAGCCTTGGCGATTGCCTCCGCCACGACCCTGGCCTCTTCAGCCGCAGTCGGAAGTGTCTGCTGAGAAATATGGCCGGAAACTTTCTTGGCCGCAACTATGGGCTGGTCAGGAAATAGGCCGTTGGCTGCCTCAACGATGTCCCCAGCAGAGCGATAGTTGGTGGTGAGTTCAAAGCTAGAGCTGTTTGGATAACGAGAATCAAAGCCAAGCAAGAAGTCAGTCGAAGAGCCGGCAAAGCTATAGATGTTCTGCCTTGGATCGCCCACCACACAGACTTCCTCACGATCTCCCAGCCAGGTCTCCAAGAGACCCTGCTGCAAGGGCGAGATGTCCTGGTACTCATCGACGGTGAAGTGGCGATACTGCTGCTCGAAATGAGACATTGCTCTCGGCTCATTGCGCAACATCCCTGTGCAGAGCAGCAGAGCATCCTCCCAGTCGATTAGGCGCCGCTCCTTTTTTAGAGCCTGGAAGTTGTCAAACCATTCCGCGAACTTTTCCTCATCCGCAAACCTAGGAAGACGCCCAGATAAAAAGTAAGCCGGCAAATCACTCAGCGAATAGCGAAGATATTCAAACTCGGAGGACAACTCAGAAAGCTGCGCCTCGGTTAGTTTCACTTTCTGCCCCACCGCCTCCTTCAAGATTGCTCGCTTGCTGGTGAGCAGCTTGGGTGCGGTTGAACCGGTCAGCTGAGGCCAGAAATACTGCAGCTGCGACAGCGCGGCGGCGTGGAAAGTCCTCACCTGCACCGAAGACGCACCTAGCGAACGAAGTCGCTGTCTAAGCTCGGCGGCGGCTCGATTTGTGTAGGTGAGGGCTAGGACTTTTTGGGGGTTGAAGTGACCGGTTGCAATTCCGTGCGCGATTCTGTGGGAGACGGTTCTAGTCTTTCCGCTACCCGGCCCCGCAATAATTCTCACCGGCCCCTTGAGCGTCGTGGCAGCCTCGAGTTGCTCCGCATCCAGCGAGCTGAGGATGTCACTTCCACTCTGAGCGTTCAATTCGAATCCTAAGTGTGCGCGTGGCGATGCGGCCGCGCGGTTAATAGGTTGTCTAACCTTTGTGACGTGGGACGACCTGCCTTGATTTTAGCCGCGCTTGCGGCTGACGCTGCTCCCGGGAAAAACTTCAGGAACTTCAGGAGAATCTCGGACAACCCAGACCTCGAAATTCTTGAATTGTGGGATGACCAAGACAACCCCTACACCCTCACAATCCCGGCCTCGATTGCGGGTGTGGCTGAGCAGGCGCAGCTCATGCAGGGACTTAGGGCAATTGCAAAGGTTCAGGACGAGCTGCCGCTAGAAATTCCCTCCATAGTTGGTTCTTCTTCCGATGGCGAGGGCAACACGGCTGTTGTGATGACAATGGTCGCAGGCCAAGCACCGGATCTTTCGAGGTATGCCCCCGGGGCCTTCTCGCAGACTTTTGCCTCCGCCATGGCAGCCATTCACAAGCTCGATCCGGCAGTAGTTAGAGACTTCGGTCTTGTCGAATTGGATGCAACCGCAGTTTTGCAATCCAAGGTTCAAGAGCTGGACAAGGCAGCTGCAACGGGCAAGGTTCCAGCCAAGCTGCTTTCGCGCTGGGAGGAGGCACTCGAAGACGTCAGCCTCTTCCGCTTCCACACCACCGTCATTCACGGAGCAATCAGCCAAGACAGCGTCTACGTCGACGGGCAGTCGGTGGTTGCACTTTCGGACTTCTCGCACCTTTCCATCTCAGACCCCGCGGAGGATCTGAAGTATTTAGCCGGTGGAGCTCTGCCCTCAACCTTTGAGGACGCCCTCCTGCACTACAAGTCCAACCGCGAAAATGCCGATGAGAACATTCAGCAGCGTGCTCAGCTCTACTCAGAGCTGGAGCTGGCGACCTGGCTGACTCACTGCCTAGCGGTCGGGGAGGAAAAGGCAATCTCAGATGCCGAAGCTATGCTTTTCGACCTTGCGGAGCAGCTTGATGCAGGATCGTTGCGCTCGCTGAGAGCTGCCAGCTTCATCGGACTTGGGGCCGCCGCGGTTACTGCGACCGCGGTCATGAATACCAGTCCGGTAGAGCCTGAATTAGAAGCCGAAGAGCCAGAACCCGAGTTGGAGGCCGAGGAGATGCCTGAGGCGCCGGTCGAAGATTTGGGCGAATCTAGCCTCGACGAACTTTTCTAAATTCGGCTAATCGATCTCCGATTTCCTTCTCTGAAGGCAGCTCTGGCATTAGCTCCTCGCCACTTGCGGCATAGAAGAAGCTGGCTTGAATTCGTTCCACCGGAATCTTCTTGTGACGCGAAAGAGCGATTCGATAGAGGGCCAGCTGCACAGCCTTTTCGGCAATCTCCTGCTTGGAGCTAGGTATCTTGCCCGACTTCCAGTCCACAACGTGCCACATGTCATCGAGTTTGTAGACGGCATCGAGTTTGCAAACCACGACGGTCCCACCTAGGGAGAACTCAATTGGCGTTTCCACCAGCTCCGGGGTGAGTTTGGCAAAGCGACTTTCAAGAAAGCTAACCCCGAGCTTTCTTTCTGTCTCCTCCCATGAGGCCAGGTCGAGTTCGCTTCCGGCCAAAAAGGCACTCTCAAGGCTGGCGTGGAAGCTGGTGCCAAGTGCTGCTGCCTCGGAATACTCACTCGGGACCGGGCGAATCAACGAGGTTGCAAATTTGGCAGCATCAGCAAGTAAGGCAACAACCGAAGATGCCGAAAGCCTCAAAGGCAACTGGGCCAGAATCTCGCCAGAGCGCTCTCGCTCCTCCAGCAAAAGTGCCAGCTCAGCAACCTTGTCGATACTCGCAGGGGGTGCAGTCGACACCAGGCTCGCGGCCTGCGCCCACCCTTCGCGCCTGTTCCCGAGCGGATCAAATGGCCAACTAATTTGCAGCTCAGGAAACTCTGGCCGCTCTCCAACCTCTGGTATTTCAGCCTGAACCAGTTCTCTTTCCAATAGCTCAAGCAGAAACCTCGAGAGCTCCTTTTGCTTCGCTGCGCTGCGGGAGAAGTGCGAAGCGGTTATCAAAAGCTTCTTTGCGGCTCTGGTGATCGCGACGTAACACAACCTGCGCTCCTCAATTAGCTTACGCTCGCGGTTTTGCTCCCGATAGGCATCGTTTTGCCGCCTGAACTCATTCTGAGTGGCCGCCTTCTTGAACTCGACCGGGGGAAGAGAGCCCCGATCCTGTCTGAGAATTGTGGGGAGCTCGCCAGCCTCAAGCTCTCCAGCAAGTCCCTTTGCGCCGGTGGGGAAAGTCCCCTCGGTAAATTGCGGCAGCACAACCACGTCCCACTCAAGACCCTTGGCGGCGTGGATGGTCATGAGCTGAACCACGCCCTTTTTGCTTCCCGAGCGAGGAACCTCAAAGCGCTCCTGGTCTTTAGCTAGATCTAGCCAGGAGACAAATGTTGACAAGGAGAGGGTCTCAGCCATGGATTCGAACTCTGCAATGCGAGCAAGAAAGGCCTGAAGGTTTGCAAGTGGATTCTCTGCATCGCTATGGGCAAAAAGCTCAATGTCGAGTTCAAATTGTGAAATTGCCAATTGCGCAATCTCACTGGGTGCGAGCGCGAGTTGACGCCTGAGGTTTGCGAGGATTTTGGCAAGCCGCGTCAGCCTCTCCTCGCCCTCAACGCTCAATCCCAGCTTGCCCTTGTTTGAAGGCTTCTCTATTTCGTCAATTAGCTCGACGATGGTCACCGGTTTCGACTGATCTACTTCGGTGCGGATAGAGCTGAGCCTCCGTGCAGATTCTGCTAGTGCGACCAGGTCTGAAGGCGCGATTCGAAACTTGGGGCCGGCCGCAATGCGGAGGAGCTCAGCACCTGCCTCGGGCTGAACTAGGACCTTGAGAATTGCAATGAGATCTGCGACCTCTGGCTCCTCAATCAGACCGGAAAGGCCAGTGACCTCGTGGGTGACACCTAATTCGCTGAGTTTTGTCGAGTAAAGCTTCATCGAGGCCCTGGTGCGGAAAAGTATTGCGCAGCTAGTTTCGGCATCAACCTCCGACGCGAGGTAGTTTGCCACCGCCTCCACCTCGGTGAGTTCGTCTTGAAAGATGCTGACCTCAACTTGAGATTCGTGCCCCAAACCACTGGTCAGCGAGATTGGGGTAAGTCCGGTCTGGGGAATCTCAGAGGCTATGTGGTTTGCGGCATCGAGAATCTTTGCCCCCGAGCGCCACGAGGCCGAGAGTGCGAATGTCTCGGATCCGCCGAAGTCTAGGTGGAAGTTTGCAAGGTTTTCACTTGATGCTCCGCGCCATCCGTAGATGGCCTGGTTTGGGTCGCCAACGGCCATTACCGGCCGGCCGGCAAAGAGCCGGGCCAGCAGTTCAGTCTGAATATTTGAGGTGTCTTGATACTCGTCGAGCATTACGAACCTGTAATCGAGCTCGAAATCAACTCTTTCCAGAGCCTCAAGGGCAAGCGCGACCTGATCGGAAAAGTCCACGACATTGCGCTCGCGCTTGAGGTCCCGGTAGCGCTGGGCTAGCTCGAATATCAGTTTGTTTTTGGCGGCATCGTCCAAAAAGTCTTGGGTGTAGCTAAACCGGCCGTCCTGCTTTTCATTCTTGGGGATGCTCGCGAGGTGGTTTGAGAATTCGTCCAGATAATCCTGAACCGACTGCGCCTGAACTCTGTGATCAGTTAGTAAACCCGCTGCCTTCAAAACGGCAGTGAGCAAGCTGCCCCCGGTGAGTTGCCAATGCTCCAGCCCGGGATAGTCGCTCAACGAGGCGCTGTCGAGTAGCTCCTTGGCAAGTGCTGTACTCGCAGCGTCGGTAATCAACTTCGCATCGGACTCAAAACCAATTTCGAGCGCCAGCGAACGAAAAATCTCGTTTCCAAAGGAGTTATACGTGACGATCTTGGCTGGAAGAAAGTCTTCCTCGAGATCTTGGGGCCAAAGGCTTGACTCCCTGAGCTTGATTAGCCCCCGCTGAACCCTCGATGAGAGTTCTGCCGCAGCCTTTTTAGTAAAGGTGAGTCCGAGAATTTGATCAGGCCGAGCAAAGGAGTTAGCCACCAAATACAAGATTCTGACCATCATGAGCTCGGTCTTGCCCGATCCAGCGCCAGCGATTACGAGGGTTGGCTCCTGTAGCGAACTCTGCTCGACGATTGCGCGCTGCTCCACCGTGAGCTTGTTGCCAGATACAAGCTCGAAAACCTGGTCTGCGCTGACTCTAGCCACCTGTTATCACCCGGCCAATCAAGAGCTGACAGCTGCCGTTTTTCTCGCAGTGCTCATCAATCCGCGCAGTGAACAAACCATTCTCAAGTTGTCCCTGGATCGCTCCGGCAACCTCGGTTAGTTCATCCCGCAGTTCCTGACTGAGCGCTGGCTGCGCAAGAGTTTTGACCTTATTTGAACCGACTGAAACTAAACGGCCTCCAGCAGGTTTCTCGTCATAGGTGGACTCAATTGCCAGTTGGTAGATGGCAAGCTGCCGGTGACTAGCCATTTCGGCCTGGCTCGGCATTTTCTTACCGGTCTTGAGGTCCACAGCCTCGAGACCCTGTTCGCTTCTTTCGATGCGGTCGATCCGTCCGCTCACCTGAAGTGAGCCGATTGTTACTCGGAATCCTTTTTCGGCTGCTACCAGCTCCGACGAGGAAGCCAGGTACTCAGAAATCAACCCCGCCATCTGCGCCGCTTCCCTGCGAGATTTATTGGCTAGCCACTCGGACTCAAACTCGACTGTGTGCCAGCTCTGGTCGACAAAGTCCGCTGGGTCCGCTCCGCTCGAGGCGGCCTCCAGGGCTGCGTGCAACAAAGTTCCCACCGAGGCCTGGAAACCGCCCTGGTCTCCCCCGCAGCTAGAGATAAACCAGTGCAGCGGACACTGTTCAAAACTTTCAAACTTTGAGGCACTAACCCTAATGTCACTGGCGGCGATGCCGTCCTCGCGACTTAGCGGAAGTAGCCCCTGCCAGTTCTCTGGATGTGCTCCCGGCAGGCCCGCAAGGGCCATCGCGGCAAGCGTTGCAGCAGCGCTAGCGTCCCCGTGATAGAGCCTTCTGCGAAGCCTCCCCACTACTCGCCTCAGATCAAAGTCGATGCTCTCGCGATTTAGTTCGGGCTCCAGCTTTGCCATTTGGAAGAACTGGCTGGGCTGCTCTGTCTCGTCCTCAATTGCGCTCAGGAGCAACTGCTCAGTTGCGCTCCCGCAGGCTCGGTAGAACATCCCTAGCTCGTCTGCAAGTTCGCTCCTAGCCGGAGTTTGAGGAGACTCCTGCCTTCCCACAAGAAAGGCTTGAAGTGACGTTGCTCCAAGGAGCGAGTTTCTTGGTGTGAGGTTGGGCCAAATGCCCTCCTGCAAGCGAGGCATCGCGACCAGCTTGTAGCTTTTTGAGATCTGAGCTGGGGTTGCAAGCACCACAGCTGGTTTGGTGCCAATTGGAGCAAGCGAGTCCTCGGGCACCCCAAGTTCAAGTTGCAACTGAGCAAAGCTCAAAGGTCTTCCCAGCTCCCTTTCGTCCCAGCGCTGAGCCGCTGCGAAAAGCTCAAGGGCCGCATCGAGCGAACGATTAGCAGCCAGAGCGGTCGCACCGGAACCTCGCGATAACTCGGCCAGTCTTGAATCGGCTAGCGAAAACCCGATTGAAACCACTCGGTGCGCTCCCGGATTAGAAAGCTGCCTAACTGCCGATACTGCATCCTTGAGTTGCTGCAATCTTGCCGGTAGCTCAATAGCCTCAAACTCGGCAGCGAAGACTTTTTCAAGCATTTCATTTCGGGTTAGAGCCGAGAGCTCCTCTAGGTTGGCAAGTTGTCTGAGAGCTCTTCGCTGGGCCAGTGAATCAAGGCCAACTAGAGGGGAGCCAATTAGCTCGAGGATGGCTTTACCATCCAGGCCATCAAGAGCCAGCCGCATAAATAGCAATAGCGCCCTTGCCATGCTCTGGTCTCTAAGGGGCCGCTGGACACCCTGAATCCTGACCGGTACCCCTCGAGCGCTCAACTCCCTCGATAGCTGTTCCAGCTGAACCCTGGTTCTTCCCACCACCAACATCTCTGACCAGTCGATGTGCTTTGTCAGCCGGCTTTTGCGAAGCTCTGCGGCAAGAAAATCAGTCTCGGCAATTAGGTTGTCAAATTTCAGCGCCAAGACAGAATCGGCAGTGGCATTTGGCCGAGGGCGGTGACGAACGGGCCCGGAGGCTGGGATTCTCGATGAGAGCGCGCTCATTAGGTTCTTTGCGCAACTGGCTGAGCCCTCCGGCTCAAGAAAGATCTGAGTGGCCTCACGATGTTTCGCGAGCTCTAAAAATTGAGCACTAGAAGAATTGCGAAATCCTAAGGTGGCAACATCTGGATCACCAAAAACAAACAGCACTCGATTGCTTGCAAGAGCCTGAACCAGGCTCAGCTGGCCCGCGGAAAGATTATGTGCGTCATCCACTAAGAGGAAGCGGTGCGACAGCTCCGCAAGATTCTCGGCTGCCGCCGCAACGGCAAGTTGAGAGCTGTCGACCAGACCCTCAAGCCCAAGGTGTTCGCGGTAGGGCTCAAGAAGCTCAATGGCTGGCCCGAGTCGGAGCTTAGGAAACTCTGCCTGAAGCTCCTGGAGCTGGATTTGACTCAGGCCACTCTCGATAATCACCGCCAGCAGGTCGCGAAGCTCTTGAACAAAACCCTCCAACTCGAGGCTCTGAACGCTTAGTTTCCACTCCGAGGCTTTCGTTGCAGTTAGTCGATCGGAGACCAGCCGCTGCAGCAGGGTCTGCTGGTGAGCACCAGAGAGCAAGCGAATTGGAGCTTTTGAGCTCAAAACTTCGAAGGCAACCGAGGAAACCGACCTTGCTCGTGGACTTTCACTGGACTGATTCGAATCAAGTGCGATTTGGTCCCTCAGTATTGCCGCTGCCATGCGCGAGGGCGTCAGCACGAGAATCTCAGAAGGCGCGGCCCCGTTTGCCTCGAGGCGTCCCACAATGTGGCGAAGCGCAGAGGTCTTGCCGGTGAGCGGAGCTCCGATTATTGCGGCCGATGTTGCAAGATCGAGATTCTCAAGACCCATGGGGACGCGCAGGTCGTGGGTCTGAGAATCTGCAAAAGCGGCGAAGCTGTTCATGGGAACAACCTAATTGGCCGAGGTGACATTGTTGTTGTCGTAACCTATAGAACAAAGTTCTTAGGAGAAACGTGGAAGTCAGAATCGGCATCAAGGAAAACGGCAGAGACATTAGCTTCGAGTCCGACCAGGACGCCAAGGCTCTGACCGCTCTGGTCGACGAGGCACTGAGCGGCTCGATGCTCAAGCTGACTGACAACAAGGGCAAGTTGATTTTGGTTCCATCCAGCAGTATCGCCTACGTCGAGATCGGTGCCGAAGAGGGTCGAAGGGTAGGTTTCATCGCCTAATGGAGATCCTGGTAGTCATCGCCTACGCAGCCATACTCGCGCTGGTTGCCCCGTTTGTTTTCCCACCAAGTGAGCACTACGGCAAGCTGGTTCCAGCCGGAATCGCGCTTGTTTCTGGAGCGGGAGCTTGGCTCACCCTCACCTGGCTAGGTTTCCATTACGACGAGGCTTGGATCTGGTTCATCGTGATGATCGCCATGCCGCTTGCGGCGTGGTTTGGCACCAGGGCCATCGAGGCAACCAGGAAAAAGCAGGAAGAAGCTGAGCTGGAGGCTATTCGAGCCGCCGCTAGGCGGTAAGGCCAAGAGCATCCATCCGCAGGGTGTGCTGCGATATCAGTTCGGATGTGAGCGGCTCAAGCAGCTTGAACTGCTCACGAGTGAGCGAGACTACGTCTCCGCTCTTGCCGAGATTCAGAGCCTCAAAACTAACCATGTCTCTGACCTCGAGAAGGGCATCGGCAACAATAGCCCGCCCGAATAGAGCTAGGTCATTCGCCAAAGACGGGTTGTCTGCAATAGACCTTGATAGCGCCTGCTCACAAAAATCCATCAGAGAGTTATCAGAGAGCATCGCCTCTAGGCGAACCCGCCTGGCCGCAGTAAGTCCTTTGGCAACCCGAAGCTGGCAATCCTCCAGAAGTCCAAAGACGATGTAGATACGCATCAAGTCCTCGTGCCAGCCATAGCCCTCGGTGCGCTCGACGAGAGCGTCCAGTCGATCGCGCATGTCCTGCTGCAGCTCCATGTAGCTACTGCCGAGCTTGAGAAGTTGATCCTCCAGCTCTTTGCCACGCTCTAAGTAGCTAGCTGCTATCTGACGTTGCTGAGAGGCGAACCCCTCACTTGGAGAGTCTTTGGAGTCGTCGGTAAGAAGATCGGAAATTAGAAAGTGCTGCTGAATTAGCTGAGAGAAAAATACTTCTGTAGCGGGAATTAGCTTCGCTGGGTTAAGCTGGGACTGACTGCGGCCCGCTGAGGCATCGCGAGAGGGCAGGGTTAGGGTCTGAGAGACCTTCCTGATCCGTCTAATCCAATCCAGCATGCAGCAAGTTTATAGGCGGAGCCATTCTCAAGGTTGAGATGCGGTCATTACATACTGGAGAAGTACTTGAACTTTAGAAACCTGGGCATAGATGAAGACATCTGTGACGCCTTAGATTCCAAATCCATCACACAACCATTCCCAATTCAGCAACAAGCCATTCCGCTTGCGTTATCTGGAGTCGATCTGATCGGCCAGGCAAAGACCGGAACCGGAAAAACCTTCGGCTTTGGACTTCCGATGCTTCAAATGCTTGGCCCTAACCCTCAGCACCTTGCACGAGGACTGGTGGTAGTTCCGACCCGAGAGCTCGCCCTGCAGGTGACAGAGGATCTCAGGCTTGCATCAATGAACCGCACCACCAGAGTTGTTGAGATCTACGGTGGCAAGTCCTATGAGAGTCAGATCGAAGAGCTCGGCAAGGGTGCAGACGTCGTCGTCGGCACCCCCGGCCGTCTTTTGGACCTTCACAAGCAGAAGCTGATCAACCTCTCGGCTATTACCTACCTGGTTCTCGATGAGGCCGATGAAATGCTCGACCTGGGCTTCCTTCCAGATATCGAGAAGATGTTTGCGCTGCTGCCCCCAGAGCGTCAGACCCTACTCTTCTCTGCGACCATGCCAGCCCAGATTCTCTCGCTCGCTCGTCGCTACCAGCGCAAGCCAATTCACATTCGCGCGAGCGACCCTGACGAGGGTAAGACCAAGGCCGACATTAAGCAGGTCGTCTACCGCGCCCACGCACTGGACAAGGACGAGGTGCTCGGGAGAATCCTGCAGGCTGAGGGTCGCGGCAAGACCGTGATCTTTGTTCGCACCAAACGCCTCAGCGCGAAGCTCGCCGAGGAACTCGTCGATCGCGGCTTCAACGCCGCTCCTTTGCACGGAGACATGGCTCAGGTTGCCAGGGAGAAGTCCATGGCTGCCTTTCGCTCCGGCAAAAGAGATGTCCTGGTCGCTACTGAAGTTGCGGCAAGAGGTATTGACGTTGACGATGTGACGCACGTCATCAACTATTCGGTTCCCGAGGATGAGAAGGCCTATCTGCACCGCACCGGTCGAACCGGTAGGGCTGGCAAGCTCGGAGTTGCGGTGACGTTTGTGGACTGGGCAGACCTTGCTCGTTGGACCCACATCGACCGTGAGCTAGAGCTCGGTAAGCCAGAGCCTGTGGAGACGTATTCGTCTTCCAAGCACCTATTTGAAGACCTCGGCATCCCAGCGGGAACCAAGGGCAGGCTGCGCGCATCTACTGCCCAGCCAAAAGAAAAGAGTCAGCCTGAGAGGCGCTCAAAGCCGCAGTCTCAGGAGAAGAGTCAGCCCCC
>JAOHCW010000015.1 GCA_028095925.1 Aquiluna sp.
TGGCAGATAGGTCATTCCATGGGTCCCATGGTGCATTCGATAGCTCTATTCCCGGCTCTAAATTGCCCGCGATGTCCTCGAATGTCAGGAAATCAGACGCCAATGGATCAGCGGAGAAGAACCCATAACTGTTGACACTGCGGACAATGGCAAATGGACACTCAATCGCGCTAGTTACGAGTGGGCGCAGTGGTGGGAAGAGAACGCTGATACTCACAACACTTTGTTGGTCTCGTCCAACCAAAACTATTTCGTCGACGAATCAGGCAACATGGTGGACTGCTTTCCTGACTCGGGCGGGCTCACCCCCGACTTGGACCATTTGTGCGGTATTACGGATACCGCCATCGCTGTTACCGGAGAGGGCTTAGCGAACACCTTGTTCGTCTGTGCTTTTGACCCAAGCCAATCTGCTGTGATCGGAAACCATTCTGGCCCGTTTGCAGAAAACACCATCTACGCCTCAGGAGCGGTCTATGGAGACACTACGAGTTGCTCTCAAGCGACGCCAATCGTGGGCGCCATTGCTCAGAAAGTGATTGATGCGAACCCCTCTCTGAATGCAGCTCAGGTTAAGCAAATCCTTCTTGAGTCAGCCGACAGGCGGACCGCTTATCGCACTACGAGCGTCACAGGGGGTGTTACTAACAGGGTCGCTGAATCTGTGCGAATAGTGAACTCTCAGCGAGCGGTTCAATGCGCCCAGTCCCTGGCCTGCCTTCGCTAACTTCCGCGAGGAGGCATGCTCGTTGTGCTCATTTTGCTTGCAACTGACAATACTGATTGTGATGGCTGTGCAACTACGAACTTACCTAATTTGCGAAAGCCACCGGTGACAACGACTCGCTTCATGCTCATGCCTATCGAATTTCCAGACTTTGAAACGAGCAGAGGAAAAGAACAGTCTGTGCTCCCAATCCTCATTCGGGATTGAGCCAGAGTTAAGCTGCAAACCGAGAAATGTGAGACAAATAGACACACTCTGAGTCGTTGGGATATTCTGTACTTCAGCCTCCCCCGAGGCTAAAGGGATCATTAGCTCCCTCGTAAAGAGCAGGTCGCCAGTTCGATTCTGGCAGGTGGCTCCAGCTATAGCCCGCATATCTCCTTGGGTCTTTGCAGATCTAAAGGAAACTACCAATTAGCCACAAGAATGCGCCGACTGTGATTGCGATGCAAGAAAAGCCTCGTTTCCCCTTTGACACCATAAGGAATCATTTAGGTCATCTTCCGGAGTTGCGTCATTCCTAAACCCACTTTCCTTGGTTGGCGTATTAACAAATCTCTTCGGTAGATACGCGCCTCAACACTTAGCCGATTGAATCGATTATTCTGTCGATTTTTTCAAGCATCACTCTCTGCAGTTCAGGATCGTAGTTTTCTCTGTAGAAGTCCCAACGCCCCATGCTCCCGGTGGTTGAGCTCAGCTTGTCAATCGCAGCTTCATGCTCTGCCCGGCTGGTCGGGATGCGAGAACGATACTCCTGAAGACGTGATTTGAAATCGGTCGGTGCAGGTAGATCCGCAACAGCTGCAAGTGTTTCGCGGTCTGCTGGAACGCCCCAAAACTCAAAGATTGGAGCCAAGTTGATGTTGATTGCTTTGGAGCCCAGAGCGATTGTCTCCTGGTCATCCATTTCAGCCGTTCCCAAGCTGTAAAACACCCGATGAATCTCACCTACAGCTTCCCAGCCGAACAGTCCTGCAATCTCAACTAGACGAGCCCAGCTCCTGGTCTGGTAGCGCATCTCGTTATCCCACTCATCGAAGCACATCCGCTCATCGGCTTGCCAGCTTGGTGAGAACATGGTGTCCAGGGCTGCATCACTCAAGTCATAATCCTGGAATCCTGAGTAACGCAAAGCTTTATCGATGCTCAACCCGAGAGTTTTGTTGTAAACAACAGCCGCTAGAAGATGAACATTGGACTCGACCTCCTGGCAAATTCCCGCCTCAAATCCCGGCGTAGGAAGGTTGTTGAGGTGTCCCCACTCGTGCCAGACAGACAGGATTCCACTATCTCTAAGGAAGGCCTCATCCACTTCCAGTAAGTGCCTTGGATTCCAGAAGCCCTCGCCCTGAATCTTGTCGTAAACCGATGAGGCTGTTCCTGCCTCTTGAAAGTCCTCCAACTCAGTAAAGAACCCAAAGCTCGGGTTCGCAACCGGCCACGGCACCAAATTGGTTATTGGCTGAGAATCCATCGCGATCCATTCCTCGCGGAATCTCTCTAACGGACGGCCAGCCATGATATTCACGTCCATGAGGGCACGATTCCAAACCTCGAGAAGAGGCCGAGGATCAAGGTAGTTGTGGGACATACCAATCGGGTATGTCAGGGCAAACGACTGCCCCACGATTTCAAACCAAGGCACTTGAGCACTTCTCAGCAGCTCCTGGTATCGCCTCACATCATTATTTGCTCCCTCAAGGTCTTTGCCCGAGAAGGTGGGCATCTCTACAGCGCCGTCAATCCCGACCCTAACTTTTCCGAGTGCGGAACCATCTGGGACCTCGATGTAGAGAGCTCCCCCTAGGGGGTTATCCACAATCGTTTTTGTCTCATCAAGCTTGAATGTTCTCGAAATTCGAGGGAATCTGTTGAATTCGGAGTAGTAGCGCTCTAAGTCGGCGTAATGAATCCCGACTCTTGCCACTAAACCAGCCCCGGCAGCGGAACTAGGTATATCAATACTCACAAGCTCTCCCGGTGCGACGTATTGACCGGTAGACCGCAGCACGGTTTCTTGACTGGCAATGTAGAAATTGGGGTCTGTCTCATAATCCCCGTCAATAGCGACCGTAATCTCACGCCTTGGCGCCCTGGGTGAAACCGCACCTGGGAAACTATCCGATTCTTGGAACGCTAGCGAGCCAGTTTCCTTAGAAGAGAGATCGTCAAGGACCCACTGTTTTAAGGTGTAGGTCAGCCTCTGAGCTGGGGTCATGAGGTTCAGTCCCGTGGCCGCTCGAAGGGTGAATAGTGGTTGTTCTTGCTCGAAAGCTGAGAGGAAATTTAGTACCGCAGGTCCAATGACCTCATCCCACTGAAAGTCAAAGCTTGATATGAATTCGACCGCGAGTTCTGATTGCTTAGCTATTGAGCTTGTTCCCCTGAACTCATCAAGAAGAGAAGCTAGTCGAGAGGAGTCTTGAGGCTGAGAGCCAAAAGTCAGGCCAATCGAATCAATGTCGAGCTGCAAGTCAGCAGGGTGGTCCAGGTAGTCGTCGTTGGGGTGCCCACCGATCCAGAGACCAAAGTCACCGGAAGACAGATATTTTCTAATTCGCTCCGGGTTCGCCCGACCCCTCTCCACCAAGAGAACGTTGTATACAGATTCATTTACAGCAACTTCCACCCTTGGTTTGTCTAGGCCGAATCTAAATTTGATTGAAAGTTCGTTCCAATCAAATTCATTGAATCGGTCGTAACTGCGTTCGTAGCCTTCGACGCCATCGCGCCCACTCGATATCCAGACCTTGATAAATGACTCTGGCCAATCAGGCGAGCCCTGACACATGAAAACGCTGAAGCCGAGCAGGTCACGGCGGCTTCCGTTCGTTGTCACCAAGGTGCGACAGCCGTCCTCATACTGTCCACCCTCAACCTGTGGCTTAGCTCGAAACTTGATGTTTACTCCAACTGTCTTAAAGCATGATTCGCTTTCAAGCACTGGGCTTAGGCGGAGAAGCTCACCGTTTTCATGGACTTGAACGAAGTCCCGATCCTGTTCTGACTCGATGGAACCTTCGGAAACCGGCACATCTACAAACCGTTCTCGTGGGTCGTCGCCCCATTCGAATTCAGCTCTCTCCACAAAATAGGAAAAATCGGTCTCATTCAGACTGTCGAAAGGGAGAAATGTGGAAACCGGGGTTAGCGGGCACGGCTCAGCTGAGGTTTGAAGAGATGTGTCCGGCCCGAAGCCTCCGGCTGCCTCATCGAATAAGTTGGTGATGTTCATGATGTTGCGCTCTAGGCTCAGTCCGTTGCTATAGGCAAGCTGCTTGACTTCTGCAAAACAGTGCGTATTTAGGTAGTCATGCGCGTACCATTGGTCAAAATCCGGTCCGGCATCGAGCGCAATCTTGTCAGGGGAATCATCACCCGAACCCAGCGCAAAAAGTGTTATGCCTCCCTCGCTCATGCAATCTATGAGGCTTTGGAGCGAGACTTCTAAATTTACATCTACATTTGCGGGGATACTTGATTCTTCGATACTCCCCTCGGGTGGCGCTGAGTCAGGACTTGAGCATGCAACCAGGGTGGGGATGCTTATTGAGACAACAACCACGAAACTCGCTGCTCTAATAGTGCCCTTCACTTTTACTCCTTAGGGTTGCCCAATCAATGTTAAGAAAAGTTAGCAAAAAGTGCTTCTTTGTTCTACAGTATTTACATGATTCGTAAAGATGCCTTAACAAAGACCCTAATACTAGCTCTCGCTGCATCCGCTTTGGTTGTAGTGCCATCCGCCCAGGCTGACTACGCTGACCCCAAGACGACAGAGTTTCAGATCAGCGTCGATGGAAATTCCTTGGGCCTTGCCTCCAGCGTGACCACACGCGATGGTGATGTGCTGAGTGGGGCTTTCGGTGGAGGTGGATACAGTGACGACTCCTCCGAGTCGGAGCTGACAAAGCTCTATCCCTCGAACCAAGGCCAGGAGGTTTACTTGGTCGCTCAGGGTGGGGTGGTTGCAACTGATTGCTCTGGTGGAGGTGTCAGTTACTCGCAACGGGCGCGAATAACACTTACCAACCTCCCGGCGTCCGCGAAGGATGTCTGGGTTTTTTATGACGCGAAGGTTGGGTCCGGCGATTTAGTAAAAACTTTCCCCCACTTCAATGACCAAGGAATCATTTCTGGGGGCGATCCAATTGCCAATGTCAGAATTTCTGACTCAAATGAAATTCAGACCCTTTGTGACGGCAGTACCCAGTACGTGTCTGGGACAGCCGGGACCTTGGTGCTCGGTGCCGGCGGCAATGTAAGAACCACCTCCGGCGTAGTCGTAAATGACACCGCTGACACATCTGTAACTTTCGACGCCTATGTCCCGATGGACGGAAGCTCGGACGGTGAAGTGTCAATATTTCTTGCACTTGGAGTTGTAGTAGACGTTGGTGGCGATGGCGTGTTGGACGACACCTCTACCGACGTCGGCATCGAGGCATGGGTCGCGTCCGAGCCTTTTTGGCCGGAGCCTGATGTCCATCCAGATGAAACCCACTTTCTTCTTGAGGCTTGTGGGGGAAGTGAGAATGCGAGCGCTAACCCTTGCGTTGAATCCGATTCGGGCGTGTTTGCTTCTAACGGAACCACGAGAGCGGACTCCGGTTATTCGGTTCAGCTTGAGCTGATAGGGGACGCTGACAATTTGGAGGCAAATTTAGAGCTGGCACCAACAGCCGCGATTGGGAGCTCTGGGTTTGCGATTCCCGCAGGTTCAATTGTCAAAATACAAATCAGTTGGCCGAGCTCGGGCAATCTTTTTGGGGCGGAACCGTTCCCAGTGGGTACGGGTGAAGGTCAGATAAATTTTGCTCTCGTGAATGGAGACACAGCAATCCTTGTAGACCCTTCAACAACGGCTGTGAGCTCAAACACGAACCGTTGGGACATTGCCTCGGGTGACCGAGTAGTTACCACACTCGTTGGAGAAGCTCGCGCCATGTCGAGTGCAATTTCAAGGACTACCTGGTGGCCGCAATGCTCAGTGTCTCTGCAGGACGGGTCAGTGACCTCTGACAAGTGCGGAGCTGACATGAATGATGCGGTGACCAGTGATTTCATGGTCTTTGACCAGGTGCCAGCGTATTTGAATCTGGTTGCAAGCCCCGACATGGCACCTGTAGCGGGTGGCCTCGTCTCCACTAATGGCCAAGGCTTCTCATTTGGTAACCGCACTTTCGATGGAGACGGTTATGAGTTTGTGGTTTCAGGCCCATCGTTCAACGCCAGCAATCAGGCGCGAAGCACCGATGGCTTCTATTACGTCTGTATTCCTGGTGGTTGGCTAAGCGGAGCGTTCAGCATCACCCCCGCTGAGGCTGCCGATCAATGGCGTGGTCTGCGAGATGGCGCTGTAACATCGGAGACGGGTTTCGTAACAGGAATTTGCGGTACGGGCGAGTCGGGTTTGGTCGCCTCCTTGAGCCAGTTTGGCTACTCCTCACCAGTCTTTTTGCTCGAGCCAACGCCACCGGCTGCGGCTCCACCCCCACCCCAGGCCCCTAGGGCGTATTCGGGCCCAGCACCCACCGGCATCTCCTCCAAGGTTGCCTACGCGGGTGACCTCATCACAATAATCGGCAAGCGATTGAATCTAGTTGGCTCGATTGCAATTGACGGAGTCAAAGCAACTATCTCTGCACAGAGCAAAACCGCACTTGTCTTTGAGATGCCAGCTTCTCTCAAAGCGGGGACGAAACTTATTGTCTTTGGCTCATCTCACGGCACACTGACCTACTACTCAGGATTGATTTATGTTGAAAAGGCGGTGACTCCAGAAGTCCCGATTGAAACAGGGGCTTCAGAATCCGAGACCGTGGCGACATCCTCAGGGAAGGTCAATGCAGGGGCATTCAACGGCTATGTGGCTGTCTATGCGAAGGGTTTCAAAGGCAAGACCTTGGCCTGGAAGATTGCCGGCAAGTGGTTCAAAACAACTGTGGCATCTGACTACCAGGTGTTTCAGAGAAAAACAGCGGCGGTCGGCTTGAACGTTGGCGTTGATATCTACATCGATGGCGTGAAGCAGCTGACAAAAACAGTTCTGACGAGGTAGTTGGTTGTCCAAGAATGTGATCTACCGACTCCACCGACAGGCGGCCTCAGGTCTGGCGTTAGTGCTGATCCTCAGCGGCTGTGCAACAGTTGAGTCCGAGGGTCCAAGTGCGACTCCGAGTGCTGAGCAGGAAACTCAGCAAGGGCAATCCGGCAGCCTAGAAACTGAGCCACGTGAAACTGATCGACCGGTTACCCGAGTTGGTGTGAGTTTTGATTCTCAAATTCCATCTTCTGAGGTGATGCTTTGGGTCGAAGCGGCAGTTGCCGAGATGTCTGACCCTCCGGCTGATTTCATGGGCCTAATTTGGCCCATCGGTGAGGCACTTGACGATGACCCAGATCCAGAGATCTTTGACGGGGCATCATTTCGCGCACACTCGCATGTGCTCAGTTCTGACGAGGTGGAAGACACAGTTCGCCAATTTGAAGATTGGCAACTTGGACTACTGGGGTGCACCGAGCAAGAGAGGCGTGATTTCCAGGATGGTTCTCGCGTTGTAGGAATGTGGATCCGCGGAGCCGCTGATGTCGCAACTGCTCCAGACCCTTGCATGGAATCACGCGCTGTAATCTATGCTCGAACTGCAGAGCACGACAAGACAACAGCAACCGAAATCTTCTTTCATGAGGCTTACCATGGCCTCTCAAATTACCTCCTGAATCGCTGCTCGCCGATCGTGGGTATCGACGAGGATGACCTAAACCCGTTGCGGTGGTTCGCCGAGGGGACGGCTGACTATTTTGGTGTGTTCATGGCCGCAAAGCTCGAGGGCAGGGAAGATCATCGACAAAAACTACTTGAGCGCGCTTACCTTGACCTAAAAGGGGATCCCTCAATGACGCTGTTCGACAATACCTACGTTCAAAGTGCAGCAATGATCTTGATGCTGGAAAGATCGCAGGTTTCCGAAGAGAAGATTTTGGATGGAAGCTACTTCCACAACTGTGAATGGATTGAAGATTTTGCCCCTGAGGCCAAGGATATGCAGTTCGTCTTCGACAACTTCAACACCATCGAGTTCTCAGACGGGGTTTATCGATATCCAGAAGAGGCTATTTCGGGCTAGCTCCAGCTCTATGGTGCAGACACCGAATGACCTTTACGGGGGAGAGAATCGATGATAATAAATGACGTGATTATCAAGGTGGGAATTGTCGAAGACAACGGACTTCTTCGTTACGCTTTGGAGTCGTCCTTGAATGCCGACGGTTTCGAGGTGGTCTTTGCGGCCTCAGACGGGGCAGAGGCGCTCAGCCAGCTCAGCCATGCCGAAGTCGACGTCCTGGTAGTGGATCTAAACCTTGGTCGGCAACTCAATGGTGTAGACGTATCTTTGGCTTGGCAAAAGCACAACCCAGAACTCGGTGTGGTTTATTTGACCAGCTACGAAGACCCGAGAGCGGTAGTGGGAGGGAAGTGGCCGCAACTTGCGAAGAACTACGTTTACCTTCTAAAAGACAAGCTCTCAAATGGCAAAGAGCTTGAAGCTGCAATCAATCGTGTAGCAGCGCAAGAGGGGCACATTGAGCACAAAAAGAGCGGGCCACTATCTGCACTTACTGACTCTCAGTTCCAGGTTTTGTCACTTCTCGCTTCAGGCGCTTCGAACAAGGAAATTGCAAAGCACAGGGGTATTACCGAGGCCTCGGTTGCTATTGCTGTCAACAGAATTTCTAAGGCGCTGGGCATTCCCTCTCACTTGGATCGAAATCAAAGAGTGCACCTGGCCAGAGTGTTCTTGAATCGCACTTCAGACTGACTAGAGCATGCCAACGACGTTTGAGTACTTCAGGAGAATTGGTGGCCCAACGCTTCTGGACAGAAAGTTAATCTTCAACCTGGGGATACCCATTTCACTGGCCTCTGCCCTCCTGTTTAGACAGACTCCAGAGGTTTTGACGTTTGAAATCCTATTTAGAGAACTCTTTGTCTTTCTAATGATCTGGCTCTTCATATTGCTAAACGGCGAGTTAGCACGGGCAACAATATTTCGCAGACACAGGGAGAACCCGATACCCGCACCCTTGGTCGTCGGTTTTGGGGCCGCCCTTGGCGTTTGTGCGCTTGTGTTTATGAGCTGGCTGGAAGGGCTCATCGGCTTGATCCCAATTGGGCTCAGTGGGGCGGCATTGTTTGTCGCCGGACTTCTTGGAGCAATACTGATAACTCTCAGCTCAGTGTTTGAGATTGCAAGAAGAGAATTTCGTTTCAATGAGAGCGTGCGCCTCTCTCATTCACTGGCTGCCTCAATGAACAATGAACTCACTGAACAAATTGCGTCGTTTTTTAGAGACTTGGAAAGGCGGGTTGTTCGCGTTTTTCAGCGTTCCCAAAACGATTCAACTGCGCAGGTTTTGGAACGTGTCTTGGTTGAGTGCGTGAAGCCAATGTCGCGCTCGCGCTGGATTCGTCCTAACTGGATACGGGACTTACTTGTAATTCGTGGCATCAATGTCGACGCCATAGCACTTCGTCCCTTTTCTGCACCCACGATTGTGGCAGCCCTTTATGCGGGGCTGCTATTCGCCTACAACGCGATTAGCCCTGATGTCAGCGTCACGAGCTCGGCTATAGCCGCGCTGATTAGCTTTCTGGTGATCACATCTGTTTTCACGCTTGCCAATTTGTCGTTCAAGAAATCTCGGACATTTTTAATTAACCGGTTTTTTGGGGCCTACGCAGGTGTGGTTGTTATTACGGCATGTCTGATAACGCTGAGCAATCAACTGGTGTTTGTGGGCGAAATTGACCCAGGACGCTATTTGGCAGGTTCAACAGCAAACTTCATCGCCCTAGGAATAGCCTCTGTGGTTTTCTCAGCAAGCTGGAAGGGAGGCCGACTCGCTGGCGAAGGGCCAAGAGTGAGGAGGAAAGACCGCGACGTTTCGGGTTCGTTGGCTCTCGCGCATCGAGAGCTAGTAAGTCGAAAGTTGGCAAGCTTTCTCCACAGCTCAGTTCAAAACAGAATCCTTGCTCTACAGCTGTCACAGCCTCAGGAACCGCCTGAGTCAATACACAGTCTTGAATCTGCTGTGATAGACATTATTGACCAGGCCAAACACGATTTTTTAGTCGGCCAGTCGCTCCCCATTTCTGAGCGTCTAAAGAGCCTTCAGGCAGACTGGGAAGGCGTTGCAAGACTTGAATTTAGCCTTCCCGAATCTGACTTAACGACTTCTCAGGCAGAAGTAGTGGTCATGCTCGCTGAAGAGGCGATAACGAACTCAATTAGGCACGGGCTGGCGACGGAGGTTTCGGTCTCAGTGTCCCCCGGAGACTTCCCGAACCAGATAATTTTTGAAGTCCTAGACAATGGAACTGGCCCGTTGGGCAAAACAAAGGTAGGCCTTGGTTCTAGCCTCCTACGCGAGCTAGCAAACGACGAGTGGAGCTTAGGGTTTCGTGACATCGGGGGCGCGCGCCTCTTTGCGAAGGTTATCTGCTAGGACTTTCCCGCAGGAGGGACAGAGCTTATTCCATGAGCACAAACGATTACTGTTTATGTGGTCAGGCCAATTATTGTCTTGGGTGCTTGAGATCCTGACTCCAGGGCGCTTCTCCAGTTCGATTCTGTCAGGTGGCTCTTTGAACTAAAGCGCAAGTGATTTTTCAAGAGCTCTGACCACTACAAGGTCCTGCCATGACATTCCTGTGGATTTGAACACTTTTCTCCCTAAGGACTCGTGGTTAACTGACGAACTGAAGAGTTGGCGAATCTTGACCAGGTCAGCCTGCTCAACGTGACCCTCCTCAATCGCCATGATCACATCTCCGGCCTCAGACAGGGCCGATTTCAAACTCTCAATGTATACAACAGCTGAGCCCATCAGTTCCCCAGGAAGTTCGCGAGCAGTTGGCTCGTGTGAGCCGATTGCCGCAATTACGGCAGTCGAAGAAACCTGACTCTCATCAAACAGTGGCTCTCTACTGGTTGTGAGGGTAAGGACTAGGTCAGCACCCAACAAGTCCTCTTCGGACCCCATTGAAATGTCGAACCCTTGAGCCGTGAGATCAGCAACCAGTTGCTGCGATGATTCAAGATTGCGCGCGAATAGTGAGATTCTTCCAACACCGGTTGAGGCCGCAAGAGCTCTTATGTGAGCCGAGGCCTGAGGTCCTGAGCCGAAGACGGCAACACTCGGTTCTTGGTTCGAGAGCAGCCTCTGAACTATCGCAGCTGTGACCGAGGCAGTTCTCAGCAGCGTAAGGGTGGCACCATCACACTGCAGAATTGGAGAAAGGGTTTGCGCGTCAAAGAGTGTGTAGATTCCCTGGATTCGATCAAGACCAACTGCTGGGTTTCTTGGAGCTACGGTTACGAACTTGAGGCCAACCCGGTCCATGTATTCGCTGGGCATTACCAGCCCTTGGCCCTCAGCGAAACTAATTACGCTGCGCGAATGGTCTGTTTCGGGGTCGTAACCGGATTCGAGCGCCTCGGAAATTGCGGCTATTGCCCGACCGAAACCAAAGTCCTCGAGGAGAGTTCTGGAGTCAACCCAACGAACACCGTTCATCGGAGCGAGAAGCCCGAAGGTAGTGGGTCGGAGTCGGAAAGAATGAAGCTGGACTCCGCCATGAGCCAAGAGTTACCAGAAATCTCGGGAACCACGCCATGTTCGGCGCTTGGGGCGGGGGAAGTGGCGATTCGGCCCTCAAACCTGGTGCCGACAATCGAGTCGTGCAGTAAAAGCGTGTCTGGGCCCATCTGGCCTAGATGGTGAAGCTGGGCAATTCTGGCTGCGGTTCCGGAGCCGCAGGGTGAGCGGTCCACTCGCCCATCGGCGTAAATAGTTACGTTTCTATCGTGGATTGTCGATTCGGTTGCCTGTAGGTGATCAAAGAATATGGTCCCGTAGATGCCGTTGAGTCGAGAGTCGCCTTGAGATTGCGCCTCAGCCGAATTGTTCAGCGCCCACTTAATTTCCCTGCCTAGCCGTATCAGTTCGTCGAGATGATCAGGCTCTACAGACAGGCCCAATTGACTAGCTTCGAGAATTGCGTAGTTTGCTCCTCCGTAGGCAATGTCGACCTTTACCTCTCGCCCATCACTTAGCTTCATGTTTACAGCTGTGGCGACAGTATGCGACAGAACGTTTTGGAAGGTGATTCGGGTAATTTGCCCTCCGGACTTAGTGACCACTGCCCGCACTCGACCTGAGGGAACATCAATTGTCACAGGCGTTGTCGAGTCGTCTGAAGAGGCGACCAGGCCGGATTCAACCGCCCATGCGCCCAGAGCAATGGTCCCGTGACCGCAAGCGGTCGAGTAGCCATCACCATGCCAAAACAGAACCCCAAAATCAGCGCCGGAGTCGTTGGGCTCGGTTATGAAGCCTCCATACATATCAGCATGACCACGTGGCTCATTCACGAGCAGCTGTCGAATTTGCTCCAGCTCCAAACTTGTCTGAGCAAAAGAGCGCTTATCTAGAACCGTCTCTCCCTTGAGATCTGGTAGACCACTGGAGACAATGCGAAAAGGCTCACCTTCGGTGTGATAGTCAGAGGCGCTGATAGAAAAAGAAACCGGCATTAGTGGAGTATAGCTAGCTGTCTGGGAGCCGAAGTTGAGAGCAGGGACTTCTCTAGCCAAGTAGTCTTTCCTCCGTGAACTCAAAGCTGCTCAGAAGTATCAACCTCCTTGGCACGCTCAGCCTGCTGGCAGCCGTTGGCCTGGGCGCCTACTACCTGCTGGCCGGAAGTTCAGTGGACGAGACAGGATTGTTGGTCGAAGAGTTTTGGGCGTTGGGGCTTGCCTGGATCTTTTTCTTCACTGCAATGAGCTTCGCAATGGTGAGTGCGGTGTTGATGGTGAGAAGTAGGAAAAAGTAGCAAGGACTTTTTCTCTGAGGCAGGCTGTTCTAGTTGTCAGAGGATAAGGAGAAACAAATGCTTCTAGAGATACTGCTAGCACTGCTTTTGTTGGGAGCAACGGCCGCGACCCTGCTCACCTTCTTCATTCGTGGTGACCAAAAGCCACCCGAGGTCCAAAAACCTGTGAACCTAGACACCGACAACCCTCAGCGAGACATCTCCTAGGTTTTTATCTAGCTAGGCCTTCCAGACGGTCTTTAGGTTGCAAAACTCTTTTATACCTGCGTCTGAGAGCTCACGTCCAAACCCGGAGTCTTTGATTCCGCCGAAGGGCAGCTCGGGATAGCTGATGGTCATGCCATTTACAAACACCGCACCGGCCTCCAGTTCACGAACAAAGTAGGCCTCCTCTTCGACATCGGTGGTCCAAACTGCACTGCTTAGGCCGAAGGTGGTCTGGTTAGCAACCTTTACCGCCTCCTCACGAGAGGAAACCCTGTAAACACTCGCCACCGGACCAAAGGTCTCCTCCATCGTCAGACGCATGTCTGGGGTTATTTGGTCAATCACTGTGGCGGGGTAGAAGTAGCCAGATCCCTCAGGGGCCTCGCCACCACACAGCACCCGCGCACCTTTTGCTTTTGCGTCGTCTACCAACTCTTTGACATCCCTTAGGCCGCTGGCCGTTGCCAGCGGGCCGAGTTGGGTTGCATCGTCCATCGGGTCGCCCATAACTAGGGACTGCATCTTGGCCACAAACTTCTCAAGGAACTGGTCGTAGACCTCTTCGAAAACCAAGAACCGCTTACCTGCAATGCACGACTGTCCGTTGTTATTGATGCGAGCGGTCACCGCCACTTCAACAGCTCTGTCCATGTCGGCGCTGAGTGTGACGATGAACGGGTCACTGCCTCCAAGCTCCTGAACCGAGGGCTTGAGCATCTTGCCACTTCGCTCCGCTACGGCTCTTCCCGCCGGCTCCGAGCCGGTGAGGGTGGTCGCGCGGATGCGCCAGTCATCGATAACACCCGCCACCGAAGCGGCTGGAATCATAAGAGTTCCAAAGGCACCTTCCGGGAAGCCTGCTCTTGTAAAGAGCGAGTGAAGATAGAGGGCAGACTCGGGCACATTAGAGGCGTGTTTCAGCACGCCCGTATTCCCTGCCATAAGAGCCGGTGCAGCAAATCTCATTACCTGCCAGAGCGGGAAGTTCCACGGCATAACAGCTAGAACTACTCCTAGGGGCTGCCACTGGCTTCCAGCCTCACTGGCGCCAACCTTTGCAGGATCCTCCAGTCTCCAGTCGGAAAGCATTGCCTCAGCATTGTCTGCGTAATAGCGCATGTTTTTCGCGCACTTCAGGACCTCGGCACGGCTCTGAGCAATTGGCTTACCCATTTCTCTTGTGACCATGGCGGCTGTGCTTTCAACCTCTGACTCCATTAGGTCTGCAGCGGCATGCATTAGCTTTCCGCGCTCTGCAAAGCTCATCTGGCGCAGGGTTAGGTGTGCCTTATGGGCAAGCGCTAGTTTTTCCTCAACCTGTTCGGGGGTGTCCAGCGGGTACTCCGCCTCGACCAAGCCTGTTGCTGGGTTTGTGACTTTCATTGACATCTTCTACCGGGCTCCTTTGCCTGACCAAAAAGAAGGAAGGCTATCTAGAAAGTGTAGATAAGAAGCGCGAATCTTTTTGCTGAAAGCTACCTTGAGCTGCCCCGAATCGAAACTAACCAAGCAATGAGCCCACCAACCAAAATTAAGGCTGCCGCCAGAGCAACCAGGTAAACATTTTGGCTGTAAAGGTCATAGAAGCCGACCAGGCCAAAGAACATGGCTAGGTAGGCGATAAGAATGACCCTGTTCTTCATGAGAAACAAAACACCATAGAGGCTCTTTGGCTTCCAAGAGAAGCCAACAAACTAGCCTTGCATCTAGAGAGGCAGGAACATGGCAAAGGAACAAGAAGGATTCTCGGAAGAGGAAAAGGCCGCAATGAAGGAGCGGGCAAAAGAGTTCCGTGCCGCCCGAAACAAGGCCAAGCAGGATCCCCTTGGGGACCTAATGTCAAAGATCAACGAGATGGCAGAGCCGGATAAGTCAATGGCGCTCAGAGTCCACGAGCTGGTGTTGGGTGCAGTACCCGAGCTTCAGCCAAAGACTTGGTATGGGATGCCGGCCTATGCCAAGCCTGGGAAAGACGGAAAGCTAATTTGCTTTTTTCAGTCGGCAGGCAAGTTCAAAGTTCGCTTCTGCACCTTTGGCTTTAGTGAGCACGCCAACGTCGATGACGGCGATTTCTTCCCCACTGCATATGCTCTGATGGAACTCACGCCGAAGGTTGAGAAAGAGATAATTCGGCTTGTGAAGAAGGCTGTCGCCTAGCCCCAGAGCTCACGCTTTGGTGGCTCAACCTCGCCACCTGGCAAGTAGTTCAGGCCACCTTCGATGTCCTTTTCAAGCAGCAGCGGGCCATCTATGTCGACAAATTCGCAGTACTGGCCAATAACAAACGCGGGCGCCATCGACAGTGAAGTCCCCGTCATGTTTCCAACCATGAGTCTCTTACCATCGTTGGTTGCAGCTTTCGTAATTTCAAGTGCTGGTGTCAGCCCGCCGCATTTATCAAGCTTGATGTTTACCACGTCGTAGTTTTTGCTCACGAGCTGGTATTCACTCAGGTCCAAGCAACCCTCGTCGACACCAATAGGTAATTCTGACTTGAGGCCTTCGAGCTCGTTGTCTTGCCCGCGCTTTAGAGGCTGCTCGACCATCTTTACGCCAAGCTGCGCAAGCTCTGGAATTAGCTCCTCTAGTAGTTCCCTGGTCCAAGCCTGGTTGGCATCAATTACCAGAGCTGCATCAGGACGCGCTTTCCTGACTGCTTGAACGCGCTCTAGCGGCCTCTCGCTGTCTAGCTTGATCTTGAGGTTGTGGCAGTCGTGGAAGTCAAGAGCCCTTTGGGCCATGAACTCGTCAGTGCCAATTCCTATCGTTGCGACGGTGTGAAGGCTCTTGGGGTTTAGCCCCACCAGCTCCCAGATGCTCTTGCCCTCGCGTTTGCACCTCAAGTCCCAGGCTGCGCAGTCAAGTGCGTTGGCCGCACCTTTTGAGGCGAGCCGGCTGGCCACCTCAAATGGATCGGCTCCAGCCTCCACCTCTGGCTTTGCGCCGGCAAGCTCCTCAAGCATGACCTCTTGGTTGTCGCCTAGGTAGTAGACGCCAACGCCTTCACCGCGACCCTTGACGCTGCTGTCTTCCAGAGTGACCCAAACGGCCTCTAGGTTTACGAAGGTATAGCCGGTAATTGAAAAGGGATGCTCTAGGGGGAGTGTTACTGGCTCAAATTTCAGCTTCATCTAGAGACCCATTAGGTTCTTGGTGATTTCGGCCATTCCAAAGCGCATTGGATCGGTTGCCGGTAATCCATGCTCCGCTGAGAGTTTTGCTAGGTAGTCTCTAGCCTCCCCTTCGCCAAGCTTTGAGGTGTTAGCGCTAATTCCGATGCAACGAATTTCGGCGTTCGTGCGGCTTCCTATTGATGTTGCCCTTTCGATGACGTCCTCTATTGAGGGCAGTGGGAAGTCTGGCCAGCCAGCCACGTGAGTTCGCCCTGCTTCGGTGCAGACAATGAACGCATCGAGCTGCGAGCCAAGCAGCAAACCCACGCTCACGGCCGCATATCCAGGATGGTGAAGGCTACCCTGCCCCTCAATGATGTCCCAGTGGTCTGGGTCGTTATCGGGAGATAGCACCTCCGCCGCACCCGACACAAAGTCGGCGACTACGGCATCTATCGGCATCCCCTCTCCGGCAATAAGGATCCCAGTTTGGCCCGTCGCCCTGAAAGTCGCTTTCACTGAAGCTTGCCCAAGCTCCTTGGCGAGTTGGAGGGCAGTGTATTTCTTTCCCAAGGCGCAGTCGGTTCCGATGGTCAAAAGCCTTTTCCCAGAGCGCTTCTTGCCCGTGCCGACAGGTATGTCCTTTGGTGGCACCCGAACGTCAGTGAGCGTCCTACCAAGTCGCTTTGCGGTTTCTGCAAGCTCCGGTTGGTCTGCGAGCCTGGTGTGAACGCCGGCCGCGATGTCAAGGCCTAGCTCAAGTGCCTGCTTTAGTGCAGTTATCCAGTCCGCTGGAATACCACCGCCGATGGTGGCAGTTCCAACCACCAGCGTCTTCGCTCCCTTTTCGGCTGCTGCCTGAAGGCTGAGCTCCTCCAGGCCTAAGTCCACTGTTCCTCCTGGGAGGTGAAACTGTCCCACGCACTTCTCTGGCTGCCAGTCGGAAATGCCAAAGCCAGTCTTTGCATACGTGGGGTTTGTCTCCGAGCCTAAGAAGATTAGATAGGGGTCCTTGACCTTGACTTTGTTCACGGGTTACCTAAATTCAGGAAAGAACAGATCAATTATCTGGGGCCCTGCCACAACGACAATTGCGAGAATAAATAGCGCTAGTCCCAACCGTCGCCAGATTTTCTCGAGGTCGGTCTTTGGCTTGTCAGGCATCTATAAACACTATTGGAAGAACTTAGCTGCTGCTTCCAAGTCTGTTCTTTTCGCTATTTCAAGAGATGAGTGCAGCTTCAGACAACTAGAGATCAGCCAATTCGGAAACCGAGCTGAAGGTTCTTAGCTCCGAGTTGTCTTTGAGCGCCAAGCTGAAGCTCGACTTTCCCTCGGCAAACTCGAACTGCAGTGAAAGCTCTGCTGATGCCGAGGTCCAGCTAAGTCTCATTGAGCTGCTAGTTAGCTTCTGCCAATCAAAAGTGCCGCTAAAAACCTCGTGCCTGCGAAGCCGCGCTAATCCCAGGATTGCCAAGGTGACATCGGATTGAAGCGCCTTATCAATCTCCTCAGCCGAGTAGTGGTGCCGGTTAACCTCACGCCCGTTACCCGTTTTCTCAAAGAGCTCTTTGTCATCCGGTCCGTTCAGCAGCCCCACGTAGTAGACCTGGGGCTCACCTGGCAGCAAGAACTGAACTGCTCTGGCAAGGATGTAAGAAGTGTCATCGTCAATAATCGCAGGGAGGGTCGCGTTTATTTGGTGAGGCAAATCAAACCACTGCGGCACCACAGAAGCCTTTGCAGAGTGGCCCGAGGTGTTCTTGCCAGCCACATCAAAGATGTTGGCCATGTCTTCCTGGCTGATCAGCCCTGGCCTGCCACCAATTGGTCCTGCGTCGATGACTCCGTAGCCATCATGTGTGTCAAGGACGTTGAGGCAATTTGTTGGGCGGATTTCTAGCCAACTTGCGAGCGCGTCAACGTTTGAGGTGAAGATCGAGTGCAACAGCAGTGGTGCTGTCTGAAAGTCGTAGATGAGGTCCACCAAAGGCGCAATCTCAAGCTGTTGGGTGTAGTGGGCATGTACCTCAACCAACACCCTCATGCCCCTGGCCTGAATCTTCGCAGTGAGCTCTGACACGTACTCCAAGGTCTCTTTGGTCATGAATGAATCGGTGCCGGGGGTCTTGATTGCGTAGCCGACGGCGTCGAGCCTTACAACCTTGACTCCTCCGGATTCAAGTGCATCCAGCACCCTGTCGATGTAGGCCTCGCCTGCCGGGTGACGAACATCAATGTCTACCTGAGAGGGCATAAAGCTTGTCCAGACAAGCCTTCTGGTGCCGGCGATGTTGTAGGCGGTGAAGGGCAGTCCAGGTCTGGGACGGTAGAAGCTGGTTATTGTTTCTTCGGTTCCGCCAATTGGAAAGACCTTGTCGAAAGTCAGGAACATCCCAGCGAAATCGCTAGCGTCCCCTTTTTCCTGCCAGTCGAGAAACTCTGGGCTGAGGTTAGACGCATGGTTGATTATGAGATCTGCTGTGAGCTCTTGAGTCGCCGAGATCCTGCGGAAATCTTCCCAGCTACCAAGACGAGGGTCGACGATGGTGTGATCTATCGGGTCGAAGCCGGCATCATCCCCGTCAAACGGATGAAAAAAAGGCAGCACGTGGATGCCAGAAAAGTCCGCGAGTTCATTGGACAATAGCTTTTCGATGTGGCTGAGCGAACCACCGAGTCTCTCGGCGTAAACGAGAATGCTTGCGCCAGCCAAAGCCAATACCTCACTGTATGTAATCGTTTACAAAACTAGGCACAACTCTAGTGATTTGCCGGGGCAGTTTTAGCCTCGAACTCGAATTACATCGAGCACTCTGGAGTGCCGCCGGGCAATCTGTGGCGGTTTTTTGCAATCCAGTAGTAGACGCGCTCTGCTAGGTGATTGATGCCGGGAACCCTAAGTAGGTAACCGGCAACGCTCCAGAAAGTCTTGGAGTCGATAAATAATTGGGCAATGGCCTCAGCCGCCACAAAATACTTGCCATCGCGAACGTAGTAGACAGCTCTAGAGGTGAGCTCCTCGCTTAGGCCCAGTGAGGCAAGATCTAACTTTTGGTAGGGGCGAATGGGAACCTGGTCCTTGATCATCTTGCGAAAGACTCTGGCCGCGGATGAGCAGAAAGCGCAGTCGCCGTCAAAGATAAAGAGCCTTGCATCCATTGTTTACAAGCCTAACTCGGGTGTAGCGTAGAGAGGTTGCCCAATTTATGGGCAGTGGAGGCGTAGTCTGAAACAGTGAGCCAACCTGGTCGCAAAAAGACCCTGCACCCGACCCAGATAGTGGTCATGGCATTCGGTGCAGCGGTGATCGTTGGCACCATCTTCTTGCTTTTCCCCTTTTCGACGGCCGCGGGCAACTCAACCGACTTCGTCACAGCATTTTTTACAGCAGTCTCTGCCGTCTGCATCACCGGACTCACGGTCGTTGACACCGGCACCCACTGGTCGGGCTTTGGCCAAGTAGTGATTCTCTTCCTAATTCAGCTCGGTGGGCTTGGGATCGTCTCGTTCGCAACTCTTGTGGGACTGCTAATTTCAGGCCGAATCTCCCTACGCGACAGATTGAACACCCTCTCTGAGGCGAAGATCATCGGCATTGACAACGTGCCCGCGCTGCTGAGAACGATTCTGCTTGTCTACTTTGGCTTTGAGATCGCACTTGCCATCTACTTAGTCGCTAGGTTGCGCATCACCTATGAGGAGTCGATGGGGGAAGCCATTTGGAACGGCCTGTTCCACGCGGTCTCTGCATTCAATAACGGAGGGTTTTCGCTCTACTCCGACAGCATGGCCTCTTTCTCCCAGGATCTGTTCGTAATCGCTCCGATTGCAGTTGCGGTTGTCGTCGGCGGCCTCGGTTTTCCGGTTTTGATTGAGCTTCATGAACGCATTTGGGGGCTCAACAAGCAGCAAAGTGGCAAGCCTCGCAGGTTCTCCCTTCACACCAGGGTCACGCTCGCTGCAACTATCGTGCTGCTGACCCTGGGGTCGGTATTCATCGGCGTTATGGAGTGGAGCAACCCCAAGACCCTCGGAGGACTAAACGTACTTGAGAAGCTCTGGAATGCCGCATTTATGTCGGCTATGCCGCGCTCAGGTGGGCTCAGTAGCGTCGATGTTGGTCAGATGGATCCGGCAACCTGGTTGGGCCTTGATTTCATGATGTTCATTGGAGGCGGCAGTGCGTCTACCGCTGGAGGCATCAAGGTGACAACAATCGCCATCCTCTTCTTCATCATCTACACCGAGGTTCGCGGTGAGACGGCGGTGAATGTTGGAAACCGTAGGCTGCCAAGGTCCATTCAGCGACAGGCCCTAACTTTGGTATCGCTTTACGCAATGCTGATTATCTTCAGCACTATCTTCCTTGCAGCAACCACCGACTTCTCTCTCGATGAGCTGCTATTCGACGTGATTTCCGCCGCTGCCACGGTCGGACTATCGACAGGCATAACCGCTGATCTTCCAGACTTTGCCAAAGTTTGGCTCGCAATACTGATGTTCGTTGGCCGACTGGGCCCTGTGGTGATCGCATCCGCGCTTGCCCTCAGGGTCACAAGAAGGCACTATGAATTACCGAAGGAAAGGCCCCTAATTGGCTAAGGAAAAGACAAAGAAGCGCATCATTCACTCCAATGTGATCGTTATTGGTTTGGGTCGATTCGGATCATCACTGGCTCGGGAACTTATGAAGACCGGGCACGAGGTGCTCGGAGTTGATACGGATGAGCGCATTGTTCAAAACATGTCTCAGGAGCTCACCCACACAGTCAGGGCCGACACCACTGACGAGGCAACCCTGAAAGAACTCGGAATCAGCGAGTTTGACTCTGCGGTAGTGGCCATTGGCGCCGACCTCGAGGCCAGCATCTTGACTACCGCGCTGCTTTTGCAGCTGGGGGTTCCAAATGTCTGGGCCAAGGCCAACTCAACCTCTCACGGCCTGATCCTGGATCAGCTTGGCTGCCACCACGTGATCTTCCCTGAATATGAGATGGGTAAGCGAGTCGCTCACATGGTTTCTGGCGAGACACTTGACTATGTGCCTATCGATAACGACTTCGTCATGGTCAAGAGCGAGGTTCCAGCTAGTTTTGATGGCCAGACGCTCGCAGAGCTCAAGATTCGCTCAACCTACGGCGTCACGGTCGTTGCCGTTACGACAGGGGATGGCAATTATACCCCAGCCTTCCCAGAGACCGTGCTTCATGAGGGCAACCAGATTGTCGTTGCCGGTCAGGTCGATCCACTTAACGAGTTCTGCAAGCTGGCTTAGTGGTTTCTTCTCGTGCCCAAAGCGTCGAGCAGTATTTAGCGCAGCTTGAGCCGCAACGTGCCAAGGATGTCACCGTATTGAGAGAGCTTTGTCTCAAGCACCTTCCTCCGGGCTTGGAGGAGGCAATGAATTGGGGGATGATCGCCTATCAGGTGCCGTTTTCCGTCGTCGACAAGACCTACAACAAGCAACCCCTTTTGTATGCCGCAATCGCTTCGCAAAAGCAGTACATCTCGCTTTACCTGATGTCAATCTACGCTTTTGAAGGGGCGAGAGAGAATTTTGAACGCGACTGGAAAGCTAGCGGAAAGAAACTGAACGTTGGCAAAGCATGCATTAGGTTCAAAAATCTTGAGTCGGCTCCCCTAGATGTGATCCAGAAAGCACTGAGTCAGGTTACCGTTGAGGAGTATGTAGAGAGGTACTTGGAAGTCCGTGGGAGCGCGAGAAAGATGAAGAAATGAAATCACCATTTTGGCCCCTGGCTTTTGCCATTGTTGCCACCCTCAGCTACCTCTACCACCCCCAATTTGAGCTGATGGTTGCTCAGGTTGTGGTTGGTATGGCACTCACCGTTCTTATTATTTGGTCCTCTGCGAAGGTATTGAGCGAGAAGTGGTGGGTTGGACGCCTAGCGATGCTCTCTGTTGTGGCGGGTCTAATGAACGCAACGGCACTCAATGTTTTCTACAGCCTGCTGGCAGCTCCAGCCGGGGGCAGATTCTCCCTTGGGCTTGAGAGCGTCTTGGGAGGGCTGGTTTTGACCGCCCTTGGCTACCTATGGTTTGTTCTTAGGCCTAAGGAAGAAAAAGACACCGGCAGCAACAAGTCCAAGCGATAGCCAAAGGAGCCAGTAGCCAATCTCAGGCTGCTCTTGCACCTCAAGTTCGACCTCACCTGCACATGCCGGATAGCCAAAACCAGGATCAGCGACGTAGCCGGTTTCGTTGATTATCGAAAACTCAAAGGAGTCTGAAATCGGGTGGCCATCCTGTGAAACAACCCTCCAAGAAACTCCATAGTCGCCAGCTGCATCGAGATCAAGGGAGAGAAGCCCATCCCGCCCCATAGTTGGAAGGCAGCCTGCATAAACAACTTCTCCGTTTGGCCCAGTCACCACAATTTCATTACCGGATTCAATGTCGAGAAGCTCGTTGTTGAAGGTGAGTTTGAGCTCGACAACACCTGCGCTTGCGGTTTCACCCTCGCCAGGGGACTGGTCCACAAGCTGATCGTGGGCCTTCGCTGGTAGCGGAAAGGCCATGAGCAGGGCAATAGCCAAGGCCCAGAGTTTATGCTTCATTGTTGAAAGTCTAGGCAGGTGAGATGAAACATATCTTCATTGGGGTCAGTAGCGGTCTAGCCGCGGGACTTGTGATCTTGCTCGCACTCTTCAACGGCCCCTGGTCCCTAGAGCCGGGCTCGTCTCCGATCGCCTCTGAGACCCAAACAGCGCAGCCCGAGGCCACCCTCGAGGCTCAGCCAGAGCCAACTGAAGAGGCCACCGAGGAGCCTGAGCCCGAGGTTGTTCAGTGCTCGGTTAGTGAGTTAGAAGATGCCGAAGACATCCTCGATTTGCAGGCTCAGGTAATAAACGCTGAAACCGGTGAGGTCCTATTTGATCGGGGGAGCGCTACCCCTGCGCGCTCCGCCTCAATCATGAAGCTCTTCACCGCGGCAGCTGCGCTCGAGACCCTGGGGCCAAATTATCGGGTCACCACCCGCGTCTACGCAGACAGCCAGGACCCAAGCATTATCTATTTGGTAGGTGCTGGAGACGTCACTCTCTCTAGAACTGGCATCGGTGTCGATTCGGTCTATGACGACGCACCAGACCTTGTCGACCTTGCAAACCAGATCTCCCGTTGGAACAGGGCCCAAACCTTTAGCCAGATCGTCTTAGACAGCACCATCTATGGCTCCGCCGATGGTGAGTATCAGAGCGTCTGGGACCAGCGGGGACTCACGAATGGCTACATGTCCCCGGTCTCTGCGCTGCAGGTGGATGGAGATCGCGACAATCCCCGGGCCAAGGACTCTCCTAGGTCGACAGATCCGGTAAGCAGAGCCGGAGAGTGGTTCAAGGAGGTTCTTGGAGAGAGTGCTAGCGAGTCAATGGTTGTCAAAGGAATTGCGCCACCAGATGCCGTTGAGATTGCAAGTGTTCGCTCTGCACGCATGTCGACCTGGATCGATTACATGTTGGTGGTTAGCGACAACAGCCTGGCGGAGGCGATCTCGAGGTTGGTGTCTCTCGATGTTGGACTGAATGGTTCGTTCAGCTCACTGACCCAGGCTTACCAAAGGGCTCTGCGAGAGACCGGTTTGGACCTCAGCGGGCTAGTGGTTGAGGACGGCTCGGGACTCTCGCGCTATAACCAAATCGCGCCTGAGACCGTCAATGAACTTCTCAAGCTAATTGATGGAGGTTATGGAGACTTTGAGCTCATTCGCCAGGGTATGCCGGTTTCCGGAACGCCGGGCTCGCTCAGCTACCGCTTTGAGGATGCGGTAGGCAAGGTGGCGGCCAAGACTGGCTGGATTCGCACCGGCTATTCCCTGGCCGGATTCCTAGAACCGGACAGCGAGAACAAGTTGATCTTTAGCGTCTATAACCTCGGCGATGTCCAGATCAAACACCGGGAGGCCATGGATGCCTTGGTAATGGGCTTCTATAACTGCGGCACATCTCTGGTAAACAGGTAGCCATGGCAAGCGCACTTTTCATTATCGACGTCCAAAACGACTTTTGTGAGGGTGGCGCTCTCGCATGCCAGGGCGGCGCAGCGGTTGCGAGCAAGATAACGAGCTTCCTAAACGAAAACCCAAATCGCTACGACTTCGTGATCGCCTCTAGGGATTGGCACACTCCGAGAGATCTAAACGGCGGGCACTTCCCTCCTGAGGGCGAAGAGCCGGACTTTGTGTGCACCTGGCCGCTTCACTGCCTAGCAGGTGAGGAGGGCGCCGAGTATCACCCAAACCTTGATGTGTCGATCATCGATATCCACATCAAGAAGGGTCAGGGTGCTCACGGCTACTCGATTTTCGAAGGCACAACCGACCAGGGCGAGGCTTTGCCAGATTTACTAAAGCGGCTTGAAATCGACGAGGTTGACGTCGTCGGCATTGCAACCGACTACTGCGTCAGAGCCTCTTCGATAGATGCCGTGACAAACGGCTTGGCAGTGAGGGCAATCACGTCTCTCACTGCAGGCGTTGCTGCCGAAAGCACCGAGGCAGCGATTGACGACATGGCTGATGCCGGGGTAGAGGTGCTGGCTACGCCCTAGGCGTCTTTTCTTGCACCCTCACTTGGCGCAACAGAGAAAACGTTTGGCTCCGCAAAGCCCTTCTTGGCAAATATGGCCTTGCAGTGCTCCCTGAGAAGCTCCATCTTGCTCTCGTCAATAATCGCAATGGCAGCACCACCGAAGCCACCACCGGTCATCCTGGCGCCAACCGCACCAACCTCCATGGCTAGCTCGACAGCTGTGTCCAGCTCCACCACTGAGATCTCGAAATCATCGCGCATCGAGGCGTGGGACTGGAGCAAAAGCTCTCCGAGCCTTGCAAGGTCACCTTTCTTGAGGGACTCAACAGCATCTAGCACCCGGCGATTTTCCGTCACCACGTGCTTGCAGCGGCGATAGGTGACATCGTCAAGCTTTTCTTCCATTTGTGGAAGGTCAGCCTCGCCCAGCTCTCGAAGAGATGAGACGCCCATCTTCTTCGCGCCTTTTTCGCAGGCGTCTCTGCGCGATCGGTAGCCTCCGTCTGAGTGGCGATGTGCCACACGAGTGTCTATGACGGCAACCACCAAACCTTGGCTCGAGAGCCCCATTGGGACCAGCTCTGTCTCTAGGCTTTGGCAGTCAATCATGACCGCGGCATCCTTTTGAGCAAGCATTGAGGCGGTCTGGTCCATGATGCCGGTCGGAGCGCCCACCACCTCGTTCTCGGCCTGCTGTCCAATTAGGGCAAGCTCTTGTCTTGACTTTCCTGCTGACCAAATCTCGTTGAGTGCGGTGGCAACTGAGCATTCGATGGCGGCTGAGGACGAGAGCCCTGCGCCAACCGGCACATCGGAGACGATGTAGGCATCGAAGCCGCTCTTGGCGCTCTCTCGCATCACCCACGCTACGCCTAGGGGATAGAGGGCCCAATCGAGATTCTTGGGCATCTTTTTCGAGATCTCGTATTCGTAGGTCTTGGCATCAAGTGCTGAGGAGATTCTGCAGAGCATGTCCTTGCGGGGTGAAAGGGCCACATAAGTCCGACGGTCGATTCCAACGGGGAAGACAAAACCGTTGTTGTAGTCGGTGTGCTCACCAATGAGGTTGGCCCTGCCCGGTGCTGACCAGACGCCAGCGGGCTCAGTGCCGAAAGCTTCTAGGAACCCGATTTTCGCTTTCTCAAGACTCAAGAAATAACCTCACGCAACCTGTTCGCCGTGTCCTCAGGAGCTAGGTCTCCCACAAAAGCACCCATGGCGCTTTCGGAACCGGCAAGGTACTTTAGCTTATCCTCTGCCCTTCTCGGGGAGGTAATCTGCAGCATTAGGCGGATGCGCTCACGGTTTTCAATCATTGGGGCCTGGTGCCAGGCGGAAATATAGGGCGTCGGTCCAGAGTAAAGCTTGTCCAGCCCGCTCAGAATTCTCTTATATACATCGGCAAGTTCGTCTGCCTCGGATGGGCCAAGCTGAGACAGGTCGGCGATTGCCCTCTTTGGCATTAGGTGAAGCTCGACTGGCCACCTGGCGGCATACGGCACATAGGCCGTGAAGTTTTCGCTGTCGATAATTACTCTCTCGCTGCTTTTTTCGAAAGCGTGGAGGTCTGCGAAAAAGTCACCAGAGTAGTTATCGACGCTGGACAAGAGCTTCTTTGTCACCGGTGTGACGAAAGGGTAGGCGTAGATCTGTCCGTGAGGGTGGTGCAGCGTCACACCAATCTCTTCTCCACGATTCTCGAATGGAAACACCTGCATTACGCCATCAATCTCTTGAAGCTCGGCGGTTCGGTTCATCCATGCGCCGATGACAGTTCTAATTCGCCCCACTGGCATCGCGCCCAGACTGCCCTCGTGTTCGGGAGAGAAGACCACTACCTCGCAGCGACCAAATGAATTCGTCGCGAAACCAAATCGTTGGCCATTTGGCTGGTCGATTTGGCCAACTCCAGGCCCAAAGGCAGGCCCTTTGTTTTCAAAGACAGCAACGTCGAACAGATCGGGAAGCTCGCTTAGGTTGTCTTTTGAGGTTGGGCAGAGCGGACAGACGTGGGCCGGAGGTAAAAAGGCCCTGGATTGCCTGTGAGAGGCGACGGTAATCCACTCGCTGCTTAGGGCATCAAAGCGAAGCTGGGCTGTTTGTGGCCGGTCAGCCTTTTCTCGCTTGTCCTGGTTGCGGGTGGAGGGCAGGTTAGAGCCGGCATCATCGAAAAAGAAGATGTCCCGCCCGTCAAAGAGCTTGGCATCAATTC
>JAOHCW010000016.1 GCA_028095925.1 Aquiluna sp.
AGAGGCGAGGTCGTTACTACATGCAAAAGCACCGCGAGGAGAATGCCAGCTAGAGCTCCGAGAGGGCTCCCAGTCGGCTTACTGCTCGCAGGTATTTCTTGCGGTAGGCGCCCTGAATCATTGAACTAGAAAAAACTTCTGTGATGGCGACCGAGCCAGCTCCCCGAACCGGTATCTGAAGCTCATACAACCTATCCACAAATACTACGAACCTGAGTGCGGGCACCTGGTCGTGTAACTCGTAGATTCCTTGAATTGCTAAGAATTTAACTGGCGCAAGCAACTTCCGATACTTCGTTGGATGCAGCGTCGCTAGATGAGCCAGTAGCTCATCGAAGTCATCTAGGAAGCCTCCTTGACGGGAACCGATCCACGCATTCAAGTCCTCCACAGAGAGGACCGGTGCGTGCGAATCGGGGTCCCGGTGTCGGTAGTCCTCACCGTCTATCTGCAGCACTTGAAAACGCTCTCCGAGACCGGCGATCTCTCTCGCAAAGTCCTCGGCGGCAAACCTACCTTCACCGAGTGCGTTGGGAGGGGTGTTGGAGGTGGCAGCAAACTTTAGGCCTTTGGCCGAGAGCTCTTTCAATAGCCTGGAGAGGATCATTGTGTCTCCGGGGTCGTCGAGCTCAAACTCATCTATGCAGAGGAGCGAGAACTCGCCGAGTCTCCGCACTGCCTCTTGAAAACCAAGGAATCCAACAATCGAGGTGTACTCAAGGAATGTCCCGAAGGCCTTCTTTCCCTTGAATTGGTGCCAGATACTAGCTAGCAAGTGAGTCTTACCGACACCAAATCCCCCGTCGAGGTAAACACCGGGCGCGCTTTCACCGCGTGTGAACATGCGCCCTTTCGATCCTGTTGCAAATTGTTTAGCGGATCTGAGTGCCTGTTCTTGGCTTGGAAACCGGGGATCTGGCCTATAGCTTTCAAAGGTGGCTTGCTCAAACTCTGGAGGAGGCGCCAACTGTCGCATAAGCTCTTCAGCAGAGATGCTAGGCGAATGGCTGCATAGGGAATCAGGCCCCGAAGACCGCTGTTCACCCAAAAGACATCACCACCAAACCGCTAGTTTATGGAGATAAATACAACCAATGAGTGAACAAGAGAAGATTTCCCAGTACGCAAGTCCAGAGGCCTTGGTCACGACCGATTGGCTGGCAGGGAATCTAGACGCCGTCACTCTCGTGGAATCCAACGAGGACATTCTCCTGTATGACACTGGGCACATTCCCGGTGCTGTGAAGCTTGACTGGCACACCGAACTAAACGATCAGGTGAGGCGCGACTATCTCGATGGTGAGCACTTCGCAAAATTGATGCGCTCCAAGGGCATTTCCCGCGATGACACCATTGTCCTCTACGGAGACAAGTCGAATTGGTGGGCAGCCTACGCGTTTTGGGTCTTCAAGCTCTTTGGACACCAGGACGTGAGACTTCTTGACGGCGGCAGAATGAAGTGGATTGCCGAGGGACGTGAGCTAACAACCGATAAGTCTCCTAGAGCTAAAGGTAACTACCCAGAAGTAGTTCGCAAGGATGACGAGATTCGAGCCTTCAGAGACGACATCGCCAAGCACCAGCCCTCCCCCATAATCGACATTCGCTCTCCTCAGGAGTACACCGGTGAGCGCCTGCACATGCCCGACTACCCGAATGAGGGTGCAGCGAGGGCTGGCCACATTCCAAGTGCAAAGAACGTCCCATGGGGCAAGTTGGTTCAAGAGGACGGTTCATTCAAGCCGCTAGATGAGCTTCAGACGATTCTCTTTGAGGAGACTGGCTCAAGCCCTCAGGACAAGTTCATTACCTATTGCCGAATTGGCGAGAGATCCTCGCTCACCTGGTTCGCGTTGAAGTACCTAGTTGGTGTCAAGGAAGTTCGGAACTACGACGGATCTTGGACTGAGTGGGGAAACCTGGTCGGTGTTCCCATTGCCCAGGGTGAGGCTCCAGGAGTATTTGCTTGAGCGCTAGCGACATAGTCGAGGAGTTTGGGCTGATGCCAGACACGGAAAAGCTTCAGCTGCTTCTCGAGTACAGCGAGAATTTGCCGGATGTCCCGAGTAAGTATGGGGAAAACCCCGAGCTCATGGAGCGTGTCGAAGAGTGTCAGGCTCCGGTCTTCATAGCCGTTGAGGGCAATGCGGAAGCTGTTGAGCTCTTCTTCTCTGCACCGCGAGAGGCTCCGACCACCAGAGGGTTTGCCTCGGTGCTTCACGCCGCGCTGAACGGTAAAACCGCCCGAGAGATTACAGACTTAGATGACGACTTTCCAGGACAGCTCGGACTCGAAAAGCTCATCTCACCGCTTCGAGTACGAGGAATGAGAGGCATGCTGTTCCGAATCAAGCGGAAGACAAAAGAGCTTCTTGATTCCTAGTGCTCTGAACCTGGGTCCCATTACCGCAACGCTTGTTGTAGGGCCAGAAGGCGAGCACGTTGGGCCAGACGGAACAAGTAAGTCCCTTGGAGGTCAGGCGGATTTTGACTGGTTCGTCTCGGTACGAAGGCGGGCAGAGGTAGTCCTCACCTCCGGCAAGAGCTACGTGGACGAGAACTACCGTCCTCCAGCCAATGCGCAACTAGCAGTATTCTCACGGACTCTCACAGCATCAGATCTTGCTCCTGGGGTCATGCACATCTCAGAGCAACATGCAACCAACTTCATTGAGGCAGTCAAACATCTGCAATCGCTCGGGTTTGAGAGGATTCAATGCGAGTTTGGACCGACAGGCTTCCTCGCACTAAGCGCTGTGCCCTCGGTTGAGGCATACCTGAGCTCTTACAAGCTCAGCGGTCTTGAGATCTTCACATCAAGGCATGGAGTCGATTTCGAGTTAGCTTCATCCGCCGAGCTATTTATTGCCCGCATCGGCAGCGTGGCTGTCCACTAAATGGGTGAAATCGGGGTAATTTTCGACTGTGAAGCTCGACCTAACAGACCTCTCTGAGACATTTCAGGGGATGCTGTCAGGTATCGGTGAGGTGGAGTCTCGAGACGAGATCGTCCTGACTCAAATTCCCTCTCCTAAAGGCATTGCCCCAGAGGCCATAGCTATTAGTGCTGAGGTTGCTCACGAAACCGCCTCAGACCATGGGGTAAGTCGTCTGGTCTACTGCAGAGACCCCGAAATGCCTGAGGGTTGGAACTCTGAGTTCAGAATCATCGGTTACGCAAAGAGTCCTATTGAGCTTGAGATGGCAAAGGACGATTACACAGCCGCCATGCCCTGGGAGTGGCTCAAGGACTGCCTAATAGCATCTGGCGCACAATTCGCGCACGAGGCAGGCACCACAACAACCGTTATTTCCACCGGGCATGGCTCACTCGTAGCTCAACCCCAGCATGGTGAGCTTGAGATTCGTGCTAGCTGGGCACCGCTCGACTTTGATCTTTCCAATCACCTGCGAGGCTGGATCGAGCTGGTGGCACTAATCTCGGGCCTTCCGCCGAAAGACGGCAAGGTCGTGAGGCTGGATTGAAGTTAGACAACCCCCGTCTCGAGGTTAGATACGTAGATGACCCCGAGTCGCTAAAGGCCCTTATCGAAGCACTGGGCTCAGTCGAAGTCATCGGGCTGGATGCGGAGCGAGCCAGTGGTTTCCGCTATTCCCACAGGGCTTATCTGATCCAGATTGCAATCAAGGATGTAGCTATCTACCTGGTAGACCCCGAAGGTTTCCAAGGTGACCAGTGGGCCAAGGAGCTTGGAAGTGCCATGGCTAAAACCACTTGGATACTCCACGCTGCCACTCAGGATCTACCGTGTCTTGCAGAGCTGGACATCAGGCCAACTTCGCTAATTGATACAGAGCTTGCGGCGCGTTTGGGCGGTCTTGAGCGGTTTGGTCTGGCCTCGCTGGCAGAGGTCTTGCTCGAAATGGAACTAGCCAAGGAGCACTCCGCCGCCGACTGGTCCCAAAGGCCCTTACCCGAAAGCATGCTCAACTATGCCGCCCTGGATGTCGATGTGCTTTTGGAGCTCTGGGGCGCTTTAGAGCAAACGCTCATCGAGCAAGGAAAGCTGGACTGGGCTATGCAGGAGTTTCAGCACCTTGTTGGCTTCAAGGCTAAGGAGCCGGCAGCTGAGCCCTGGCGACAGCTGCCTGGCATGAGCAAAATCAAGGACGAGAGAAAACAGAAGATTGCAGCCTCGTTGTGGCTTGCTCGTAACAAAGTTGCCATGGAGAAGGACGTTGCCCCCGGAAGACTGATTCCAGATCGTTCCATTGCTGCGGTAGTAGCAGAGCCTCCAAAATCTAAATCGCAACTTGCGTCAAATAAGCAGTTCCAAGGCAGAGCCTCAAGGACGATGCTGGATCTTTGGTGGCGCTCAATTTCAGAGTCCGAAGCAGTTGAGCTTGGCGAAGAGGAACGCAGCACCGACTTCATCCCTAACCACAGGTCCTGGGAGAAACGTTTCCCTGAGGCTCACGCGAGGCTAACTGCAACGAGACCGCTAATTGTTGACAAGGCCGCTGAGCTTGCTATGCCGGTAGAGAACCTACTAACCCCTGACATCCTCAGGAGAGTGTGTTTTGAGCCTGCAGAGGATGTTGCAGCTCAGATGATGCACCTTGGAGCCAGGCACTGGCAGGTCGAGATCTGTGCTCCGCTTATTGGTGCTGGTCTTGATCTTGCGCTAGCTTCTCCGACAGCTGAGGCTTAGCCTTCGGCACCCTGGTCCCGACAACTTGCTCCACTACCTCCATGGCAATCTGCTTGTCGGTAAGTCCCAACCGCGCAAGAATCTCATCCCGTTCAGCGTGCTCTAAGAACTCTGCCGGAACGCCAACCTCGTGCAACCCAGTGTCTATCTGCGCCACCCTGAGGCTCTGCCGAAGCCTCGAACCAAAGCCGCCGACCCTAACGCCGTCCTCAAGGGTGACAACGAGCCTGTGCTGTGCGGAGAGCTCAACAAGGTCTTCGCTAACCGGCAGAATCCACCTCGGATCAACCACAGTGGCACCGATTCCCTGCTGCGCAAGAAGGCCTGCAACCCTGACAGCTAGGTGGGCGAAGGGTCCGATACCTACAATCAACACATCCCTTGCTTCGCTCTCTGCGAGCAGATCCGCACCGTGTGCGAGTCTCTTGAGGGCCGGCAGCGGCTTCGCAACGCTTCCCTTTGGGAATCGAATTACGGTCGGGGCGTTCTCTATCGCAACTGCCTCGCGAAGGCTTTCCCTGAGAGACGCCTCGTCTCTGGGGGCAGCAATCTGGATGCCCGGCACGACCTGAAGAATTGACATGTCCCACATGCCGTGATGAGACGCCCCATCTGGTCCTGTGATGCCAGCTCTATCCAGCACGAAGGTCACGCCAGCTTTATGTAGTGCGACGTCCATCAAAACCTGGTCGAAGGCGCGATTTAGGAAGGTTGAGTAGACGGCAAAGACCGGATGCAGGCCACCAAAAGCCATTCCCGCAGCCGCTGTTACCGCATGCTGCTCAGCGATACCAACATCGAAGACCCTGCCCGGGTACTTCTCCGCCATCGCGTCCATACCAACGGGAATCAGCATGGCTCCCGTGATTCCCACGATCTTGTCGTCCGCGTCAGCTGCCGCTACTAGCTCATCCCCAAACACGGAGGTCCAGCTTGGTTCGCTGGATGCTTTGATAGGTAGCCCGCTCTCCGGGTTAATCTTTCCCACGGCATGGAACTGGTCTGCTTCGTCCTCCAGTGCAGGCGAATAACCCCGGCCCTTCTGAGTTATTACGTGCACGATAACCGGCTGACCTAGGTTCTTAGCCTGCTGCAGGACTCTTTCGAGAGATACGAGGTCGTGGCCGTCAACTGGACCCAGGTGCTTAATGTCTAGGTTGGGGAATATTCCCTTGGGAACCCCGAAACTCAAAAGCGAATCTATAAACGCGTGCGTGGCATTGAACAGAACCCGTCCCAGCGGACCAAAAACGGAAAATACCCGCCTGGAGATTCGATAGCCCTCTCGGTACCAAGGCTCGGTTCTAATCTTCGAAAGACCCCTTGCAAGTCCACCAATGGTCGGAGCATAGGAGCGGCCGTTGTCGTTGACGATTACCACTAGGTTGCGATCGTTGTCGTCTGTGATGTTGTTTAGGGCTTCCCAGGCCATGCCGCCAGTGAGCGCGCCATCACCAATCACAGCCACCACGTGACGGTCGGCCTGACCGGTTGCCTTGAACGCTCTAGAAATACCATCAGCCCAGGACAGTGAGGTCGAAGCATGGGAGTTTTCGACTATGTCATGCTCGGACTCGGAGCGCTGGGGGTAACCCGCGATGCCACCAGATTGTCTGAGACCTGAAAAATCCTGCCTGCCAGTTAGCAGCTTGTGGACATAAGACTGATGACCGGTATCGAAGACCATGGCATCTGTTGGCGAATTGAACACTCTGTGCATAGCGAGAGTGATCTCGACTACGCCCAGATTGGGTCCCAGGTGGCCGCCAGTCTTCGAGACGGTTTCAATCAGGAAAGAGCGGATTTCCTCGGCCAGCTCCTTGAGCTCGCGTTCGCTGACGCCTTGTAGGTCTTTGGGAGAACTAATTTGCTCAAGCATGCTGGGTTCAACCCCTCTTCAGCTGTTCCTATGCCCTAGGCCACCAGCGCACGAAGCACGTACTGCAGAATTCCACCATTGCGGTAGTAGTCAGCCTCGCCCGGTGTGTCAATTCGCACCACAGCATCGAAGCGAACCTCTTGCTTTCCCTCAGGCGAGTGAGATGTCGGTGAAGCCACAACTGAAATGGTCTTGGGCGTAACTCCCTGGTTTAGCTGCTCAATCCCAGTGAAGCTGTAGCTTTCGGTCCCGTCGAGACCGAGGCTCGTTGCGTTCTGGCCCTCTGGGAACTGAAGCGGCAATACGCCCATGCCGATGAGGTTGCTGCGGTGAATGCGTTCGAAGCTCTCTGCGATTACGACCTTCACACCAAGCAGCGAAGTGCCTTTGGCCGCCCAGTCTCTTGAGGACCCTGAGCCATACTCTTTGCCTGCCAGGACCACCAACGGGACTCCTGCAGCCTTGTAGTTCTCTGAGGCGTCAAAGATGAAGCTCTGGCTGCCGTCTGGGCTTGTGAAGTCGCGCGTGTAGGTGCCCTCGACATCATCGAGAAGCTGGTTGCGGAGCCTAATGTTGGCAAAGGTTCCACGAATCATTACCTCGTGGTTTCCGCGTCTGGAGCCGTAGGAGTTGAAGTCAACTCTGGATACCCCTCTGTCGCTGAGGTACTTTCCACCTGGAGAGTCAACCTTGATAGATCCGGCAGGTGAGATGTGATCGGTTGTTACCGAGTCTCCCAGCTTTACAAGGACCCTCGCGTTTTCAACATCAGTGACTGGGGTTGGCTTGAGCTGCATGCCCTCAAAATACGGGGGCTTCTTCACATAGGTCGACTTATCGTCCCACTCAAAGAGCGCACCCTCCGGTGTTGGAAGTGAACGCCAGCGCTCATCGCCATCGAAAACCGATGCGTACTGAGTGGTAAACATTTCACTATTGATGGAGCTGTCGATTGTTGACTGCACCTCATCAGGAGTGGGCCAAATGTCGACTAGGAAAACATCTTCGCCGGCTGCATCCTGACCCAGCGGATCTCTCTCGAAATCAAAATCCATTGTGCCCGCAAGTGAGTAGGCGATAACAAGCGGTGGAGATGCCAGGTAGTTCATCTTTACATCTGGATTGATGCGCCCTTCAAAGTTTCTGTTGCCCGAAAGGACAGCGGTTACCGCAAGGTCACCATCGTTCACAGCGCTGGAGATCTCCTCATCCAATGGTCCCGAGTTACCAATGCAGGTGGTGCAGCCGTAGCCGACTAGGTTGAAGCCAAGCTTGTCGAGGTAGGTAGTAAGTCCAGACTTGTCGTAGTAGTCGGTTACAACCTTCGAGCCCGGAGCCAACGAGGTCTTCACCCATGGCTTAGCTTTGAGACCCTTCTCAACCGCCTTCTTTGCCAAGAGTCCGGCTGCGAGCATTACCGATGGGTTAGAGGTATTGGTGCAAGAAGTGATTGATGCAATTGTCACCGCACCATGGTCGATGGAGTAGTCCTTACCCTTCACTGGAACCGGTGCGCTGAATGATGCTGCGTAATGCTTAAGGTCCTTCTCGAACGCACTCTTACTTGCAGAGAGCGCAATCCGGTCCTGTGGCCGCTTAGGGCCGGCAATTGAAGGGACCACGGTCGAAAGATCAAGCTCTAGATACTCAGAGTAGGTCGGCTCAACGGCGGGATCGTGCCAGAGCCCTTGAGCCTTGGTGTAAGCCTCGACCAGGGCCACCTGCTCCTCGGAGCGACCGGTAGTCCTCAGGTAATCAAGAGTTACCTCATCAATTGGGAAAATAGCCACGGTTGACCCAAACTCCGGCGACATGTTGCCAATGGTGGCTCTGTTCGCAAGCGGAACCCTGGTAACGCCTTCGCCATAGAACTCAACAAACTTTCCAACTACGCCGTGCTTTCTCAGCATCTCGGTGATAGTCAGAACGACGTCGGTAGCCGTTGCACCAACAGGAATTTCCCCGGTCAGCTTGAATCCGACAACTCTAGGAATAAGCATTGAGACAGGTTGGCCAAGCATTGCCGCCTCTGCCTCGATTCCACCTACACCCCAACCGAGCACTCCGAGCCCATTCACCATCGTGGTGTGACTATCGGTACCAACGCAGGAGTCTGGGTAGGCAATCGTTTGACCGTCAACATCCTTGGTCATAACAGTCCGAGCCAAATATTCAATGTTGACCTGGTGCACGATTCCCGTTCCGGGAGGTACGACCTTGAAGTTGTCGAAAGCGGTCTGTCCCCAGCGCAGGAACTGATAGCGCTCTCCATTGCGCTGATACTCGTACTCGACGTTTCGCTCGGCCGCATCCACGCTGCCGGCAACATCAATAACAACCGAGTGGTCAATAACCATTTCAGCAGGGGCCAGTGGGTTAATCTGTTGCGGATCTCCCCCGAGCTCTTTTACCGCTTCCCGCATTGTGGCCAAATCAACAACACATGGCACACCAGTGAAGTCCTGCATAATCACTCGGGCGGGTGAAAACTGGATCTCGGTGTTTGGCTCCGCGCTTTGGTCCCAATTCACTAGGGCCGCGACGTGGCTATCGGTGACGTTCGAACCGTCCTTGGTGCGGAGCATGTTCTCGAGGAGAATCTTCAGGGAGTATGGGAGCTTTGAAACTCCGAGTCCTTCCATGCTGAAGTACTTGTAGGTCTTTCCGCCAACTTCCAAATTGGTTGCGCCCGTTAGATCTGTTGTCATGAAAAGTTCTTCTCCTACTTGTTTTCTGCATCTAATTTACCCTGTGAGTCTCTCGCGATTCTTTTCAGCATGATCCAGGTCAGCGCCAATAGCCCCGCATAGGCCGGTGCCCCCATAACAACTCGGGAAGCTGCGAGCAGTTCCACTTCATTGGCTAGATACAAAGGCACCTGCACCGCAAGCCGCGCTGCAAAGAAACTGACCCAAATAATCGTTACTAGTCTCAGGCGTTTGTACTGTCCACTCTCACGCCAACCCTGCAGGCCAAAAAGTAGCTGCGCCGCATAGCCCATTAGCGGCCTGCGAATCAGAACCGAAAGCAAGAACGCAAGGCCATATGCGGCATTGGTGAAAAAGCCAGGTAGGAAGTAGTCGGCAGCCTGCCCTCCATCGCGCAGCGCCAAAAAGGCGGCCAGGGCAATTGCAAGAGCGCCTATAACTGCCTGCTGCAAAGATTGACGCCTCACTAAGCGAGCCAGAATGAAGATCAAGGACAGCCCAGCCGCTCCCCCAACCGCATAGACAGCGTCAGTGGTGATCGCATAGACAATGGAGAAAGTTGTGGCAGGAAGCACGGCCTCTGCGATCCCTAGCGGACCGCCAATGCCTGCCAATAGTGACTTGGAATTTAGGTCGTAACCGTTCTCCGACTTCTCGAGCCCGAGACGGCGAGCAACATCGTCGGGATTACTCATTGTCACCGGTGGGAAGCTTCAGTGGTAGTAGGTCTCCTGGTGGCATGGCAATGTCTCCACGATTTACTGCGGTTGAACGGAAAATTGAAACCAGCCGTTCATAGTTTGGACCGAGCAGATCTGGTCCTGACATCACACCTCGCAAAAACCATCGCGGCCCGTCGACTCCTACGAACAAGCTCTTGCGCATGACCTTGGTCTCTCCTGCAACAACCGGCACCGAAGCATGGAGTTCAGGGCCCAACAGTCCATTTAGCTCCTCCGCCTGACCCCCCTGGGATCCAATACCGTCGGCCAATGCTCTAAGTGTGGTGCCCCAAAGTCCCTCGTTCTTGGTTGCCGCAAAGGCCTGGAGCTGAACCCTGTGAGAATCAACCTCAAGCGTCAGCGCTATAACTCGCTTGGACTTTTCGTCCACATCCGCACGAATTTTCATGTCCGGATGGGGGGAAATTCTGATGGAACCAAAGTCCAGATAAGGAGTCAGGAGCCCAACCTCTGAGACATCGAATGGCCCCTTAGTTGGTCTATCAGTAGGTGAAATCTTCTCGCTCATCAGTTCATCCCCGATGAGCCGAAGCCGCCCTCGCCGCGTGCTGACTCTGGAAGCTGGTTAACTGAGAGAAACTCTGCACGCTCTACCCTTTGAAATAACAGCTGTGCGATGCGGTCGCCCCGCACAACCTCGAAGGTCTCGCTGGAGGTATTTAGAAGCGTGACCATAATCTCCCCGCGATAGCCTGCGTCCACGGTTCCAGGAGTGTTTAGCACCGTTATACCGTGCTTTGCTGCCAAACCGGACCGAGGATGAACTAACCCCACAACTCCGTCCGGCATGGCAATCCTGACTCCGGTTTTCACCAGCTGCCTACCACCTGCGGGAATCGTGTAGTTTTCGGTGGACTTGAGATCGGCTCCCGCGTCACCGGGCTTCGCGTAGACGGGCTCAAACCCTGGCTCTGCAACTATCAACACTTCTAAGTTCACCCGACGAGCGTAATCTATTGGGGTGCAGTTAGCGATTTACAAAGAACGTCTCTACCCTTCAGTTTCCTTTTCAATTGCGCTTGCGCTCTCTGGCCCAATGGTGTTACTAGCGTCACTGCCATTTGGAACAGGCCTGGCAATTGCACTTGGTCTTTTGGTTCCCCTGGGTCTGAATTTGGTTGTTCAGCTGCTAGCGCCAAAAATAACCGTGGCCAATGGACGCTTGGTGGCAGACAGGATTTCAGTCCCTATTAGCGCCTTGGGTAAAGCCACAGAGCTGAGCAACGAAGAGTTCACAAAGGCACTTGGACCAAAAGCCGACCGACGCGCACAACTGATGATTCGAGGTTATGTTCCTGGAGGAGTGAAGATTGAGGTGGCCGACCCTGAGGATCCCACCCCTTACTTGCTGATCAGTTCAAGAAACCCTGAGAAGCTAGCTATTGCACTCGAAGCAAACAGGCCCTAGTCGGCTCTTCTTACCAAGTTGAGCTCTGGGCTTCACCAGGAAGCAGTTGATGCAGGTGAACTCATTCTCCTGCTGAGGCAGAACGACCACCTCAAGCTCTTCGTTTACTACGTCAGGAATTGTGAAGCTGTCAGAGTTATCGGCGTCGTCGTCGGAGAGCGACGGTTTTGACGGAATGCGTTCCTTGATGGCCTCGATTGACTCAGTGTCATCGTCGGTCTTCCGCTGCGCATCGTAGTCGGTTGCCATTAAGCCTCCTGTGCTTCTTGCGCGTGAACTATGCCCTAGCGGGGACAATTTTGCAAATTTGGCTCGCGGGTTTTCAAAAGTGTTAAGAACTCGCCCTCATCAAATAAGCCCTTTGCCCAATCCTGGTGCCAAACTTTCAATCAAAGGAGTCTCTAATGGAACTCAGATTTTTAAACCGTGAGAGCGACTTTCTAGTCTTCGAGACTAGCGAGGGCGAGAAGCTCAGAGCATTGGTCGACGACCAACTCCGGGACGCAGTGCGCAACTCACAACAAATAACCAACTCAGGCATTTCTCCTCGGGAGGTCCAGGAGAGGATCAGGGCAGGTGAGAAAGTCGAGGCTATCGCCGAGGCTCTTGGCGTCCCCACCTCAACCATCGAGCCATTCGCGGCGCCAATCCTTGATGAGCTCAACTATGTCCTTGAGGCAGCGCTTTCCACTGAGGTCAACGACAGCAACAAGATGGTGCCGTTCAGAGAGCTGATAGCAAGAGAGGATGCTGAGGCTAGCTTCTCGGTTCATCGCGAGGACGAGAAATGGGTGGTTTCAGTCACAGGGCAAAAGAGAATGCTCTGGCACTATGACAACAAAGCCCGGCACCTTGAGCCTATGGATCCAAACGCTTCTTCAGTCGCGAAGGTCCACGCAAGCAGAGACATAGTCACCTCAACCATCGAGATAGTTGAGGAGCCGGAAGAGTCACCAGAGGCGAGCGTTCACGATCTTGTTGAGGAGCTACGCTCCAGAAGAAACAAAGAGCCAATCAAGCCAGCAACCGCAAAGGGACGCGCATCACTGCCGAGCTGGGATGAGATAGTGCTCGGCACCTCTAACTCAGAACCCGAAGCGCAGTAGCGGTATTCGCATCTCGGCCGGTGAAATCGAGCCGTGGTGAGCAATCATGTCGAAGGCCCGCTGCTTAGAAAACCCTGAGTGGTAAAGGGTGAAGTTCGATCGGGCCTGAAGAATTACATCCGGCATTCGAGCTGCCGCCTCCTTGCCTACATTGCCGAACCAACCGGCAGACACCAAGTCGTTCGCAAGATATCCCTTCAGGGCATGACCGAGCGGTTGAAGACCTTCTAAAAGTTCGCTTGCTGCGGATGCGTCGCGCAAATAAATGTAACTACTTCTTGTATCGCCGCCAAAGAACTCCAGGCCGAAATCCAGGTACTCGTCGAGCACCAACTGGCGATCCTTCTGGGTCTCAACCATTCCGTGATCGGAAGTCACAATGAGACCGGCTTTTGGTCCCAGCGAACTACTAAGTTTTTGAAGTCCGGACCCTACTTCTTCAAGCAGCGCTGCCCAGCCTGGGGATGTCCAGCCGAACTTGTGACCGTACTTGTCTAGCTCAGGAAAATAGAGGTAGCTAATCGACTTGCCTTTGGAGTTTGCCACCGAGATGGCCGCTTCTATGCGGTCGTTTACTGTGTCTGCTGAGACAAAATTAGAGCCCCGCATGGTTGCAACGCTGTAGGGAGTTGATCGGTACTCCTCTGCAGCAATCACATTCACCGCAACTCCCTCACCCACTCCCTTTTCGGCAACAGTTTGGTGCGGCTGCCAGATCAGTGGATCTGTGCGCTCGTTCCAACCGACTAGGAGATTTAGCCTCTCGTTGTGTTGCTTGTCCCAGACTTGATGTCCAATCAGGCCGTGCTCCCCCGGCATTAGACCGGTCCCAAAACTGCCGATGTTGGCACTCGTGGTTGCGGGGTATGCGCAGTAGGTGACGGACTTTGGACCCAGCGCGTTGGCTAGGAAGGGTGCGTGACCAGCCCTTTGTTGAAGCTGCTCTGCTCCGAGACCGTCGATTACGGCCACGATGATGTTATCTCTGCCTGCCAAACCGAATTTGTTTGGCCCCAAGACCGTATCCAGTGCGGAGGAGAACACGTGTGAAATTGAACCGAATCCCTTAGGTGGTGGAGGTAGAGTCGGATTCACTCGCCAAGTTTCGCACAGCAAGGACCAATGGACAAAAGCACAGAGCGCATCGTAGATATCGATGTCGCCAGCGAAATGCGCGAAAGCTTCCTGGAGTACTCCTACTCGGTCATTTATTCACGAGCCCTCCCTGATGCGCGTGACGGGCTGAAGCCTGTGCAGAGACGCATCATCTATCAAATGGGTGAGATGGGTCTTCGTCCAGATCGTGGACACGTGAAGTGCGCGAGGGTCACCGGTGAAGTGATGGGCAAGCTCCACCCTCACGGTGATGGTGCCATCTATGACGCCCTGGTGAGGATGTCGCAGGCATTCACGCTCAGACTTCCGCTCATTGACGGCCACGGCAACTTTGGTTCGCTAGACGATGGCCCTGCCGCAGCAAGATACACAGAGGCTCGTCTCACCCCTGCCGCAGCCACCCTGAACGAATCACTCGATGAAGATGTCGTTGATTTTCTGCCGAACTACGACGCTCAGCTAACCGAGCCCGAGGTTCTTCCGGCGGCATTTCCAAACCTCTTAGTCAACGGCGCAAGCGGAATCGCGGTAGGAATGGCAACAAACATGCCTCCGCACAACCTCAATGAGATTGTTGCTGCCTTACAGAAGCTGATTCAGAAGCCGGAGGTCTCTGTCTTAGACTTACTCAAATTGGTTCCAGGTCCCGACCTGCCCACTGGAGGCGTGATCCTCTCCAATGAGGCTCTGCTGGAAGCATACGAAACCGGAAAGGGTACTTTCCGAACCAGGGCAAAGATATCGGTAGAACAGGTAGGTCCCAGAAGGACGGGCTTGGTTGTCACAGAGCTTCCCTACCTAGTGGGTCCGGAGAGAGTCATAGAGAAGATCAGGGACGCCGTTAACGCAAAGAAGCTCGAGGGCATCCACAACGTGGTAGACCTTACAGACCGTGAGAACGGCCTCAAGCTTGTTATTGAACTAAAGACAGGTATAAACCCAGACTCGGTCATTGAGGCGCTCTATCGACTAACGCCTCTGGAGGATTCCTTTGGAATCAACAACGTAGCTCTAGTTTCAGGCAGACCACAGCAGCTGAGTTTCAAAGAACTCCTAGAGGTTTATCTCAACCATCGCCTTGCTGTGACTAAAAGGCGCAGTCAGAACAGGCTGGACAAGCGAAATGCCCGGCTGCACCTCATCGAAGGTTTGCAGCTGGCAGTTTTGAACATTGACGAGGTCATTGAGGTCATTCGCACTTCGGACACCGCAGAGGATGCCCGAGCTCGGCTGCGCACAATCTTTGACCTGAGCGAGCTTCAGGGTGAATACATCCTTGAACTCAGGCTTCGAAGGCTCACTAAGTTCAGCCTCTTAGAGCTCGAGCAGGAATCCGATCAACTTCGCAAAGAGATTGAACAGCTACAGGCACTGCTTGCTGACGAAGTTCTACTAAGAACCACCGTTTCCAGGGAACTCGGAGAGGTCGCCAAGCTACATGGCACGCCAAGACGGAGCCAGATAATTGATGCCAGTGGCGTTGAGCTAAGTCGGAAGCCAGTTCAGGTGACAGAGATTGAAGATAGTGAAACCTATGTCACTCTCAGTCCTTTGGGGGGAATCTCTCGCTCAGATGTTCCAGGAATTGGAACAACACTAGGTACTTCGCTAAGAAAAGATGTCGGGCTCGTACTAGAGGACGGCAGGGCGATTCAGGTCCATGTTTCCGATCTGCCCACCCAGGCGATTGGCTCCAGCGCAGAGAATTACGCCTCGGAGTTCTTAGGTCTAAAAACTGAGGTTGTTGGGATTGTGGAGTGGCAATCGGAAAAGACCTATGCACTTGGAACACGCTCAGGAGTGGTGAAGAGGATTACATGCCCGCTACCTGACAAGCACGAGGTGTCACTCATTTCCCTCAAAGAGAGTGACTCCCTCATCGGCCTTACGGTGACAGAGGCAGACGCTGACCTAGTCTTTGTTACCGACGCTGCCAGTGCGCTTGTCTTCAGTGCGGAGACTGTAAGGCCCCAGGGTCTTGCCGCCGCGGGTATGGCGGGTATGAATACCGCAGATAGCCGAGTTGTCTTCTTTGGCTCCGGAAACAAAGACAGCTTGCTATTGACCGCAGCAAATAACTCTCAAGCGCTTGGAGCCACTGACCCAGGTAGTTGCAAGCTCACTCCAATTTCTGCATTTCCTAGTAAGGGAAGAGGGTCTATGGGGGTCCGCTGCCAGCGGCTGCTAAAAGGGGAAGACCAGCTCTACTTTGCTGGACTTGTATCGACCGAACCTGTTCTCCTTGATTCCACAGGACAGACCCTTGAAATACCTGAAATTGAGCCAAAGCGAGATGCAAGTGGATCAACCGCCCCCGGCTACATCCAAGGTGCCTGCTAGGCGTCGATACGCTCTCTATCAAATTCGTCAGCGGAGCCAACGATAAAGTCACGTCTTGGCGCGACCTCATTACCCATAAGTAGCTCAAAGATCTGATCGGATGCAGCCGCATCTTTTGCTGTGATGCGTCTGAGAAGACGGTGAGACGGATTCATGGTGGTTTCCGCAAGCTGGTCTGCATCCATCTCCCCTAGGCCCTTATAGCGCTGGATGGGCTGCTGATAGCTCTTGTTTCGCTTTTCCAAGTCCCGAAGTAGTTCATTTAGCTCGACCTGGGAATAGGTGTAGATGGTTTCCTTATTCTTTCCAGTTCCAACAATTACTCGGTGCAATGGTGGCACTGCGGCGTAGACCCTTCCGGCCTCAACCAACGGGCGCATGTAGCGGAAGAAGAGGGTCAGCAGCAGAGTGCGAATGTGGGCTCCATCCACATCGGCATCGCTCATGAGAATGATTTTTTCGTAGCGGACCGCCTCCAGCTCGAAAGTCCTGCCGGATCCTGCGCCCAGGACCTGAATGATTGCCGCACACTCCGCGTTCGAGAGCATGTCGGCCATTGAGGCCTTCTGGACATTTAGTATCTTGCCCCGGATGGGCAACAGTGCCTGAAAGGCGCTGTCTCTTGCCAGCTTTGCCGTTCCGAGTGCGCTGTCACCCTCAACGATGAATAGTTCGGAGCCATCAGTGGCCGCTGCCCGACAATCAACCAGCTTCGAAGGGAGCGAGCTTGATTCCAGCGCATTCTTGCGTCTTTGAGTGTCCTTAAGGGTTCGCGCACTGATTCTTGTCTTGGCTTCGCCGACCACTCTCTCTAGAAGTTTCTCTGATTCGGCCTTAGTACCTCTGATCTTTCCCGCAAGAAAGTCGTCAAAGAACGTTCCAACGGCGTTGCTCACAATTGATTTGATTGCAGGCGTTCCCAAGGTCTCCTTGGTCTGGCCTTCAAACTGCGGCTCAGGAAAACTGACAGTCACAACAGCACTGAGGCCAGTCAGAATGTCGTCCTTCTCAATCTTGAGGCCGGTGGCTTTATATTTCCGCGCGGAGGCTTCGATAGCAGAGCGGAAGCTCTTAGTTAGACCTTGTTCAAAGCCGCTGAGGTGACTGCCACCCTTTGGGGTCGCAATGATGTTGACGAAGCTCCTGACTTGAGTATCGAATCCAATCCCCCAGCGCAGAGCGATGTCCACTTTGCACTCCCGCTGCACCTCCTTGGACTCCATAGTCCCCGATTTCTCGTTTAGGACCGGGACAGTCTCGGAGAAGGTTGCGGTCTCGGTGATTTGCTTAAGCGGAATGAGCTCACCATCTGGAGCGATGTGTTCAACATACTCAGCTATGCCGCCGTCGAATTGAAAACTGAAGCCTTCAGAGCTGGGGTCCTTAGCGCTGAGGGTCAGGCCAGGCACCAAGAATGCGGTCTGCCGTAGTCTTCCCTCAAGCTCCGAGATTGAGAACGTGGCCCCAGGTTCGAATATCTGCTTATCTGGCCAGTACCGGACCCGGGTGCCGGTTACACCTTTGGCGACCTTTCCAGCTTCAACAAGCTCGCTTTTCTTGGTGAAGGCTTTGAAAGGAGCCTCGGGTCCATCTCCGGAGAAGATGCCCGGTTCTCCCCTGCGAAAAGACATTTTGTAGGTCTTGCCCCCACGATCAACCTCTACATCCAGCCTGGAACTTAGAGCGTTCACCACCGAGGCTCCTACACCGTGTAGACCACCAGAGGCGGCGTAAGATCCGCCGCCAAATTTTCCTCCGGCGTGAAGCTTTGTGAAAACTACCTCCACACCGCTTAGGCCCGTCTTGGGTTCGACGTCAACCGGGATCCCACGGCCATGGTCTGCCACAGAGACTGAGCCGTCGTCATAAAGTTCAACCTCAATTGACTTGCCGTGTCCACCAAGGGCCTCATCCACTGAGTTATCGATGATCTCCCAGAGGCAGTGCATCAAGCCTCTAGCGTCCGTGGAGCCGATGTACATGCCAGGTCGCTTGCGGACGGCCTCAAGCCCTTCTAGGACGGAAAGATGATGGGCTGAGTAGGTTTCCACGTCGAAAGAATAAGGTAACCCCGGCACCGCTCACGATTGCCACTTCGCAGTTAGCGAAACGAGCCACTTCTGGGATTATTTGTCACCCGCGGCGGTTATAGTTCATCAAATGGAAGAGACTAGAGAACTACCAAACCTGCTAGCAACCGACCGCTGCGACGTCTGCGAGGCGCAGGCTTACATTCGCGTCGAGCTGGAGTCAGGCCAATTGCTCTTCTGCGCCCACCACGGCAATGCCAACAAAGAGAAGCTGGCTCCGCTAACCATCAACTGGCACGACCAGTCTGAAGAGCTTAACCGCCGCTAACTTCTCTAATCTTTTCGATCCAGATAAGCCGCTCAGGCTGCAGTTCTGGAGTAGCGCCCAACCCAATTAGAAGTTCCGAGAGGTAGCTTGGGTTCTTTGCTAAAAATGGCCCATAAAGACTTGTCGCTAAAAAGAGTCCATTTCTAGTTACCGGTTCAAGGTCGCACTCGGTATTGCGGTAGCCGAAGTATTCGCCACTCACGAATTCACTTTTCCTTGCAACCTGTCGAAGTTCAAGACCCAGATCTTTAGCAAAGAACTCGTAGCTTGATCCAACCAACAAGGTCGCGAGGCCCTCTGAAAAACGCTCGCGAATTAGCGGGCGATAGCCTTCTAGCTCGCTCTCGTAGTGCCTCATAGCCGCCCGGCTGGCATCGCCAAACAGTACAAAATCAGCCTCTTCGATCTTGTCGACAACTGCGTGCTCCACCTTGGCAGCTTTCAGCTCTAAGGAAAGAACCTCGATGTTTCCCTGGTCGCCATTGTTGTTAAAGTGCTCGGGCATAAAAGAAAATGTGGAGATCACTTCGCCAACCCCGTAAGTCTGCGTAGCCTTCGCATTGAATCGGCGCTGAATAGGATTGTCGGAAGTTCACCCTCAAGGCTCAGGAAAGAGTTCTTGGCCTCAGGTAGGTCTGTCAGCACGGCACCAATCTCAACACCTGCATAGCTCAAACGCAGTGCCAGGTCGTAGGCATTGCTGCCGGAGACTATGTCGACCCTCCCGAGAGATGTGAAATCGACCGTCCATAGCCAGCTCGGATCGTGAATGTCCGATCCGGCCATGAGCATCAGTGGTGAGTTTGCCTGCGTTAGCTCGTCAACATTGAGCTGGAAGCTGGTTGGGTTTTGGACCAGCCTGAGATTAACCCGCGTCCCCTCGATTTCTGTGAGCTCGTTTCTTGCAAAGACAGCGGGCTGTGCATCTATAACCGCCTGTGCAGTAACAGGATCAAACTTGACCAACTGGTAGGTGGCAAGAAGCGCCAGTGAGGTATTCAGAGCGTGGGGCAGGTTGGGGTCCCTAAGTTTAATAGCAGTCCCAAACACATCCACCACCATTGGGCTGGTGCCAGAAATCATTGAGCATTTGTCGATCTGCTCAGGGTTGTCAAAGCGAAGAGCATAGCTAGGAGCATCTGAGGATTGCTCCAACTCCTTGGCTAGACAAACGGCGCCAGCGATGTTCTCGAGCTTTAGGGAGCGCAAGTTTGGATCGTGTGCGTTGATAATCGACTTCTTGGCTGCCTGAGCCAATGTTCCCAGTTTCTCAATCACGAAATCTGGGTCCACAAACCGATCTAGCTGGTCGCTGAGAACGTTTGTCAGGACTACCAATCTTGGTGATAGGTCTCTCAGCAAGGCAGAGCCATGGCCCTCATCGACCTCGAGGACCGCAATGTCGTAATCGATCCTTCCTAAGAGATCCCCCTCCTTCAAAACAGCAGAGAAGAGGCCTTGCTTGATGTTTGCTGTTGAGGGGTTGGTGAAGACCCGCAGCCCATGAGCCTCCAAGAGCTTCACCAGAGTGTTGGTGGTCGAGGATTTGCCGGCACTGCCGGATACAAAAACTACGCCTTCAGGAAGTCGAGCTAACGCATTGCTCAAGAGGTTTGGGGCCAGGAAGCTTGCGATAAGCCCTGGAAGTGCGGAGCCTCCCCCACGCCTTACAAGGCGCAGTAGAAACCGGAGCGATTTCCCCAGCGATACGGCCAGGAAGGAAAGCATCTACCCGTCCAGGTAATCTCTAAGCAGCTGGGATCGAGAAGGGTGACGAAGCTTCGACATGGTCTTGGATTCGATCTGCCTAATGCGCTCTCTTGTCACACCAAACTTCTCGCCAATTTGATCAAGGGTCATTTGGACTCCGTCACCGAGGCCGAACCGAGATCGAATAACGCCCGCTTCTCTCGGGTGAAGGGAATCAAGCACTCGCTCTAGCTCTTGCTGCAGCATGGTGAACCCAACTGCGTCTGCTGGAACAACGGCTTCGGTGTCCTCGATCAAGTCTCCGAACTCGCTGTCGCCGTCTTCCCCGAGGGGTGTCGAGAGGGAGATTGGCTCGCGGCCGTACTTCTGAACCTCTACTACCTTCTCAGGCGTCATGTCGAGTTCTGCGGCTAGTTCTTCGGGTGAAGGCTCTCTTCCAAGGTCCTGAAGCAGCTGGCGCTGCACGCGAGCTAGCTTGTTGATGACCTCGACCATGTGAACCGGGATACGAATGGTGCGAGCCTGGTCTGCCATTGCCCTGGTGATGGCCTGACGAATCCACCATGTGGCATAGGTGGAGAATTTGTAGCCCTTTGTGTAATCGAACTTTTCTACGGCACGAATCAGTCCCAGGTTTCCCTCTTGGATTAGATCCAAGAATTGCATGCCTCGACCCGTATAGCGCTTTGCGAGCGACACAACGAGGCGAAGGTTCGCCTCTAGCAGGTGGCTCTTGGCTCTCTGTCCGTCCTTGACAACCCAGTTCAGGTCCCGCCTCTCGGCCGGGGTGAGCTTGCTGGCTGTGCCGAGCTTTTCCTCAGCAAATAGACCGGCCTCAATCCTTTTGGCGAGCTCAACCTCGAGCTCAGCGTTGAGCAGCGCTACCTTTCCGATCTGCTTCAGGTAATCCTTAACAGGGTCCGCCGTAGCACCGCTGATTGTTAGGTTCTGAACTGGGATGTCGTCTTCGTCATCGGTGAGGACCATGAGGTCCTTGGGGAGCTCGATCGTGCCGGTTGGAAGCTCTTCTTTAGCATCCGCCGGGGTCTCAGCTGCATCGTCCTCTGTGAGGTCAACCGCCTCTTTAGCCTCCAGGACGATGTCCTCTACCGAGTCATCCTCATCGTCTTGAAGCTCCTCGGCTTGCGCTCCGGCTTTCCCCCGAGCGCGCTTAGGAGCGGCCTTGGTTGATTTGGCCTTAGCTTTGGAGACTGTAGCGATGGTGTCCTCTTTGTTTTTGGGCAGACTATAAACCCTTGTCAAGTCCTAGGACCTGAAAGGGTTTGAGGCCCAATTATGTCACAAAAAGCGCCCCTTAGAGCTAATAAAAGCCAAAAGGGGCGAAGTTTATTCCTCGTCTTTTCGCTTCTGCTGCATGGTAGCGAGGTACTTCTCTAGGTCATCAGCAATCTGATCCGCATCAGGAGTCTCCTGTCTTGGCTTGCCAATAGGTGACCTAGCGGGCCCTGAGTCTCCGTTGGCATAACCCTGCTCCAGCGTGCTAATCAGCTTTGCAAGCTCGGCATTCTCCTCGACCTGAGCGTCGACCTTGGCGTCAAACTTGGTTGCCCGCTCGCGAATTTCGTCCGAGGGAAATACGAGTCCGGTGGCGGCCGTAATTAGCTCTATTCCCCGCAGGGCTGCCCTTGGGACTTCATTGTCGGCCAGATAGTGGGGTACAAGAAGGACAAAACCAGCTGTTTCAAAGCCTGCCTCCGCCAGTCCAAACTCCAATAGATGAATTACATTGCCGGGAACTTGGGTCTGCGGCTTCCACTCAGAGAATCTGGCAATCATGTCTTGCCTGTTCCCGCTGACAGTTATGCCGGTTGGGCGGGTGTGAGGAATTGGAAATGGAATCGCGTGGACCCAGGTGAAAGATTGAACGTCGTTGCCTGTGCAGAACTGGGTTACGGCTCTAGCAAATGCCTCCCAGCGCATGTCTGGTTCATAGCCGTCAAGGAGCAAGAACGGCTGCCCCGCCTCATCCCAGACGAGATAGATGGCGAGGGTCGCAGGTTCATAGCTTTCGATGTGATCTTTTTCAAAGAACAACGTTGGCCTGCGAGAGCGATAGTCGAGTAGCTCGTCATTATCGAAGCGAACTACCAGCTCGTGTTTGAGCGACGAGAAGAAATGATCTGAAAGCTGGCCAATAACGCTTCCCGAATCGCTGAACCCAGAGAGCATCGCCACCATCGGAAGCGCAGAGATGTCCGATGAACTCTCAAATTCCTGATAGAGCTCGCTCATGGCCTGATACTAACCCACCTACACTTGTCCATATGCACAACATTGAACTGCTTTCACAACTCCCAACAGCTCCATACCAGCTAGCAATTCCCTTTGAAACCGAGGATTCACCACAGCTTGAACAGCACGGTGTAACCAAGGAAGAT
>JAOHCW010000017.1 GCA_028095925.1 Aquiluna sp.
CCTGCCGAAGAGCAGGAAGATTCGGAGGCTGAGCTTCAACCCGCTTAGCCTTCGAGGGATCCATGCGCCCCCAATACTCACTGGATCCCAAGACCCTCTTTGCCACTGCAATTGCAGGGCCCCTGGGCCTAACACACTGGGATAAACTATCCCGAGCATGTGGCGAAGAGGGTTTTCCTCGCTCTCAATCGATTGGGTAGAAATTGGCTGAATTCATTTATCAGATGATCAAAACGCGCAAGGCGCATGGGGACAAGGTCATCCTTGACGATGTGACACTGGCCTTTTATCCAGGGGCGAAAATCGGTGTAGTTGGCCCTAACGGAGCCGGTAAGTCTTCTGTCCTAAAGATCATGGCCGGCCTCGATAGCCCATCAAATGGCGAGGCCAGACTGGCAGAAGGAGCCTCCGTGGGCATTCTGCTGCAGGAGCCGCCACTCAATGAAGAAAAGACAGTTCTAGGTAACGTCGAAGAGGCCGTCAGCGAGCTCAAGGGCAAAATTGACCGTTTCAACGAGATCAGCGCTGAGCTAGCCAACCCAGATGCCGATTACGACAACCTGCTCTCTGAAATGGGAAAGCTTCAGGAGGCCATTGACGCCGCCGACGGTTGGGATCTGGAGAATCAACTCGAGCAGGCCATGGACGCGCTGCGCTGCCCACCTAGCGACCTGCCGGTTACCAACCTCTCCGGTGGTGAGCGCAGAAGGGTCGCGCTCTGCAAGCTACTTCTGCAAAAGCCTGACCTGTTGCTGCTGGACGAGCCGACAAACCACCTAGATGCCGAGAGTGTTCTCTGGCTCGAGCAGCACCTAGCGAAGTATTCGGGTGCGGTTTTGGCCGTGACCCACGATAGGTACTTCCTCGACAATGTCGCTGAGTGGATCTTGGAGCTAGACAGAGGTCGCGCCTATCCATACGAGGGCAACTACTCGACCTACCTCGAGAAGAAGGCTGAGCGACTTGAGGTTGCAGGCAAGAAAGACGCCAAGCTTCAAAAGCGCCTCAAGGATGAACTTGAGTGGGTCAGGTCGACACCAAAAGCCAAGCAGACCAAGAGCAAGGCTCGACTCGCTCGCTATGAGGAGATGGCAGCTGAGGCGGAGAAGACCAGGAAGCTCGACTTCGAAGAGATCCAGATTCCTCCGGGTCCAAGACTTGGAGACGTTGTTATCGAGGCGAAGAAAATCGCCAAGGGGTTCGACGACAGGAAACTATTCACAGACCTGTCCTTCACACTTCCTCGAAACGGAATTGTTGGAATCATTGGCCCGAACGGTGTTGGAAAGTCGACGCTGTTTAAGTGCATCACTGGCCTAGAGCAGATCGATGGGGGAGTGCTCAAGGTCGGCGAGACGGTAAAGATTTCATATGTAGACCAGAACCGTGCGGGCATCGACCCTCAAAAGTCCTTGTGGGAGGTGGTCTCTGGAGGCCTCGACTACATTCAGGTCGGCAATGTTGAGATGCCTTCCAGGGCCTACGTAGCTGCCTTTGGTTTCAAAGGTGCTGACCAGCAGAAGAAGGCTGGCGTGCTCTCAGGTGGGGAGCGTAACCGTTTGAATTTGGCCCTGACTCTCAAGCAGGGTGGCAACCTCTTGCTACTCGATGAGCCCACAAACGACCTGGATGTCGAGACTCTGGCCTCTTTGGAGAATGCGCTTCTTGAGTTCCCTGGTTGTGCCGTGGTCATCACTCACGATCGCTGGTTTTTGGACCGCGTTGCGACCCACATCCTCGCCTACGAAGGTGATGATGAAACCCCAGATCGCTGGTACTGGTTTGAGGGGAACTTCGAGGCCTACGAGGAGAACAAGATCGAGCGGCTTGGCCCTGATGCCGCAAAGCCGCACCGCAGCCGCTATCGCAGGCTCACTCGCGACTAGCGGTATTCGGGGACTCTAACCATGCCCTCCTGGGCAATAGAGGCTAGAAGCTTTCCATCCTTGGAAAAGATTGACCCAAAAGCCAATCCTCTGCCTCCTGAGGCGGAGGGGCTGTGTTGAACATAGAGCATCCACTGATTCACATTGGGCTTCTCGTGAAACCACATCGCGTGATCAAGGCTTGCCGTGTTGAGCCCTGGGTGAGCCCAAGAGAGCCCGTGCTTTCTCAGGATTGACTCGAGGATTGTGTAGTCCGAGGCATATGCCAGAGCAGCGGTTTGAACGGCATCATCGGAAGGGACCTCGCCAATTGACCTAAACCAAATCATCTGGTCCGCAGACTGCTCTTTGGCCGGCTTGAGGTAGACCGGCTCAGTTACGTGCCTGAGGTCAAAGGGCCTTGCATTAGCCCAGTAATTCGTCGCGGGGTGGTCAAGCTGGCCCAATAGGTCTTTTGCGCTCGGCAGAGACTCTGGGTCAGGAAGATTATTTGGCATTTGCTCCTGGTGCTCTAGACCACCTGCTGCGTCTTGAAAGGAGGCGCTTAGAACGAAAATGGGCTTATCGGCTTGCAGTGCTTTGACTCTTCTGGCACTAAACGACCGTCCATCTCGAAGGATCTCTACCTCGAAACGAATCTCCTGGTTGATGTCTCCTGCTCTAAGGAAGTAGCTGTGGAGGGAATGAACTCGTCGGGTCTCTGGGAGGGTCTGCATGGCGGCGACGAGCGACTGGGCGAGCACTTGCCCACCGAATACCCGGCCGTGTGGCATCCACTGCGTCCGGCCCACAAAGTCAGTCTCTGTCTGCCTGTCCAGTTTCAGGACATTGAGAAGATCCGCGGTTGGGTCGGACGGAATCTTTGGCTCGCTCATGGGAAAACCTCCAGAGCCGCTAGTTTAGTTTCGCCATGACAAACAGCATTCGCTTTCTAGACTCCAACGACATGGAGGACCTCTCCTCCTACCTAACCAGAGCAAGGAAACTTGACGATGACGGGTGTGTGAAGTTTCGCGCTTTCGGAGACATTCTCGCTGTCTACGTTTCGCCAATCTTCTCTGGATCTCTGATGGGTGATGGTCCAACCGTGCTGGGGCTGAGAACCATGAAGCTTGAAAGAACCGAGCTGGATGCAACCTACTCAATTGCGTCGATTCAAGAGCGACTTGCATCGGCTTTGACTGAAGGTCTTGAACTTGCGCTTCCAACCACAACTATGCGCGCCGCTTGGAGTGGAGTCACACCACCTCGGCAGGACTGGGTGGAGACCGGCACAATTTCGCAGCAGCAGATCACTCAGTGGGCCAAAGATGGCATCGCGGAGGTCGCAAATACCCTTCCCTCTTCGGTTGGAAGCTCAATAGCTGCAAAGGTCAGGCTTGGGATATGGGGGAAAACGGTGAGCCTGGAGTTTCACCTTCCAGGGGCAGCAGCCTTCGCAATGGCCGGACTGGGCTTCATGCAAAAAGGTGAAGAAATCAGTGTCTACACCGCAAAAGGCTGGGTCCGGCTGAGCTCTGCCTATGGACACGTGCTCTCGAAGCAAAGCTTCAAGATCGTCTAATCCTCAAAGGTATTGAGCATGGCGGTTGCAGCTCGCTCCAGGTAGTCCCAGAGCTCGCCCTCATCCACCGGCGAAAGCTCGAGAGAGTCAACGGCTCGTCTCATGTGACCTAGCCAGGCTGCTTTGGCCTGCGGGCCGATTCGGTAGGGCGCATGCCGCATCCTGAGTCGTGGGTGCCCGCGTTCTTGCTGGTAGGTGTCGGGCCCTCCCCAGTACTGCTGCAAAAACATGTTTAGTCTTCGCTCGGCCGGACCCAAGTCTTCCTCGGGATACATGGGTTTCAGAAGCGGGTCCTGGGCAACGCCGCGATAAAACTCTGCGGTTAGTTTTTCAAATGTGGCGCTTCCGCCAACGCGCTCAAAGAGAGTTTGCAATTACTTGGCTAAGTTGATTTTCTGCGCCTCGAGAAGGGTGATGCCCTGTTTGTCGAAGGCTGCCTTACAGCGCTTTCTAAGCTCCCTGGACACTGACCACTGCTGGTTTGGCAAGGTGCGGATAGATGTCCTGAGAATGAACTGTTCTCCCGATACGTGTTGCATGCCCCAGACTTCAGCCTCTGATGTCATGATCTCGGCCCACTCCTGATCCTTGCGCATGGCCTGAGCGGTCTCCTTGATGATCGATTCAACCTTGTCAACATCGTTGTCATAGGCGAAAGCGAAGTCGAGAAGCGATGCGGCCCACTCCTGTGATGAGTTGCCAATTTTGAGAATCTCGCCGTTTCGCACGAACCAGAGGGTGCCATGGATGTCCCTTACTTCAGTAACCCGAAGGCCAACTCTCTCAACCTCGCCGGATACACCATCAAGGTCTACCCAGTCGCCCACGCCATACTGATCCTCAAAGACGATGAAGATTCCGCTGAGCAGGTCCTTGACAAGTGACTGCGAGCCAAATCCGATTGCGGCTCCTAGGACTGTGGAGACTGCAATTAGGGCGCCTACATTGACTCCGAATTCACTTAGAACCATTACAAGCGCTGTGATGGTGATTGCCCAGGTGGTGAAGTTATCCAGCACCGATGCAATTGTCTTAGTTCGTTGGGCTAGCCTCTGCTCCACCATAACGGCGTCTAGACGATCGTCTTTTTGAGCGCGGTTCACGCCAGCGACAATGGTCTTCACAGCGCGCTTGGTTGCGATTCGAAGCAGCACGCGCACGACGATTGCCCCGAGGATGATGGCTGAAACCGAGATAACCAGCGACCACTGGGTGAGGAATTCTTCGAAATTCATCTTTCTTAGCTCCTAAGCATCTGCCAATTGGGCCTTGAGTCCTCTTTCGAGTCCGGCAAGGTTTTCTACCAATACCCTACGCAACGCAGGCTTTTCTGCCACCTCTGGGCTGGCAATCAGCTTCTCGGTCAGTTTTTTTAGCCCCTCGTTCGCAAGCTGGATTGGGTAGAGGTTAGTTAGTAGATAAGAGGCGATGTGGTAGCTACGCTCGTTCCAAATTCGCAAGGCAACGTCCATGTAGGCCTTGGCATATGGCTCTAGCAGGCTTAGGTCGTTGACTCGGCCAAATGCTAGTGATGCGCTGTTTACCAGGGTGTTGCTGTATTCCTCGGTCTCGGTTAGCACCCGCCATGCCTCCGCCTTGCCCTCGGCAGTTGGAATCGCAGCCCTGCAGGCAGCCGCAAACTTTTGGCCTCCAGCAGTGTTGTCGCTTGCAAGCTCCTTTGCAATTTCCTTCTCGCCGGCAGCTCCGCCGACGGCAAGACCGGTGAGAAGCTCCCAGCGCAGGTCTTGGTCCACCTTCAGACCACTGATCTCTTTAGTTCCATCCAAGAGACCACTTAGCCAATCCAACTGAGCGCTGGTGCGAGCGAACTGGGGTACGAACTTCGCGAATTGGAGCTGATTGTCGGAACCTGGTTTCGCACTCTCGGCAAGCGAGATTAGGCCATCTGCAATCTCGGTCAGGGCTTGCTCGCGAGCGCCTGGGTGAACATAAAGGTTGCCGGTCGTGATTAGCTGCCGCAGCAGGGTAGTAACGGTCGTGGACTCAGTTTCTGAGGCGATGTGCCTAAGAACGAGCTTGATGAAGTCTCTTGCGGGAGCCTCGCCGTCTCGGGTTGCATCCCATGCAGCTGTCCATACAAGCGTCCTCGCAAGTGAATCCTCAATGCCGCTGAGGTTCTCCATGGCGACAAGCCTCGAGGGCTCATCGAGCCTGACCTTGGCATAGGCAAGATCTGCATCGTTCAGCAGCACCAAGTCCGGCCTTGTCATTCCGTGGAGCTCGGCAACCCCAGTTTCGGGGCCATCTATGTCGAGCTCGAGGTGATGGCTGCGCTTGAGCCTGCCGGATTCGAGGGAGAAAAACCCGATGCCCATCCGGTGCGGGCGCTGATAGTCGTGGCCCTCCTGGGTTGTCTGAATCACTTTGAAGGAGCTGATTTTTCCTTCGGTTTCTTCGATCTCGGGCTTCAGGGTGTTCACCCCTGCAGTTTCCAACCAGAGTTTGGACCAGTGACTTAGGTCGCGGCCGCTTTCTTTTTCGAGCTCAACAAGCAGGTCTCGAAGTTCTGTGTTTTGCCACTGGTGCTTCTTGAAGTAGGAGGCGACTCCTCTGAAGAATTCGTCCCTGCCGACCCATGCCACCAATTGCTTTAGAACCGAGGCTCCCTTTGCATAGGTGATGCCATCGAAGTTGACCTGGACGTCCTCGAGGTCGTTGATGGTCGCAACAATTGGGTGGGTGGAAGGTAGCTGATCCTGGCGATAGGCCCAGTTCTTTTCCAACGCTGCGAAAGTGGTCCAGGCCTCTTTCCACTCACTAGCCTCGGCGGTTGCCAGGGTGGATACGTACTCGGCGAAGCTCTCGTTGAGCCATAGGTCATTCCACCACTTCATCGTCACCAGATCGCCGAACCACATGTGCGCTAGCTCGTGCAGGATGGTGACGACCCGGCGCTCTCTGATCGCATCAGTCACTGCTGAGCGGAATACATAGTTCTCCGTGAAGGTGACTGCACCAGCGTTTTCCATGGCGCCGGCGTTGAAGTCCGGCACCCATAGCTGGTCGTATTTCTCAAAGGGGTATGGGTAATCAAATAGCTTTTCGAAGAACTCGAAGCCGTCCTTGGTCTTTTGGAAAATGTAGTCGGCATCCATGTACTGGGCCAGCGACTCGCGACAGAAGACGCCAAGAGGGATCACACGGCCATCTGAGCTTGTTAGCTCATCCCGCCACTCGGTGTAGGGTCCGGCAATCAAAGCTGTGATGTAGCCAGACAGCCTGGGGGTCGGGGCAAAGCGCCAGATGCTTTTTGTTTGATCTAGCTGCTCAGGCTCTGGGGTGGGGGAGTTTGAAATCACTTTCCAGTAGCTGGGAGCGGTGATATGGAATTCAAAGGTTGCCTTTAGGTCTGGCTGCTCAAAAACGGGGAACATGCGCCTTGAGTCCGGCACCTCGAACTGGGTGTAGAGGTAGGCCTCGTTGTCCACGGGATCTACAAATCGGTGCAGTCCCTCACCAGAATTTGAGTACTTGCCGGTTGCCTCGATGTAGAGCTCGTTCTCGCTTTTCAGAGTGGGGAGTGTGATGCGGGTATTGTCGCTAAATACCTTGGGTTCAAGGCTTCTTCCGTTTAGGACAATCTTTTCCACGCTCGCAGTCTGGGCATCAATAAAGGTTTCGTAGCCCGCCTCGCTGCAGCTAAAGCGGACGGTGGTCTTTGACTGGAATGTCTTGTCATCTGTTGTGACATCGAGCTGAACTAGGTAGCTCTCAACGCTTAGTCGCTGAGCTCTCTGGCTTGCCTCTTCGCGGGTTAGGTTTTCGCCTGGCATCTAATCTCCATACGTCTTTGTCTCTGGCCCATAGGGCACTGGGGTTAATGACCGCAACTAGCCTACGGGTGGCTCTAGGCTGGAAGGGTGCAAAGACAACTCTCAACCCTTTTGGCCCTGATTCCGGTTGCGGCGTTTGCCTGGTACTACTGGTGGGCAAATTCTCTCGCGGCAGGCGGCTTGCTTCCTGACCCCGTGGCAACCCACTGGGGCCCAAGCGGTCAAGCGGATGGGTTTGCGCCGCTTAATGAGCACCTAGTTTGGGCAGGTGCTGCGTTTTTGATTCCAGGTGTTATCTGGGCCTTGGTAATTCTTTATCCCAAGATTCCTTCGACCATCAGGGTTGTGCTGATGCTGGTGACCGGGGTGTTGTTTGCAACGATGGCGGGTATTCAGGTGGCGGCTATTGACTCTCAGGTAGGACTGCTCGATGCGAGTGAATCGACTCTCACCTTTCCTTATCTGGTTGTCCTAGCGCCCGTTGCGGTGCTGCTCATTCTGTTTCTCGCAAAACCGAGGATTGAGGTGGGTAACGAACTCATCGTCTACCTCAGGGGTATTCCTATGTTTCGGGTGGGCTATGGAGACATTGAGAGCATTCGAAAGACCGAGGCCAGCTGGAAGTCTTATGGAGGTCTAGGGCTGAGGGTTTCGGGAAAGAAAGTTGCTTTTTTGCCAAGCTCGGGTGAGGTGATTGAGCTTGTGACTACCAAGGGCGAGACAGTCTTGGTTCGAACTGATAATGCTGATCAAGAGCTGAGTGAGATAGAGAAGAGGATGGGATAGTTGCGCATTCACATTTCTACCGACCATGCGGGCATGGAGCTCAGCGCTTACCTGGCCTCTGAGCTGTCAGCTCTCGGACATGAGCTAATCGATCACGGGCCCAAGGAGTATGACGCACTCGATGATTACCCGGGGTTTTGTATTGCGGCTGCTCAGGGGGTGGTCAAAGACCAGCGTGAAGGCGTTGAGGCCCTAGGCATCGTTCTTGGTGGAAGTGGTAACGGAGAGCAAATGGCTGCAAATAAGGTCAGCGGCATCCGTGCCGCACTGGTTTGGAATGACTCGACTGCAAGGCTTGCTCGCGAGCACAACGATGCCAATGTCATAGCTCTCGGCGCTCGCCAACATAGCAAAGAAGAAGTCTTGGAGCTGGTGAAGATATTCATCGACGAGCCCTTCTCAAATGACGAGCGTCACGTGAGACGAATTGGCAAGATTTCTCACTTCGAGGCAACCGGCGAAGTTCTCTACTAGCAATGCCCGAGGGTCATACCGTTCACCGCATCGCCAAGAGGTTCCAAACGGAATTTCTTGGCAGCAAGGTAGACATAAGCTCTCCGCAGGGCAGGTTCACCGACGCATCCCTCGTTTCGGGACGGGTTCTCACCAAAGCCGATGCCTGGGGCAAACAGCTGTTTTTGCACTTTGACGATCTCGCAATTCGCATTCACCTCGGCATCTATGGCAAATGGCGCTTCACTGCCGGAGAGTATCCGGAGGTCACCGGCCAAGTGAGGGCAAGGTTTCAACTTCCCGGCATGACGGCCGATCTGAGGGGCCCAACTGCCTGCGAGGTTATTGACAGGGCGGGTATCAAGAGCGTTCAGTCAAGGCTTGGCCCCGATCCACTGCGGCCTGACCGCAAGGGCTTGGAGCGCGAACGATTCATTTCGAAGCTAACGTCCAGAAGGACTGCGGTGGGGCAGCAGCTCATGGATCAGAGCGTGATAGCCGGTATCGGCAATGTCTATCGCGCAGAGCTTCTTTTTCGCTCCGCCATTGACCCCCACACTCCAGGCAACCTCTTGCCTCTGGAGCTTGCCGAGCAGATTTGGGAAGACAGCGTGACACTCATGCCAATAGGGGTTCGGACTGGACTAATGCTCACCCGTGAGGGCCACCTCAAGGGCAGGCCAAAGGTCGCCGACCGCTACTACGTCTATAAGCGGGAGGGACAGCCGTGCAGGGAGTGCGGGCATGAGGTGACCCTTGAGCTGATGGCAACAAGAAAGCTCTACTACTGCGCAAGGTGCCAGAAGTGAGTCCGGTTATGAGAATCGTTTGGCTTTTCTTCATGGCCAAGAAGAAGCTAGGTCTCACTAAGCTCGGCAGGCCCGCCCGGTCACCTGCCCTGCCAACAAGTAAGCAACTAAATGGGCTAAGCATTGAAAACACAATCGTTGGTGGCTTCCCGCTCCACCTGGTTAAGAGCTCAACTCCAAGTGAACGAGTTGTCGTCTACCTCCACGGCGGCGGCTACGTCCAGCCGATTGCCAAACAACATTGGGACCTAATTGGCAAGATTGCTCGTGAGACCTCATCCACGGTCTTTGTGCCTCGATACGGACTTGCCTCCCGGCACGACGTCGATGATGCACTTGGTTTTCTGGAGCTTGTTCGTAAGGATGTTGCGCGCCTTGGACTGCCGGTTGTAATCGCTGGCGACTCTGCCGGGGGAGGACTAGCTCTCACCATTGCGCAGCAAAGCTCCTGGCAGCAGATGACAAAAAGGCTGATCCTGATTGCACCTTGGGTTGATTCCGAATGGAGCTATGAGGACTTCGGGCTCTATGAGAGCAGAGATCCGTGGCTCCTCTCCCAATCACTTCGGTACATCGCTATTGTTTGGTCCAACCGCGGTGACTACAAAAGGGTTGAGGTTAGCCCGCTAAGGGGTGACATGCGAGGACTTCCACCAACATCTATCTATGTCGGCGACTACGACCTGCTGTATCAAGACTCGCTTGCACTGAAGGAAAAACTCGATTCGGCGGGGGTGCAAAACACTCTCCACCTTGAGCCCGGTGCTCTGCATGTTTATCCGCTCATCCCCTCGCCCGAAGGTGTGAGGGGTCAGGCCTCAATTCTGAAAGAGATCTCAGAGATCGCGGGATAACAAGCCCGGCTAACTAGACTTTTCGAGACATGGAGAAACTAAATTTCCGCTTGATAGCCAAGATTTTGCCCAAGCGCCAGCGCAATCAGCTCTGGCTTCTCTCTTTTGCGAGGATCATGGCAAATGGCCTAGATCTGGCAGGCCTTGCCGGAATAGCCCTGCTCGCGACAGCCTTTGGCTCGATTGCCTCCGGCACAGCCCGCCAATCTCCCTTGGTCTTACCGCTAATTGGCGAGGTAATAATCACCGAGGTTGAAGCCGTAATTATTGCGATGGGGATTGCCCTCACGTTTGTGCTCAAGTCGTTTTTTTCAATCTGGCTGAACCTGAGGACTTCCCTGAAGGTTGCCGAAATTGAGGGCGATTTTGCCGAACGGCTAACCAACAACTTCTTCTCCAACGAACCCGCATTTGAGGGAACTCTCAGCGAGACGGTTTCAAGGTTTCAGAATTCGATTTTGGTTGCAACGGGTCAGATTGCAGCATTTCTCAATTCCAGAGTTTCAGCGGTTGCAGAAGCTTCGCTGCTACTAGCACTTGTAGTGGTGTTTATGTTTGTGAATCCAATAGCAACGCTTGCAACGCTCGTTTATCTGGTGCTGGTGATTCTTGCACTCAATAAGGTCATAAATGTGCGGCTTAGGCGCAATAGCAAGAGCGTGATTGAAGGCTCTGAGACCTCACTCTCAACAAGTCGGGACCTATTTGGCGTGAGGCGCGAGGTGCGCACGGGTGGAAATATGTCCGATTGGCTTTCGCAAATCGTCTCTGGAAAAAGAAGAGTTGCCGTTGGCAACGGCTTGAACTACACAATCAACAGTCTTCCTAGGTATGTCATCGAGACATCGCTAATTCTTGGAATCTTCGGGTTCCTCGGTGCCGTAGTTGTGTTCAGTGACCTTTCTAGCCAGGCAGTCACCATCGGCGTCTTTATGGCTGGCGGACTTCGCTTGGTCGCGTCCATACTCCCGCTGCAGGCCGCCTATAACGGCATGGTGGCATCCGCGGCTGCGGCCCAAACCACATTTTCTACGCTCGTGGAAATCTCCAAGCAGAAACAGACAGAAGACTTCGAGGACGTCAGCATTGAAATCCTTCCTGCAGCCATGAACCTCAAGTTTGATTCGGTCAGCTTCAGCTTTCCCGGCGTCGACAAGCCAATTGTAAAAAGCCTTGTCTTTGACGTGGACGCAAACTCAAAGACTGCAATTGTGGGACCTTCTGGTGCGGGTAAGACGACAACTTTTGAGTTGGCTACCGGTTTTAGGTTGCCTGCATCAGGTTCAATTTCATTGTCCGGCTATTCGCCTAGGCATCTTCTTGAGAAGACTTCGGGTGTGGTCGGAATTGTCCCGCAGCGCCCTCACTTGGTGACAGGAACCCTTGCGGAGAATGTTTCGCTGGAGTCGGCTGCCTCGACAGATAACTCGAAGGTCATCGAATGTCTCGAGAAGGCAGGGCTTCAGCAGTTCATCGGCGTTGATGGTCAGGGGCTCGAGCTGGAAGTCACACCTGATAGCGGCCAGCTATCTGGTGGTGAAATACAAAGACTAGGCCTAGCTAGAGCGCTCTATCGAGACCCAAAGATCCTGTTCCTTGATGAGGCCACGAGTGCTCTGGATGCAGAAACTGAATCCAAAATTTCTAAAGTTCTAGATTCGCTACGCTCACAAATGACGGTTGTGCTCATCGCACACAGGCTCTCCACCGTCATGAACGCAGACAAGATCATCTACTTGGACAATGGCGAGGTCGTAGCTCAAGGGACTTTTGCGGAGCTCAAGAAGCAGGTTCCGGACTTTGCGAAGGCGGTTCAGCTATTGGATTTGGGGGAGTAGCACTCTTTGGAGCGAGTGACGGGAATCGAACCCGCGTAATCAGTTTGGAAGACTGAGGCTCTACCATTGAGCTACACTCGCGCATCGTTAGACGACACCCCATTCTATGGGATAGAGTGTCAGGGTTCATGACGCTAGTTATGAAATCCCCGGGATGTAGCGCAACTTGGTAGCGCACCTGTTTTGGGTACAGGGGGTTGCAGGTTCAAATCCTGTCATCCCGACCAGTAAATCAACCAACCCCTTGGAGTAGGACTTGAAAACCACAGTCGAGAAGCTAAACCCAACACGCGTCAAGCTGACCGTTACCGTCGACGAGAAGGCTTTCAAGCCTGCCCTCGATAAGGCCTATAAGACCATTGCGGGTCAGGTGAATATCCCAGGCTTCCGTAAGGGCAAGGTCCCAGCACCGGTTCTTGATCAGCGGGTTGGCAAGGACGCAATCATTGGTCAGGCGATCAACGACGGCATCGACGACTTCTACCGCGAGGCTCTCATCAGCGAGAAGCTTCGTCCGCTAGCAGCTCCTGAGGTCGACATCAAGTCCGCCCCAAACGCGCAGGAGCCGACCAAGGAACTAGTTGTTGAGCTAGAGGTCGAGGTAGAGCCAGAGTTCAAGATGCCCGACTACAAGGGTGTGAAGGTAAAGGTTGACCCAGTCAAGGTTGCCAAGATGGACATTGAGACTGAGCTGGATGCCCTAAGAGCTCGCTTTGGCACTCTAAAGACTGTTGAACGCCCAGCCAAGATGGGTGATTTCACGACCATTGACTTGACCGCTTCCCTTGAAGGTGCAGAAATCGACACCGCCAGCGACATTTCCTACGAAATTGGCTCCAACCAGCTTCTGGATGGAATTGATGAGGCGCTAGACACTCTCACTGCTGGCGAGTCCACAACTTTCCGCTCAAAGCTTGTTGGCGGCGAGCACGCCGGCAAGGAGGCCGAGGTTGCGGTGACGCTCAAGGCCGTCAAGGAGCGCGAGCTTCCAAAAGCCGACGATGATTTTGCGCAGCTTGCCAGCGAGTTCGACACCCTGGACGAGCTCAAGGCAGACATTGAGAAGAAGGTTGCCGAGCAGTTAGGCCGCAAGCAGGTGCTGCAGGCACGAGACATAATCGTCGAGGAGCTTATTTCCAAAGCGAAGATCCCAATGTCGGACGTTGCAATCGAGCGTGAGGTTCACAACCACCTCGAGGGAGAGGGTCGTCTCGAGGACGATGTTCACCGCAAAGAGGTCACCGAGGAGTCTCAGAAGAACTTCCAGACCAGGTTGATTTTGGACAAGGTTGTGGACGCCGAAGAAATCAAGGTTGAGGACCAAGAACTCATCGAGTACCTAGCGATGAACGCACAGAACTACGGCATGGACCCAAACGACTTCATCAAGCAGGTTGCCTCTAACGGTCAGGTTGCCCTCTATGCAAGTGAGCTTGCAAGGCGCAAGGCGGTTGACTTCTTGGTTGCAAACGCGGAGATTACCGATACCAAGGGCAACAAGGTCGACTACCAGGTCTAACGCCCAAGGCGAACAAGCACCTAATTCCGCAACACTCGTGGCTATCGTTTACTAGATAGCTAAGGAGTACTGGATGGCAATGCCACAAATGGAGCGCAATAACGTTTTTGAGAGGCTACTCAAAGACCGTATCGTCTGGCTGGGCAGTGAGGTTCGTGACGAGAACGCCAACGAGATCTGCGCCAAGATTCTTCTTCTCGCGGCAGAAGACAGCGAGAAGGACATCTACTTCTACATCAATTCTCCCGGCGGCTCGATTACCGCTGGCATGGCGATCTACGACACCATGCAGTACGTGCCAAACGACATCGTCACAGTAGGCATCGGCATGGCAGCATCAATGGGTCAGTTCTTGCTGTCAAGTGGAACCAAGGGCAAGCGATATGCAACGCCAAACACCAGAGTCTTGCTGCACCAGCCACTTGGTGGTTTCGGTGGAACCGCATCCGATATTCAGACACAGGCAGAGCTCATCATGTCCATGAAGCGTCAGCTCGCAACCCTGACCGCAGAGCAGACCGGCAAGACCGTCGAGCAGATCATTGCCGATGGCGACCGGGACCGCTGGTTCACAGCTGCCGAGGCACTCGAGTATGGCTTCATTGACCACATCCAAGAGTTTGCATCCGGTTCCACCGGAGTAGGGAAGGGCAAGTAAATGAGTTTTATTGAAACCGGCTCAGGCAAAATCGCAATGCCCGAGGCCCGCTACATCCTTCCTGAGTTTGAGGAGCGCACCTCCTACGGCTTCAAGCGCCACAACCCCTACACCAAACTCTTCGAAGACCGCATTGTCTTCTTGGGAGTTCAGGTGGATGACGCCTCGGCGGACGACATCATGGCGCAGCTTTTGGTTCTCGAGTCCCAGGACCCAGACCGCGACATCACGATGTACATCAACTCTCCTGGTGGTTCCTTTACTGCCCTAACCGCTATTTACGACACCATGGAATACATCAAGCCCCAGATTCAGACAGTTTGCCTGGGTCAGGCTGCATCTGCTGCAGCCGTGCTGCTGGCAGCCGGAGCAAAGGGAAAGCGCCTTGCGCTTCCAAACGCGAGAATCCTCATCCACCAGCCTGCAACCGGTGGTGGCGGACAGGGCCAGGCGTCAGACATCGAGATTCAAGCTGCGGAAATCATGCGTATGCGCGAGTGGCTCGAGGAGACTCTCGCAAAGCACTCGGGCAAGCCCAAGGAGCAAGTCAACAAGGACATCGATCGCGACAAGATCCTTACCGCGGCTCAGGCTGTTGAATACGGTCTAATCGACCAAGTTCTTTCGTCTCGCAAGGGTTAAACACTCCGAGAGCTCCTAAGAGCCCCGCTAAGCGGAAGATATAGGCTTTTCTCATGACTTTAAGTGAGACAAGTGACCTGCTGAAGTGCACCTTCTGCGGCAAGAGCCAGAAGCAGGTTCGCAAACTCATTGCTGGACCATCGGTCTATATCTGCGATGAGTGCATTGAGCTCTGCAACGAGATCATCGAAGAGGAGCTAGGTCAGCAGGTAGCCGAGTCGACCGAGTCTCTCGAGCTTCCGACACCCAAGGAAATCAAGTCGTTCCTAGACGAATACGTCATTGGGCAGGACGATGCCAAGAAGCAGCTCTCGGTTGCGGTCTACAACCACTACAAGAGAATTCGAGCCACCGGCACACTCACTAACGCAGGCAAGCCACACGACGATGTGGAGATTGCTAAGAGCAACATCTTGATGATTGGTCCAACCGGTTGTGGCAAGACCTACCTAGCGCAGATTCTGGCGAAGAGACTCAATGTCCCATTCGCTGTCGCCGATGCAACCGCACTGACCGAAGCCGGCTATGTCGGAGAGGATGTCGAAAACATCCTTCTCAAACTCCTGCAGGCTGCTGACTATGACCCGAAGCGCGCTGAGACCGGAATTATCTACATCGATGAAATCGACAAGATCTCTCGCAAGGCGGAGAATCCATCAATTACCCGAGATGTTTCAGGCGAAGGCGTCCAGCAGGCCCTGCTCAAGATTCTTGAGGGAACGATTGCATCTGTACCACCTCAGGGTGGACGCAAGCACCCCCAGCAAGAGTTCATTCAGATCGACACCACAAACGTGCTGTTCATCGTCGCCGGTGCCTTCGCAGGACTTGAATCGATCGTCGGAGAGCGCACCGGAAAAAAGGGAATTGGCTTCGGCTCGCCGCTGAAGGAGAAGACTGATGACTCGAACGTCTTCCGTCAGGTTCAGCCAGAGGATCTTAGAAAGTTTGGCCTGATTCCAGAGTTCATCGGAAGGTTGCCTGTGGTGGCGACAGTTGAGCAGCTGGACAAGCCGGCTTTGATTTCAATCCTCACCGAGCCCAAGAATGCCCTCGTAAAGCAATATCAGCGGATGTTTGAAATTGACGGCTTTGAGCTTGAGTTCGAGCCGGCGGCCATTGAAATGATTGCCGATCTGGCCGTGGAGAGGGAAACCGGGGCTAGGGGTCTGAGGGCAATCCTCGAAGAGCTTCTGAGCCCAATCATGTTTGAGCTTCCAGGCTCTGCCGAGCAGGGACTTGTTGTCATCACTGCAGACAACGTCGAGAATCACTCGATTCCAAAGATTAGGCCGCTGCCGC
>JAOHCW010000018.1 GCA_028095925.1 Aquiluna sp.
TGGAAACCTCGTGACTTACGGCATCTAGGAATTCGACCTGAGTGATTACCTGCGAGACCTCTTGGCCATAGGCACCAACGTTTTGAACCGGGGTTGCCCCGACGCTTCCCGGGATGCCGCTCATCGCCTCGATGCCCGCATAGCCACGCTCAACGCACCACGCCACAAGCCCATCCCAACTCTCACCGGCTTGAACCCTGAGGGTCACGGTCTCGTCGGTCTCGTGGACGACCTCGATGCCGGTGTTTGCAACCAGCACGATGTTCCAGTCGCTCATGTCGTCGGCAAAGACGGTGTTTGAACCCCCGGCAAGAATGTGGTGTTTCTCTTCCGAGAGCCATGCGGCCTTGGCCGCCTCATAGAGCTCCTGGGCACTGAAGCAGCGGGTAATGGATTTGGGAACGCCGCCAACCTGCATGGTGGTGAGACTCGAGAGTGCTACCGGCTGAACAAGACTCAAAACTTCACCCAGGCCTGGGCCTTACCCAAGACGGTGTTGCCCTCAAAGGTTGTTGTGAGGTCGACTCTCACCTTTGAGTTCTCCTCGTCCATAGCAGCCACTGTCGCAACAACGCTTACAACGGCCTCGCCTGTTGCAGGAACCACAACCGGCTTGGTGAACCTAACTGAGTAGTCAACAACCTCACCCGAGTCTTCAAGCCAAGAAAGCACTGGCTGAATTGCTAGCCCCATTGTGAGCATGCCGTGAGCAAGCACCCCAGGCAATCCAACCTGTGATGCGACATCGTCTCTGTAGTGAATTGGGTTGAAGTCACCAGATGCCCCGGCATAGCGAACCAGGGAATCCCTGGTGACTGGAAACTCTCTTTGAGCTACCACCTGACCAGTTTCAAGACTGGAAAACTCAGGCATCTTCACCCCTAACAACCAAGGTGGAGATTGCGGTGCAGACAAGCTTGTCCTGCTTATCGAAAATCTCTGTATTGAAGGTCACCATGTGGTTGCCGCCAAGGCTCTTTACGCTCGCAACCTCAAGTTCGCTTGTCAGTTCATCACCTGGAACCAGCTGCCGCTCATAGATAAACCGCTGCTCGCCATGAACCACACGAGAGAAGTCAAGTCCAGCCTCGGGGTCTGCAATCACGAGCGAAAGCGAGTGCTCCTGAATAGCAATTGGGAAGGTTGGTGGCACGACGAACCCATCGGCGGTATTTCCAAAGGTCGCTGCGGAGAACTCACGAAGCTTCTCAAGGCCAACGGTGTAGGGCCTGGTTCTCGGGTAACGCTTACCCTGAATCTCTGGATTGAGCATGGAACAAGACTATTGGTTCTTTGGTAGCGGGGGCGGGGCTCGAACCCGCGACCTCACGATTATGAGCCGTGCGCTCTAACCACCTGAGCTACCCCGCCGCTTGATCTTTGAAGATCGAGCCCCGAGACAGGATTGAACTGTCGACCCCTTCCTTACCATGGAAGTGCTCTACCACTGAGCTATCGGGGCGCTTCTGCAACCGAGACAGATTAGCACTAGCGAACAGCGCTAGGCAAACGCCAAATCTGCAGATCTAGGGCCACTGCGTCATAGCGAACCTTGGACCCAACCACCCTTAGGTTGCCATTTCCAAAGAGGTTCTCTGCTCGCTCTGGAGAGGCAATTGCATCCTTGGGAAACTCCACCCTGCGGTCCTTGCCGCGACTCACGCAGACCAAGACAGACTCGGTTTTTGACTCTCGAATGTAGACAAGGGCCTCTTTCGATGAGTAGAGGAACCTCATCGAACCATCAACCAAAGCACGGTGCTTCTTGCGAATCTGGGAAAGCCGTGCATAGGTCTCAATCATGGTCGGGTCGGCATCGCGCTCCCCATTCCAGGGCATAGGTGTGCGCGAACTTTCGCCGTTCCAGCCGTCTAGGCCAAACTCGTCCCCAGAGAAGATCATCGGGATGCCTGGGAAGGTGAACTGCATGCCCGCTGCCACTCGCTGTGCACCTGGAATAGCAAAGGTCTTGAATCGTCCGGTGTCGTGAGTATCAAGGGCATTTAGGTTGTGCATGCGAACGTGCCAAGGGAAGATGCCCGCAAATTGCTGGTGAAGCGCAACTAGGTCATTAGCACCAATACCCTTGCGACCAACGCCGACTTGACCCTCGTCTCTTTTCTCTTTCGGGTTCCAAAGCCAGCGCCAGGTCGGACGGGTGAAATTCGAGTAGGTCATTGTCGACTGGTAGTTGTCACCCTCAACGTGGTTCGCAGCATCTGAGGTGAACTCGCCAATCAAGAAAGTCTCTGGGGAGACTTCGTCCATGGTCGCCCTGATGGTGTTTGCGATTTCCCTGTTGAAGTTGTCATCGCGAATCCAGCCAGTCATGTTGGCAACGTCAATGCGCCAGCCATCTAACCCGTAGGGCGCCTTCAGCCACTTTGCAACCACCGAGCTCTTGCCGCGAATAAAGCGCTTTCTTAGCTCCTCAGAGTTCCAGTTGAACTTGGGAAGTGATGGCACTCCCCACCAAGAGTCATACTTCTTGTTTGCATCGGTGAAGTAGTAGAACTCGCTCTCGAGGGCTTTGGGGTTTTTATAGGCAGCAACAAACCATTCGTGCTTATCACCAGAGTGGTTGGCAGTTAGGTCACCCATGACTTTGAGGCCCATTGAGTGGGCTTTCTTGACAAGCGACTGCAGTGCCTTGTTGCCGCCGAGCAGCTCGTCAACTGAATCAAAGTTCGAAGCGTCATAGCGGTGGTTAGAACCTCCCGGGAAGAAGGGGGTCATATACAAAATTGTTGCCCCAAGCTTCTTGAGGTGATCTAGGTGCTCCTCGATGCCTTTGAGGTCACCGCCAAAGAACTGCTCAGCGGTTCCCGGTCCCTTGCCGATAACAGGATCTGACCACTTCTTAGGGATGGCCCACTTTGGTGGTGTCCTCTTGTCAGCCTCTGCACTTCTCGCAAAGCGATCTGGAAATACTTGATATAGAACTGCGCCCGATGCCCACTTCGGAACTGAGTTGTAGGTATTGATCTTGAAGTCATCGCGATCGGGCTGGTCAAGCTCATGCAGGCCCACACCGTTTAGCCAAAAGCTCTCGCCGCTTTTGAGCTCGATGTAGAAGCGGTAGTGGATCTCCGGGTTATACATCACTACCTGACCCTCGAACCAGCTCCAGCCATGGCGCTTGGCAAAGACCTTGAACTTGGGGGTTAGAAAGCCCTCACCCGAGTCGCTCTGGCGCACCATGACCTGCTTGATGGCACCAAAGGATGAGTGGACTCGAATCCGCAGCTTTACCTTGTCACCAAGTTTTGGTTTTTGATTTGCGACATACAGTGCGGAACCATCGTGATGCGGCTGAAGTGCGAGGTCAGTCATTATTGACAAACTTACTAACCCTTAACCGCTCCGCCGGTTAGACCCGACACGATGTACTTCTGCAGATACAAGAACAGGGCCACAATAGGAATAGCCGCCAGAACAGCGCCGGCAGCAAATATGGTCCACCGCTGACCGAACTGATCAGAGACATACATGTACAAACCAACCGCCAGGGTCTTGCTCTCGGGTTTGGTCAGGATGATGTTTGCCAAGACAAAGTCGCTGCTTGTGCCGATAAAGGCAAGTAGCCCAATGACCGCAAGAATCGGTGCAGCAAGTCTGAGAATGATGCCGTAGAAGATCTGGGTGTGGGTAGCACCATCGATCTTTGCAGCCTCATCGAGCTCCTTCGGAATGGTGTTGAAGAACCCATACATCAAGTAGGTATTCGCGCCCAGTGCTCCGCCGAGATAAACCATGATCAGAGCCAGCTGCGAACCAATACCTAGGAACGGAAAGACGTTACCGATGTTCACCAGCAGCGCGTAGATGGCAACCAGGGCAAGTAGCTGAGGGAACATCTGAACCAAAATCAACGTCAAAAGCCCAGCCCTGCGACCGGTGAAGCGCAGCCTTGAGAACGCATAGGCTGCGAGCGCCGAGAGGAAGACCGAACCAATGGCCGCGGTGCCAGAGATGAACAGTGTGTTCACAAACCAGTTGGCGAATGGCCTGTAGGGGTCCTCAAAAAGGTCGACGTAGTTCTGAGTGGTAAACGAGGAGAACAAAGTCGAGGTGAACTGGTCGGCATTTGCAAAGGAGCCGGAGATGACATAAACGATGGGGAATATCGAGTAGACCACCATCACCCAACCAACCAGGTGCTTCCAACCCTTCTTGCGCAGCCAACCCCCAAAGCTGAGCCTGCGCTCGTCGGTGAGAAGCGACTTTGCCTCTTTATAGGCCTTGAGTTCCTCTTTCGAAAGCTCGTCCATTAGTTCACATCCTCAAGGGTCTTGGTCCTACGGAAGGAGAAGTAGGAGATGGTTCCCACGATGAAGAAGATCAGAATCGAGAAGGCGCTGGCAAGACCAAAGTCACGGCCCTCACCCGTGGAGAAGGCGATCTTGTAGACCATGGATATCAAGATGTCGCTATGGCCCACATTTATAGTCGCATCAAAGTCTTTCGGCCCTCCCCCGGATAAGAGATAAATGAGGCTGAAATTATTGAAGTTGAAGGCAAATGAGGTAATCAAGAGCGGTGCAACTGAAACCAGTAGCAGCGGCAGCTTGATAAGCCTCAGCTGCTGCCACGCAGAAGCCCCGTCAATCCTGGCCGACTCCATAAGGTCGCTAGGTATCGACTGCAGAGCACCGGTTGTAATCAAGAACATGTAGGGGAACCCGAGCCAGAGGTTCACGAGAAGAATTGATATCTTCACCAAGAACTCATCGGTTAGCCAGGGGATTTCCGCACCTCCAAACAGCACCACGTTTATAAACCCGTAGTCCTTGTTATAGAGGGCTCGCCATACGAAGGCGGAAAGGAAGCCTGGGAAGGCATAGGGCAAAACCATTGCTACCCGATACCAACGCTGACCCCGAAGCTTTGCATCATTGAAAAGCAGAGCCAGGCCCAGGCCCAGAATAAAGGTTGAGAGTACGGAAATTATTGCAAAGGCAAAGGTCCAGATCGTCACCCTGACAAGTGGCTCGCGAATACCGGGGTCCGTAACCGCTCGTTCGAAGTTGAGAAGTCCGACCTCTACTCGCCATCCAGGCGCCAGATCCTCCCCGTCTGAACTCCTGTACGTTCCCTCACCAGAATCGAAGAAGACTTTGCCGTCCTCGACTCGGGTCATGGAGTCGGCCTCAGGGTCATAATCAAGCCTTGGCCCAAAAACAACAGCTTGGGAGGCGTCCGGGGTCATGAGGAAGTATGAGTCGGGGTCATCGCTCAGGTAAAGCTTGGCCCTTACCACGTCTTCCTGAATTGCGGCGATTTCTCTGAAGGGAAGCTCGGTGTAGCCCTCGGCGGCAGTGGCCTTGCCAAATGAGTTGAATTCAGTTGGAGTGACCTGCTGAAGAACCTCGCCATCCGCAGCAACCTTGACCTGCATGGCGCCCGCATCATCAGTGAGGGTCACAAGAAAGTTCAGCTCGCCAGCATCATCGGTCACCACAGTCAGTGGGTATACCGGCTCACCAGCAATTCGCGTTTGCCCGTTGAGCAAGAGTGCGTTGATCGCGTCGTCTTTGTCGCTGTTGTGCATCGAACCGTAATTGGTAAATGCGATGTAGCCCGAGTAGCCAACCACATAGACCTGAAAGATGGCCATGAAAATGAGTCCAGGAGCCAGGTATTTAGCAGGAAGTCTTCCGCGCCTTAGGTAAACCCAGTTCACAATAAGCGTCGCAACCGCGACAATTCCGGCAAATAGGTAGTCCTCATTGCCAATCAGGATCATGATGGCAAAAACCATGGCCGCAGACATCAGCCCCAGGAGAACAATCTTCACCAAGGTTCCAAATAGTGAAGGCGTTCCACCGTCATTCAGTGCGGTGTTGGACTTGGTTCTGCCCTTGGGCAGTTGCCAGGTTGGTCCACGGGTCTCTGTGCTCAAAACGATCCTGCTCCAATCAGAGAAAAAGAGGGCGTCCTTTGTCGGACGCCCCCTTTCTCAGATGATGTTGCTAGTTAGCCAGCGATAGCGGCGTTGATCTCATCGATCATCTTCTGCCAACCCTCGGCAGCGCTGATCTTGCCAGTCATGATGGCAGCCTCGGTTGAACCCCATGAGGCCCAAACGCTACCCATTTCTGGAATCGATGGCATTGGAGCGGCGTTCGCACCAGCGGCACCAAAGCCAGCAGTGATCTTGTCGCCCGATGCGGCCTCGAAGGCACCCTTGTGTGCAGGGATACGTCCACCGATCTCATAGATCTCGGTCTGTGCGGCCTCGCTACCGATGTACTCACCTAGGAACTTGTTCACATACAGTGGGTCGTCGGTCTGGCTGGAGATGTAGAAGCCGCGAGCACCCATGAACTGGGAAGCGGTCTCGCCACCAACTGAAGGTAGTGAGTAAATGGCGTAGCCATCCTCACCTAGGCCCTCAGCAATTGAAGGTGCGGCCCATGGACCGGTGATCCAGCAAGCAAGCTCGCCGGACTTCATCTCGGCCTCAACGGTTCCGTAGTCCTTGAAGGAGAAGGTATCTCCGTTAGCAGCTAGCCAGTCTGCGAAAGCAAAGCCGCCCTCGCCGCCCATGCCTAGCTCAGAGGTGTAGGAGCCATCAGCGTTCTGAACGAATACTGGAGCACCAAACGAAGTCTGGATGTAGTACATGTGATATGGGTCACCTGAGTCTTCACCCATTGCAACCTCAACACCTGCTGCTACTACCTCATCCCAGGTTGCAGGCTGCGATGGAACCAGGGAGCTGTTGCAAACCAGAGCGATGTTCTCAACACCGAATGGGAGGCCGTATAGAGCGCCGTCGTAAGAGAAGGCAGAGACTGCGTTCTCGCGGAAGTCACCAAGTGCGGCACCGAGCTCAACAGGAGCTACAACACCTGCAGCTACAAGCTGGCCTGTCCAGTCGTGAGCACCAGCAAGAATGTCTGGTCCCTCACCGGTTGGGATTGCGGTGATCGCCTCGTCGCGAATCGAACCGAAGTCCTTGATAACGAGCTCGACAGCGATGCCGGTGTCGGCCTCAAACTGTGCAGCAACGCCCTCGAGGGACTTAGCAACCATGTCGTCTGCCCAAACAGTAAGAGTCTCGATGTCTGGGGTGTCCTCGGCAGGAGCCTCGGACTGGGTTGCGGTAGCGGTAGCGGTTGGCTCAGCCTCTTCGGCTGCGCAACCAGATAGAACTAGCGCTGAAACTGCGGCGACCGCGCCGACAGCAAACAGGCTGCGCTTAGTGGTTTTCAATAGAGCACCTTTCAGTACCTGAAACGGAAATAGATATGCCTGCAACGGCAAGCCCCTCTAGTTCACTCCTGGCGAAAGTTAGACGCAAACTTGTAAGCGTTTACAACGATAACAACTCAGTAACAAAGCGACTCAGAGCCAGTAACGACGGCGTTTTATGTAATCGTTTACAGATGCTCAAATACTGGCCAAACCCCCATTTTTTTGCCATTTACAGCGATTTTTCAATGTCAGGTAATTGGAATCTGAAACCCATACAATTTCGCTCATGACCCTTGCCGATGCATCGACCAACGCGCCTGGAAAATGGTGGCGCAACGCAGTTATTTACCAGATCTACCCACGAAGCTTTGCTGACGGCAACGGCGATGGCATGGGGGACCTCAAGGGTGTTGAGGGAAGACTGGAGTCACTCAGCGAGCTCGGTGTTGATGCCATTTGGTTCTCTCCCTTTATGAGCTCTCCCCAAAAGGACGCCGGTTATGACGTCAGTGACTACACCGACATTGACCCGCTCTTTGGAACACTTGAAGACTTTGATTCGGTTCTTTCAAAGGCTCATGACCTGGGACTAAAGGTGATTGTGGATCTGGTTCCAAATCACTCCTCGAGTGAGCACCCCCTATTCAAGGCCGCGCTTAGGGCAGGCAAGGGTTCTCCTGAGCGCAGCTACTACCACTTCGCCGATGGCAAAGGAGAAGATGGTGAGCTACCACCAAACAACTGGCAGTCGGTGTTTGGTGGACCAGCGTGGACAAGGATTTACGATGGCCAGTGGTATTTGCACATCTTTGACTCCTCACAGCCCGATTTCAACTGGGGCAATCCCGAGGTTGAGAAGTTCTTCCACGGCGTTCTGAGGTTTTGGCTTGACCGCGGTGCCGATGGTTTCCGAGTCGACGTGGCGCACGCTCTCATAAAGGAGCCTGGACTACCTGACGTCGAAGAGCTCTCAAGCTCCATGACCGGCAGCGATAGCGATCCGAAGGACGAGAAGCCCCACCCCCACTGGGGCCAGGAGGGTGTTCACGACATCATCCGAGGCTTCCGCAAAGTTATTGACGAGTATGACAGCCGCGCCATGGCAGCAGAGGCTTGGATATTGCCGCTGAGCAAGATGGCTAAGTGGGTGCGCGAGGACGAGTACCACCAGGCGTTCAACTTTGAATACCTGGCCACCGAATGGGAGGCAAAGCGCCTCAAAGAAGTGGTCGACGAGTCTCTGTTCGAGTTTGGTGCGGTAGGGGCTCCCAGTACCTGGGTGCTGTCCAACCACGACGTCATTCGACACGTCACCAGGCTTTCCTATAAAGAGATCCCGAGGCAGGGCGATGGTATTGGCCCCGACTACCCGCAGCCTGACGAAGCCAAAGGTCAAAGAATTGGGCGGGCAGCCAGTGCCTTCATGCTTGGCCTGCCAGGCAGCAGCTACCTCTACCAGGGAGAAGAGCTCGGTCTTCCCGAGCACACCACCTTGGAATCTGAGTACCGACAGGACCCGACGTTCTTTAGAACAAAGGGTGAACGGGTCGGTCGCGACGGCTGCAGGGTTCCGATTCCCTGGGAGGCCGACTCTCCCGCGTTTGGCTTTAGCGAGACCGGTAAGAGCTGGCTGCCGCAGCCTGAAAACTACCGCGGCTACAGCCGCGACAGGCAGCAGGGCGTTGCTGGCAGCACCTTGGAGCTCTACAAGCGCCTGCTCAGCCTTCGCAAGAGCAACGCTCTAGGCGATGGAAATCTTGAGTGGGTCGAGAGCCTCTGCACGGACTCCACACTCGCCTATAAGAACAACTCGGTTCTTGTGGTGGCGAATTTTGGACCGGACTCACTGGTTCTGCCCGAGGGAGAACTACTAGTTACCACCCAGCACGATTTGAGCATCGAGGGAGTCTTGGAGCACGACCAGGTGGCCTGGATTAAGCTCTAGCAATGGCAGTTCACGAGCCAACCAAGGGCTCTCAGTGGTGGCGCTCGGGCGTTATCTACCAGATTTATCCCCGCAGCTTTCTGGATTCCAATGGCGACGGCATGGGCGATCTTGCCGGGATCACAAAGGGTCTTCCGGCACTAAAGGAGCTGGGGGTTGACGCCGTCTGGCTCTCCCCCTTCTACCGTTCCCCCCAAAAAGATGCGGGCTATGACGTCAGTGACTATGTGGCCGTGGATCCGCTGTTTGGTGACCTGAACGACTTTGACGAAATGCTCGCTAAGGCACATGAGCTTGGCCTGAGGGTCATGATTGACCTTGTCCCCAACCACAGCTCCGACCAGCATGAGTGGTTTCAAAAGGCTTTTGCGTCCCCCAAGGGTTCCCCGGAGCGAGACTTCTACCACTTCAAAGACGGCAAGGGTGAAAATGGGGAACTACCGCCAAATAACTGGGTATCAATGTTTGGCGGTCCCGCCTGGACACAAGTCCCCGATGGCCAGTGGTATTGCCACCTCTTCGACTCCTCCCAACCGGATCTGAACTGGTCCAACCCAAAGGTCAAGAAGGCGTTCGAGGAGATTCTGCGTTTCTGGCTAGATCGCGGAGTCGATGGCTTCCGAGTAGACCAGCCCCACGCCATGGCAAAGAAGGAGGGTCTGCCAGACCACCCCTATGTAACTGAGGCCGGTGCAGGGTTCATTGAGGGACGTGAGGCTCCACCGATGTGGTTCCAGGATGAGGTCCACGAAATCTTCCGGGACTGGAAAAGCATTCTCGACGAATACCCCGGTGACCGCGCGATGTGTGGAGAGGCCTATGTGCTGCCGCTGAGCCTGATGGCCAAATGGGTTAGGCCAGATGAGTTCCACCAAACATTCAATTTCCGCTTCCTCGATGCCGGTTGGCAAAAGGACACCTTGGTGGCCGCAATAGACGAGAGCTTCGAGGCCTTCGACGCAGTCGGAGCCCCGAGCACCTGGGTGCTTTCAAACCACGATGTGATTCGGCACGCCTCCAGGTTTGGTGGCGAATACGGCAGGGCGACCGCCTCGGACGGTATTGGTCCGAGTGATCCCCAGCCAGACAGCGAACTTGGTCTCATAAAAGCCCGTGCCGCAACACTATTCATGCTCGGACTCCCGGGAGCAAGTTACCTCTACCAGGGAGAGGAGCTTGGCCTACCAGAGCACACCACCTTGGAACCCAAACACCGCCAGGACCCGACCTTTGCAAGAACTAAAGGTGAGCGGGTTGGCCGCGATGGCTGCAGGGTTCCGCTGCCTTGGGTAGCAGGTGGCGAAGCCAACGGGTTCTCGAGTGTTTCTGGTTGGCTGCCACAGCCAGTAATTTATGCAGAGCTCGCTCGTGAGAGCCAAGTGGGCAAAGAAGGCTCCACCTTAGAGCTCTACAAGTCAGCACTAAGGCTTAGAAAAAAGCTTTCCTTGGGTGAGGGTAGCTTCGACTGGGTACTAACCGGAGATGTCCTGAGCTACAAAAACGGAAACATCACCGCAGTTCACAACTTTGGCCAGGAACCCTGGCCTCTTGAGGGCAATGCGATCATTCGCTCAGGTGACGGCAGTGAGACCCTGTTTCCTAACGAGACCGCTTGGCTGGTTTAGTCGGCAAACCCTTTTCTAGGCCACCAGAACTTCTTGCCAGTGACAAAAGCAATCGCTGGAACGATGATCGTCCTAACCAGGAGGGTGTCCAGCAAGACACCTATGCCAACAATCGTTCCCACCTGAGCCAGCGCAATGAGCGGCAGTACGCCGAGGACCGTAAAGACGGCGGCTAGCAGCACTCCGGCGGAGGTAATGACGCCACCGGTAGCACCAAGCGCCTTTCTCATCCCCGCCCTTGTCCCGAGCAGACGAGCCTCCTCCTGAGCTCTTGTCACCAAGAAGATGCTGTAGTCGACGCCGAGAGCGACCAAGAACAAGAAGGCCAGAATCAAAACCGTGAGGTCAAGAGCCGGGAAGCCATAGACATACTGGAAAATCAGCCAGCTTGCACCAAGGGCTGAGAAGAAGGAGCCGACAACCGCAATCATCAGGAAGATCGGAGCAGCTAGCGACCGAAGCAGCAGGATCAGAATCAAGAACACAGAAACCAGAATCAGTGGCACAAGAAGCGCCTGGTCTCTTGCTGTTGCATCCGTCACATCCAGCGTCGATGCATCCTGCCCACCCACGAGCGCAATGGCTCCGTCGGGGAGCTCATCGAGAATCACCCTGAGGTCCCTGATTACCTCTAGAGCCTCATTGGATTCGGGATCGGCATCGAGCACGAGCCTAAGTTCGGAGTAGTTGGCGTCACTTTGGCCATCGGAAATCTCCGCGACGCCCGGAATGTCCACCAGCTCTCTTGCCTCGTCGACATACTCGGTCTCAACCACGACAAAGGTCGGGGTGGCGCTTCCCGCCGGGAAGGCGTCCGCTAGGACCTCCTGACCGAGAACTGCCTCGGGCTTCTCAATAAAAATCTCGGTTGCGCTCAGGCCGTTCTTGATGCCCAAGCCGCCGGAGGCCAGGCCACCTAGAATCGCCACACCAATTGCGGCAACGGCCAGTGGCTTCTTGGAAACCGCGTTGCCGAGCTTGGACCAGATGGACTTCTCGTAGGGGTTTTTGCCACCAACTCTTGGCACGAAAGGCC
>JAOHCW010000019.1 GCA_028095925.1 Aquiluna sp.
GTAAATATCTTTGGCGGGGTGCTACTGATTGTCTTGGGGACGCTCATGGCAACCGGGCTCTGGCTGCAATTTACTAATTGGCTTCAGGTGGTGAACAGTGGCATCATCCTCCCGCTTTAGTCCAATATTCTGGGGTCGCTGGTTCTGGCGCCAGCTCACCTCAATGCGTACAGCGCTGTTTCTGCTCTTGCTACTCGCCCTAGCGGCAATCCCTGGTTCGCTTTATCCGCAGCGAAGTGCGGATCCAAATGGCGTAAGGCTTTATTTTGACCAGCAGCCTGAGTTTGCAGCTCTGCTGGATTCATTGCAGCTGTTCGATGTCTATACATCGATCTGGTTCTCGGCCATCTACATTCTGCTCTTTGTCTCGCTGGTTGGTTGCGTCTTACCTAGGACGCAGGTCCACCTAAACGCTCTTCGAGCCAAGCCTGTTGAGACTCCACAAAAGCTTGAGCGGATGCCCGCATACTTAACTGCAGCGGCCAAGGGCGATCAGCTTGACCGGGCCGAACAGGTGCTTAATTCTCGTGGTTTTAGGGTTCGCAAGTTGGACGACTCAGTCTCTGCGGAGAAGGGCTACCTCAAAGAGACTGGGAACCTGGTCTTTCACTACTCCCTGGTGCTCTTGTTGATTGCCGTGGGGCTTGGCGGTGGCTTCAGCTTCTCGGGTCAGCGAGTTTTGGTTGAGGGCGATACGTTCGTAAACAACCTCGCCAGCTACGATGCCTTTTCCCCAGGGCCATTGTTCTTTGAAAATGAGCTCCAGCCGTTTTCAATGACCTTGGAGGACTTTGAGGTTGTCTATGACCTAAGAAACCCTGCAAATCTGGGCCAGCCCGTTGACTTTATTGCCAACGTCACGCTCGATGATGGGCTTACAAACTCGAACTCTGACATTCGGGTGAACTATCCGCTTGAGGCACCCGGGGCAAACGTGTTCTTGACCGGTAACGGTTTTGCACCCGTGATAACCCTCTATGACGGTGTGGGCAACATCGCCTTTTCTGGGCCAGTGGTCTTTCTGCCCCAGGATTCCAACATGACATCGCTTGGTGTGATTAAAGCTCCTGATGCCAGTCCCGAGCAGATTGGAATCATCGCCTTTTTCTATCCGACCGCTCAGGAGCTCGAGTCCGGGGCCTATGCGTCTATCTACCCAGACCCGATTGATCCGCTTTTGACTATGAACGTCTATTTGGGCGATCTTGGGCTCGATGCTGGAATACCAAGAAACGTTTATGCATTGGACATCACAGACCTTGATTTGATTGCCGGGCGAGACGGACCCAACCCACCAATTGAGTTGCGGGTTGGCGAAATGGCTGAGCTTCCCGGAGGAGCTGGATTTATCTCCTTCGACGGGTTGAAGCGATTTGCCTCCTTGGATGTCGCCTATAACCCGGGTGGCTTGTGGATCATGGTGTTTGCATTTATTGCTCTTGTGGCAATTGTGTTTTCGCTGAGTGTTCGCAGAAGACGGGTTTGGGTGCGGCAGTTGGCTGGCAAAATTGAGTATGCGGCACTAGCCAGGGGCGACGATGATGGCCTCGAAGAATTGATTGTTGATTTGCGCAAAGAGATTGAGGGTGACTAGTTGAACATTGTCCTAAATGAGCCACTGTCGCAAATCTCCCTGCTCTTTGTTTCCGCAGCCATGGGGCTTTTGGCGGTCGCGCTTTTGATGTTCGCCTTTCAGCTTGCGAGGCTAAAAGACGACCCAACAGAATCGCGTTTTGAGCGCTATGGCTTCTGGGTGTTGGGTGCCGGAACCGTGGTCCTAGGTGTTGGGGTGTTCCTCCGCGGGGTTGCGGCTCAGCGTGTGCCATGGGCAAACATGTATGAGTTTGCTATCTCGGGCGCGCTCATGATTTTGACCATCTACCTAATCTCGCTCAGGGTCAAAGACGTGCGCTACGTTGCAACCTTTGTCACCGGGTTCTCGCTCGTTACTCTCTTCGCCGCAGTAAGCCTGTTCTATGTCGAGGTCAAGACCTTGATGCCTGCGCTGCAGAGCTACTGGTTGGTAATCCACGTGGTCGTGGCCATTATGGCTACCGGGTTCTTTGCTATAGCCGCCGGTTTCCACATCTTCTACCTCATCAAGGCGGCCGGTGTGGGGCGTGCTTTGATGGACCGCTTTCCTGACCTTAGACAGCTAGAGCGAGTTGCCTACCGGTTCAACATGGTGGGGTTTGTGGCTTGGAGCTTTACCTTGATTGCTGGAGCTATCTGGGCCGAGCGAGCCTGGCACCGCTACTGGGGCTGGGACACCAAGGAGGTTTGGACCTTCATCATCTGGGTGGTCTACGCCGGATACCTACACGCCATGGCAACCAGGGGTTGGACCGGAAAACGTGCGGCAATCCTTGGGCTTATCGGATTTGGAGCGGTGATCTTTAACTTCACCATCGTGAACCTATTCTTCAAAGGTCTACACGTCTACTCAGGTCTCTAGTAGCTGCCTGCAACGCTCGAGGCGCTCTAACCACCAAGTGGTGCGTTCAGGACTTGCAGCATATTTCTCTAAAAGCTCTTCACTCGGGTCCACCTCGCGCAATTCAATCTCTCCGTTTACTGGGACCAGGGGAGAGTCGACAATGTCGCCTCCAAGCAATCTTGCTGTCGCCAGACCACAGTCGTAACTGAGAGTAGGCATGGCAGCTGCAAGATGCAGGCCGTGAGAAATGCCTATGGGGCTTTCAAGGGCAGAGCTAACAACAATCTCGAGCCCGCTCTCGCTGGCTATCGCTAAGGCTCTGCGAATACCTCCCAAGGGCTGGACCTTAATCACTGCAATGTCCGCAGCCTGCTCTCTGGCAACCAGCAGTGGGTCGGTTGACTTTCTAATCGACTCATCGACTGCGACCTTGAGCGGTATTTGCTCCTCTGCCAACCAGTTCCTGAGTTCTTTGAGCTCAGCGATGGTTTTTACCGGCTGCTCAATATATTCCAGTTCAAGGCTCTTGAGCTCCCTTGCGATCTGCATGGTTTGCTCGGTGGTGTAGCCGGCATTGGCATCCAGCCGGATTTTTGCATCAGGATAAAGATCTCTTACTCTTCTTGCTCGGGCAATGTCATCTTTTAGACCCTGTCCCGTCTCGGCGACCTTGACCTTTACCGAGCTAAAGCGGCCAAAGGGTGACAGTACATCTGCCACCTCATCCACACCGACCGCAGGCAGGGTGGCATTCACGGGTATTGACTGCCTAAAGGAGCTAGGAAGCGGGTCATTGGCCCAACTCACTGCCCCAGCGAGCCACTGCGCAGCCTCATCGTCCTCGTATTCGATGAAGGGGCTGAATTCGCTCCAGCGCTGGCTGCCACGGAAAATAAGAGCCTCGCGCACCACAATGCCGCGGAACTTTGTCCTCAGCGGGAGGGCCACAACCGCTACATCGGTTATCTCGTCGGCTGCCATTTGATTAGTCTAGGCATATGAAATTTTCTCCAGGAGCCCCGTTTGACCCCACCCAATGGGTCGATGTCGCTGGCTTTGAGGACCTGGAGGACATCAGCTATCACCGGCACAACTCCCTTGGAGTAGTGAGGGTCGGCTTCTCGCGGCCTGAGGTTCGAAACGCCTTTAGACCGCAAACGGTTGATGAGCTCTATAGAGCTTTGGATCACGCGCGCATGCTCTCCGATGTTGGGGTCGTGCTGATCACCGGCAACGGTCCCTCACCCAAGGATGGCGTCTGGGCTTTTTGCTCCGGTGGTGACCAGAGAGTCAGGGGTGATAGTGGCTATGAATACTCTCCCGGCGGAGCGGGCCGGCTTCACATCCTCGAGGTTCAAAGGCTCATTCGCTTCATGCCAAAGGTCGTTATCGCCTTAGTCTCAGGCTGGACAGCGGGTGGTGGCCACTCACTAAATGTGGTCTGTGATCTCTCGATTGCCTCCAGAGAGCATGCCAAGTTCAAGCAAACCGACGCAGATGTTGGTTCTTTTGATGCCGGCTATGGATCAATGCTGCTGGCGAGGCAGGTAGGCCAAAAGTTCGCTCGCGAGATCTTCTTTTTGGGTCAGGAGTATGACGCCCAGCGGGCACTTGAGATTGGTGCTGTGAACAAGGTGGTGGATCACGAGCAGCTCGAGAGTGCTGGCCTTGAGTTTGCAGAGCAAATTCTAGGAAAGAGCCCGACTGCAATTCGAATGCTGAAGTATGCGCTGAACGCAGCCGATGATGGCATGGTTGGCCAACAGTTATTTGCCGGGGAGGCAACCAGGCTCGCCTATGGCACTGCCGAGGCGAAAGAGGGCAGAGACGCCTTCTTGGAAAAGCGCAAACCAAACTGGTCTGATACCCCCTGGCACTTCTAAATGAAAAAGCTCCGGGTCTGTCCGGCCAATGACACCTTTGGCGCTCTAAATCTGATTCTTGATGTTCTCGAGGGCAGCTGCGCAGGATTCATCTCCGCTCCTGAGGTGAACGGTGTTGCGCCTGAGGTTTCTTTTCCCCAGGAGGTTGCCGATGATGTCGGACTCATAGTTGAAAGCTCTGGCTCTACAGGCTCCCCAAAGCAGCTAGAGCTCTCCGTTGAGGCTCTTAGGCACTCGGCAACCGCGTCACTCGCAAGATTAGGCGGACCTGGGCAGTGGCTACTTGCCCTCACGCCGCAGTTCATTGCCGGGTCAAATGTGCTGATCAGATCTGTAGTTTCTGATTCGCAGCCGGTAATTATGAACACTCAGGTTCCATTCACGACCGAGGCGTTTGTCAGGGGGGCATCTTTGATGGAGGGTGAGCGCCGCTACACCTCCCTTGTTCCCGCTCAGCTTCATCGGATAGCTGCCGAGGTCGAAGGTGACGCGTTCCTGTTTTCAATTTTGAGAAAATTTGATGCCATTTTGGTGGGCGGTCAGGCCGCGGACTTCGCGCTGGTGGAGTCTCTCAGGGCCAAGGGTCTCAACATTGTCCTCAGCTACGGCATGGCAGAGACAGCCGGAGGCTGTGTCTATGACGGGGTAGCCCTGGATGATGTTGCCGTGCAAATCGTTGATGGTCTGATTGAGATATCTGGTCCTGTGTTGGCCAACGGGCTTGGTGGCAGCTACCTTTCAAACGACCTGGGGGAGATGGTTGATGGCAAGCTCAAGGTTCTTGGCAGGGCTGATCGGGTCATAGTTTCTGGAGGGCTAAAGGTCTCTCTTGAGCGAGTTGAGGAGGCTGCGCTCGCAATTGCTGGGGTCGAAGCGGTTGCGGCCTGCGCGGTGGAGAGCGAGTGGGGTCAGTCGGTGGGCATCGTCTATTCAGGAAGCCCAGAGGTTTCCTTTGAACAGCTGACCGAGGCAATATCCCCTGCGGCCAAGGCCAGAAAAGTTCTGAGGGTCGAGGCGCTTCCGCGTCTTTCCTCTGGCAAGCCCGACCTTGTAGCGTGCAGGAAACTACTCGCCGATTAGTCTTTTCCAATGTCTAAGTTTTCTACCTGGGTAACCGGCGCGAGAGTGCGAACGCTTCCACTTGCCGTAGCTCCGGTGTATCTAGGTTCGGCGGTGGCTTTCACCCTGGACCGCTTTGACCCAGTGCTTGCGCTTTTGGCGCTGGTGGTGTCGCTGTTTTTGCAGATTGGCGTGAACTACGCGAACGATTACTCAGACGGCATTCGCGGGACCGACGATAACCGCGTTGGTCCCCAGCGCATCACTGCAGCGGGCCTTGCAAGACCCGATTCGGTGAAGCGGGCGGCATTTGTAACCTTTGGCATCGCAATGCTCGCTGGATTGGTAATAGTTGTTATAACAGCTCAGTGGTGGCTATTGGGCATCGGAGCCCTGGCGGTATTGGCGGCCTGGTTCTACACAGGCGGCAAGTCGCCTTACGGCTACGCGGGTCTGGGTGAGCTGGCCGTATTCGTGTTCTTTGGTCTGGTTGCGACGGTGGGCACGAACTTTATCCAGACACTTCTCATCGATCCGCTTGCGGTCCTAGTAGGCATCGCGTTTGGGTTCTATGCGACCGCGGTTTTGCTGGTGAACAACATCAGAGACATTGATACCGATGCTGCGGTAGGGAAGAAGACCCTTGCGGTTCGGCTAGGTCGCAAGTCGTCAAAAACCCTCTTTATGCTGCTGATTTGGCTGCCGGTTGCGCTGAACTTCTTGATTCTGCTTGCCTATCCCGCCGCCATTCTGGGCATGTTGAATTTGCTACTGGTGCTGCCGGTAACGCTGATAATCATGGAGAGTAGAAACCCAGGTGAGCTGATCACAGCTTTGAAGCTGACCTCTTTTGCGGGCCTAGGGTTTGCCGTCTTGGTTGGGACCGGCATCGCTCTGGTCAGCTTTAGCTTCTAAGTCCAAGATTCTGTCCTCCTCGCTGGAGAGGTCATCTTGATAGCGACCAGAGGCATCTCTAGCCAGCTTCTTTGCCACAGCAGCGCTCATGGCATCACGTTGGCGGTCCAAAAACAGCAGAGCTATCGCGAAAGATATGGCTGCTGCAATAATTGCGGCGAAAAATGGGTTGAACTGAAGCAGTAGGAGTGTGAAAAACACTCCGAAGAAGAGCCCGAGACGGATTAGCACGTAGCTGAGCCAAGGGTTTTTCATATCACCAGTCTAAGAGGACGCGAAACGAACTAGGGTTGAAGGTATGACACGAGTGGCTCTTCTAACGCTTGCGTTCTTAATTATTTGGATGGTTTTCACAACCGTTTTTGCGATCAGCGCTGATAAACACGAGGTTAGGTCCCTGCCAAAATGGCTCTGGGTCATCCTTTGCGTGATCGTGCCTTTCTTTGGAGGCCTCCTCTATCTTATGGTCGGACGCCCACTCAAGCGCGGCGACGAGGGCGGATTTGGTGGTCGCGGGAAGACCGTTGCACCCG